>JBLGCL010000061.1:0-14638 GCA_047617305.1 Natronomonas sp.
AGGTAGTAGCCTATGCGGCGCTGCTGTGAAACCATCGTCGGTAGTCCGTCTGGGTCGCTGATAACGGTTCTGCCGTGACGACCCCGCTCGATCGGTCCGGCCGCGGGCCAGCGTCCTCACTCGGAGTCGGACAGCCGGGTGACGGTCACGCCGCGCGTGTCGGTGATCCCGGGGGCCGGTTCGTACGTCCACTTGCGTCGGCCCTCGCCGCCCTTCACGGCCGACACCTGTTTCAACCCGCGTTTGATACAGTTCCACCAGCCGGTTTCGCTCCCGTATCCGGCGGGATAGGCCTCGTACAGGGCGTCGACGAAGTCCGACCGCGTCGCCTCGGTCTCGTCGCGGAGGTACGCCAGCGCCGCGCCGACGGCCTCCCGCCGGCGCTCGACGACGTCGTCCTCGGATCCCGGAACGTCGATCGCGTCGATGTCGGCGACGTCCTCGCCCGGCCTGACGTCGTCGCTCATGGCGGTCGTCGAGCGATAGCTGAGGCCGGTGCCGACCTCGCGACCCAGCCGTTTCCTGGTCCGGGCGACCGCCCGGCGGGCCATCTCGTCGACCCGGGCCGTCGCGACCCCGTTGAGTTCGTCGACGTTGCGGGACAGGTCGTCGTCGGCGATCCGCTTGACCCGTTCCGGCGTGAGGCCACCGTCGAACCCGTCCGCCGGCTCGTCCGTTTCCTCGACCTGGCGTTCGAGCTCCTCGACGCGCTCGGCGTAAGCCGAGAGGAGTTGGTCGCGGTCGCCGTCCCCTTTGCCGTCGCCGTCGCCGGCGATGTTCGTCCGGTTGTCGACGATCCACGCGAGATAGGACTCGACGTCCTCGAAGCCGAGCAACTCCCGTTCGGTGGCGAGGCGCTCGACCGTCCCCTCGTCCAGTTCGAGCCGGAGCGTCCGCATCGGCGGTTGGTTCGACGCCCTGGCATTTAACGGTTGGTTACCCGCCGATCGCGAGCGGATCCGGATAGCCCGAATTCCGCCGTTCGTGGGGGCCTCGGCCCGAGTATGGCAAATATTTACAACAAGTCTTAAATCGCCTCCGGAGCCTTACTTCACCCATGCACAAGGACGAGTTGCTCGAGCTCCACGAGCAGATGGTCATCATCATGGAGCACTTCAAGGAACGCGAGGAGGTCGACGAGGAGCTGTTCGACGCTTACTACCAGCTCGACGTCGATCCGTCGCACGTCCACAAGTCGAAGAGCGAGCACAAACACGCGGTGTTCGTCCTCGGGAACGCTCTCGCGTCGGCCATGAGCGAGGGCGAGTTCTCCAGCGCCGGCCGACTCGGCAAGCGGATGCAGGAACTGGCCGAGGACGCCGAAAACAAGATCTGAGTTCCCGAACGCCGGCGAGATCTATCGTCAATTTTGGGTTTCGGCCCCGAGCGCGAAAGCTATTAGTTTCGCTTGGGGCTTGGTGGGTGTATGGACTCTCGCACGCGGGAACGCGTGGACGACTGGGAGGAGACTCCCTGCGCGGCCGGGCTGGACGGCCTCCGGGACCTCGCCGACCAGGAGTTTTCGGGCGTGGTCACGGGCGGTGGGACCTGGGCGTTCGTACTCAACGGACGGATCGTCGGCCTGTCCGGGGGAGACCTCGACGACCTGGATGGGCTGCCGCTGACCGCGTACGAGGCCCCGGACCCGGCGCTGCCGCTCCTGTTCGCGATGCAGGAGAAAGGCGGCGAAACCCAGGCGCAATACTACACCAACGACACGCCGATCGCGGAGGCGAAGGAGACCCTGTCCGACGGGTCGTTCACGGGCTATATCGAGCTGAGCGAGAACGTCCTCAGCGGCGACTACTACGTCTGTTTTTACGGCGGGCGCGCGCTGCCGGTCGCGTTCATCGGGAGCAGCGAACGGCTGAAGACCGGCGACGAGGCCTTCGAACGCGCGAACGACGAGGTCGGCATCTACGAGGTCAAGGCGGTCGACATCGAGGTCACCGAACTCCCCGACCCCGAAGGCGAAGATGTCGCGGGAGCGGCGGGAAGTGCGGACGCCGCCGGGGCCGCGGTGTCGGAGGAAGCCGACGAGGGAAAGGAGCGGACGGACGAGTCGACGTCCGGGGGCCCCGGGGGGTCCCTGGATGAGGAGGCCGACGACGACCGGGCGACCGGAACGACCGAACCCGACGGCCCGACCGACGAAGCCGCGACGGCGCCGGGCGACGAGGAGCGGACCGAAGTCGAGGAAACCGAAAGAGTCACGGCCGATTCGCCGACCGAGGCCACGACCGACGAGACCGGGTCCGGGACCGAAGCCGCGTCCCGGTCCGAAGGAACGTCCGGAACGGATTCGAAAGACGCCCCGGACGGGTCCCCCGACGAGGGACGAGCCGATACCGGGGAGGATCGATCGACCGAACAGACCGGACAGGGGTCGGCGACGGCTCCTCGAGACGCTCGCGAGGAGGCCACCGTGACTCCGGAATCGGCCGACTCCGGGTCCCGGGAATCGGCGGACCGAAACCGCGACTCGCGAGACGACCGCGACCAGGAGAGCGAACCGAGACGCTCCGCCGCCCGACGGAACGAGGGACGGCCGCGCGAGTCGGCCGAACCGAGATCCCCGCCCGAGGGACGGCCCGAACGCGCTGGCGGCAGGTCGGACCAGCGTGGAACCGAACCCGACGCCGAGGACGAGCCGCGGTTCGAGCGGGAGGCCGAATGGCGGGAAACCCGCCGGATCCCCTCGATCGATCCGGACCGGAGCGAGGACCCGGACGAGTCGACGAACGCCGCGGGAGCGAACGGCCGACAGACGCCCGACCGGCCGAAACCTGACCGGCCGTCGAACGGACAGAGCCGGGAGCGCCCGGACCGAGGGCGGTCGGGAGGACAGGCGGGCCGACCCGATCGCGGATCCCCCGCCGGCGGCTCCATCGAGAAGCCGCACGAGCAGGAAACCCTCGAACGGGAGGACGAGATCGATCGCCTCCAGCAACGCGTCTCTGACCTGGAAGAGAAACGGAAGACGCTGGAGTCCGAGCGCGACGAACTCGAGCGGGAGAAGGAATCGGTCGAGGAGGAGAACGAGCGATTGCGAAACCGCGTCGAGGAACTCGAGGACGAGATCGTGGCGCTCGAATCCCAGATCGAGGACCTCGAGGCGACCCTGGAGTCGGACGCCGCCGGTTCGGCCGGCGAAACGTCGGGAGGGAGTCGGGAGATGTCGGCGACGCAGGCGCTCTCGGCGACGAACCTGTTCCTGCGATACGACTCGAAGGGGCAGGCGACCCTCGAGGACGTCCACGCGGGGGACGCTGACGCCGAGGCGTTGAACGCGAACCTGCGCCTCGAACACCACACGAACTTCGACGCGACGAACGTCGCGGTCGACGGGACTCCGTACGACCAGTTCCTCAAGGAGTCGATCCACTTCGAGTTCGTCGAGTGGCTCCTCCGGGACCTCCCCTTCGAGATCAGGAACACCGGCAACGCCAAGACGATGGACGAACTCTTCGACGCCATCCCGAAGATCGATCGCGTCGAGTGCATGGGGACCGTCGAGATCCCGACCGATGACGATGACGACGGGGTGCTCGAACGCGATTTCGACGTCGTCGCGCGGGACAGAATGGGCAACCCGCTCATCATCGCCAACCTCAACGACTCGCTCGACGCGGCGACCGAGAACATGATGGTGTCCCTCCAGGAATCCGCGACGGCGGTCAAGGAGGCACACGACGACCTCGGGGCGGCCTTTATGGTGACGACGAGCTTCTTCGATCCGGGGGCGCTCGAGGTGGCCGCCGAGGCGACGAGCGGGAGCCTCCTGAGTCGTGACTCGAGAAAGAGCTTCGTGAAGCTATCGAGGAAGCGCGGCTACCACCTCTGTCTGGTCGAGACCAGGGAGGGGAACTTCCACGTCAACGTGCCCGAACTCTAGCTTTCGGCTTCCGGGGACTCCTCGATCTTCATTTCGTCGAGCTTGCCGACGAGGTCGTTGAGCTTGCCGTCCAGATCGTCGACGAACTCCGTCGTCCGGTCCGTGGTGATCGCCCCCTGGCTCGAGGGCTCGATGAGGTTTTCTTCCTCGAGAACCCGAAGGGAGTAGCGAACCTTGTGGTGGGGGTAGCCCGTCTCGTTCGACATCTTCACGATGCCGATCGGTTCGTTGTTGATGACCATCCGCAATACCTGCAGATGTCGTTCCAACATGTCGACTTCCTTCTCCAATCGGTCTATCATGGCACTTGTTAACTTGTCTTTAGGAGGGTTTAAAGGTTATTGTATGATCCCGCCGACAAAACAATGACGTGTTGACGATTTGCATGGCCCTCTGATATGTTTTGTGGTTCGACCCGTTGGCCGACGGGAGCCTATTGGGGGATCCATCGGGTCGTGGCGGCCGGCGGACCGGATCGTGATTTCCCCGCCAAACCCTGGGTCAGGAATACCGAAATGGGTTTATCGCGAGCGGTAAAACGGACCCCTGTCATGACCGTAACCGTCGTCGGCTCCCAGCTGGGTGACGAAGGGAAGGGGCGCGTCGTCGACCTGTTCGGCGACGAGGCCGACGTCGTCGCCCGATATCAAGGTGGAGACAACGCCGGCCACACCGTCGTCGAGGGCGGCGAGGAGTACAAACTCTCGCTGGTCCCCAGCGGGGCCGTTCGCGGCAAAGTGGGCGTCCTCGGAAACGGCTGCGTCGTCAACCCCGAGACGCTCTTCGACGAGATCGACGGCCTTCGCGACCGCGGCCTCGATCCGGAGGTCAAGGTCGCCAGACGCGCGCACGTGATCTTCCCCTACCACCGTCGTCTCGACGGGATCGAGGAGGAGGCCAAGAGCGAGGGCGACCTCGACGCCGGCACGACCGGTCGGGGCATCGGCCCGACCTACGAGGACAAGGCCGGTCGCCGCGGGGTCCGGATCGGCGACCTCCTGGATCCGGACGTGCTCCGCCAGCGCCTGGAGTACGTCGTCCCCCAGAAGCGCGCGCTGGTCGAGGACGTCTTCGGCCTCGACGCCGGGGAGGCGTTCGACGTCGACGCCCTCTACGAACAGTACCGCGAGTACGGCGAGCGCCTGGCCGAGGAGGACATGACGGTCAACGCCGGACACTTCCTCGCCGACCGGATCGAGTCCGGGGCGAACGTCATGTTCGAGGGCGCCCAGGGCACCTCGATCGACATCGATCACGGCATCTATCCCTACGTCACGTCCTCCAACTCCAGCGCCGGCGGCGCCTGCACCGGCACCGGCCTCGGGCCGACGACGATCGGGGACGGCGAGGTCGTCGGCGTCGTGAAGGCGTACCTCTCCCGCGTGGGGACGGGACCGCTCCCGACCGAACTCGAGGGCGAGACGGCCGAGTACATCCGCGACGAGGGCGGCGAGTACGGCACCGTGACTGGTCGCCCGCGCCGCGTCGGGTGGCTCGACGTGCCGATGCTCCGGCACGCCGCACGCGTCAACGGATTCACCGGGATCGTCGTCAACCACGTCGACGTCCTCGCCGGCCTGGACGAGGTGCAGGTCGCACACTCCTACGACCTCGACGGCGAGGAGGTCTTCACCATGCCCGCGACGACCGAGCGCTGGGGCGAGTGCGAACCGAACCTCCGGACGTTCGACGGCTGGGACGACGTCGACTGGTCGCGGGTGGCCGAGGAGGGCTACGACGCGCTCCCGGAGAACGCGCGGACCTACCTGGAGTACGTGAGCGACGAGGTCGGGACGCCGCTGTACGCGGTCGGGATGGGTCCGAGCCGCGCGGACACCGTCGTACTCGAACGGCCGTTCTGAACTACAGTTCTTCCTTGAGTTCGTCCCGGCGGTATCGTTCGCTGAGTTCGTAGCCGGAGAGGTTCCCGTCGGCCCCAATCGAGAATTCGTAACGGCCGAGGATGTCCTGGGTGTCCGGGACGGCTTCGCGTTCGAGAACTTCAATGACGACGCGCCAGCCACCGTCGGTCGATTCCACCTTGATGACGTCCTCAACCGGATGGTCTAGTAGTTGCTCGGCACCGTCGATCGCCACCTGGCGCGCGTCGAGCATGTCCATCTCGCCCGACGACGTATCCGCGGTCGCGTCCGCGTCCGAAAGGGTTTCACCCCCATCGTTTCCGTCGAGCGGGGATTCGTCGCTCGACGGCCGTGGTTCCTCTGAATCGTCCTCGGCTGGGGTTTCGGTCATCGGTGTTTCCTTCGTGGCCGAAAGGCTAAAACTGGCGATTAGATCGGCAGTTCGCTCGCTTCGAGGACGTCGTCGATGCGATCACGGAGGTCCTCAACCTCGTCGTACTCCGCAACTTTCGAGGCGAGAACGTCGACGCAGACGTCTCGAACGGTCCCCTCGTCTTCTAGGCCGGCCGCTGCGAGGCCCTCCGCCGCCATGATCTCGGCGCGTGTGCCGACGGTGATGTCGAGTTCGTCTCGGAGTTCCCGGAACACAGCTACAACAGACTCGATTTGCGACTGCGTGAGCCCCTCGTCGAGATGTTCGCTGACGATCTTCACTTCCGACTCGTAATCGTAGAAATCCATGTGGACGCCGACGAGTCGATCGAGCAACGCGTCCTGGGGCTCGTGAACGCCGGCGTATTCGACGGAGTTCGAGGTGAGGATCGCCCGGAATTCCGGATGGACTTCGACGTACCGCGACCCACCACGCTTGCCCGGGAGTTCGAGCACCCCTTCCTCGAAGACCGACAACAGGACGTTGTTCGCGACCGGTTTCGTTCGGGAGAACTCGTTGTAGACCAGGGTCCCGCCGTCACGGACGGCGAGCGTGAGTGGGTTGTCGACCCATCGGTCCCGGATGATGTCCTTGCTCTTGACGACGTTGTGGATGTATTTGTCCCGTTCCGAGTAGCGTTCCTCCTCGGCGTACTCGCCGACGAGGTCGCTCGTGTTCAACTCGGCGTCGCCGTTGATCCACACGACAGGGCGGTCCCGTTCTCGGGCCGCGTCGATCGCCAGGGCCGTCTTCCCGCACCCTGTCGGACCGATGAGGTGGACCGGGCGGTCCGCTTCTAGCCACCGGTGTAACCGACGTTTCAGTTGCCGGATCTCGTCGGTCTCGATGAACGGCTGTTCGGCGATGGCGACCGATTCCGACAGATCCGACCGTTCGAGTTCTTCCGCCCCATCGTCGACGGACTGGCTCATCCGCTGCAGTTCTTTCTGCCGCCGGTCCTGTTGTTTGTTCGTTTTGGACGTCCGGATCTTCGATCCTCGCACCTTTCGGTCGTCCGACCCCGACTTACGTGTCATTCTTCATCCGGCCGTAGGGGGACGTCTTCGCCGTATTCCTCGCGATACTCCTCGATCGTCATGTCGTGGGTCCGGAGATGGGGCTCCGTGATCGCCTGGTAGTACTCGCCACAGACGCGACATTGGACCATGTCTTCGGGCTCTTCGTCTGTAGCTTCCTCTTCCTTTTGTACTTCCTCCTCTCCACCCAACCCGACGGGTTCCGTTGTCTCGGACTCCGTTCCGAAATCCCGTGTCGCGGACTCCGCTTCTGTCTCTTCGGCGTTAGTTTCCTCGGGTTCTTCCTCGGGTGTCTCCTCGACGTCGGTCGCTTCCTCGGCGGCCTCGTCGGCTTCGGCCCCCGTGTCCCCCTCCTCTTTGTCCTCGGTTTCGGGAACGCTTTCTGTCACTTCGAACCCGTAGAAAGTCTCGACGTACGCCTCGAATGCAGCGCGTGCCTCGGCCGTCTCTTCGGTAAATTCGTCGACCGCGTCGAGGAACGCAGCGACGTCTTCTTCCTGGAAGTCCCGGGCATACTCGTCGAACGCGTCGGCTTCGTCGTCGAAGTCGGCCCGCAGGTCGTCGATGGCGCCCTCTACGGACGTGACTGCCGTCCGGAACTCGGCGGAGTAGTCGTCGAACGCATCCTCGACGTCGTCGAACTCTTCGCGCAGGGTCTGGATCGCCGTAATCATCGCCCCGACGTCCTTGATTGCTGCGACGTCGGCCGCAAACGTATCGGCGTAGTCGTCGAGGTCGTCCCGTCTGACTTCGACGTCGTCGCGATACATCTCGACGGCCTCCCGGAACTCGTCGCCGTAATCGTCGAACTCTTCCTCAACTGCCTCGAACGCTGCACGCAAGTCCGCGATCGCCTCCATCAGGGTGCCGACGTCACGGATCTCCGCGACATCGGCCTCGAACGCTGCGGAGTAGTCCGCGAACTCGTCGTTCCGGTACGCCTCGACCGCGTCGTGAAACGCGTCCACGTTCCCTTCAAAGGTATCTCGATAGGCGACAAACGCGTCCTCGGTCGTCTCGAACCGACGTCGCATCGAATCGAACTCGGCGTGCAGGTCGGACACGTCCCGCTTTTCCTCGACCTCGTTCGCGAACTCGTCCGCGTATGCCTCGAACTCCTCGCGTGCTTGATCGAACGCTTCTCCCTCCTTTTCGAACGCATCGAGTTTGTCGTTGACGCTCATGGTGCGTTGTGTAGCAAAAAACCGATAGTTGTTCGTGTGAGCCTCCCAGGGTCTGTCGACCGGTTAGGCTTCCGCGCCGGCCGTCAGTTCGGCCTGTTCGATCTTCGCTATCTCTTCTGCGTAATGGAGGAACGTGTCAACCGACGCAGCCACGACACGTGCCTCGACGGTCAGAATTTCGATACCGACCAGAGAGATCCGTGCCCAGACGTCGACGACGACGCCCTTGTCGAGAACGCGATCCAGTACTTCAGCGAGGCTTGAACTGTCGGGTTGTGCCATTGTCTTCCATCTACCTCCACTTCCACGTGGAACACCCAGTGACAAATACATCAGTATCGTTTCAGTTGCCGTTTCGTCTCCCGTTTCGTCAAGCGTAACGCTCTTCGAAATCGGGGCGGACTCTAAGGGGTTGGCTATACAACCAGTATTTGAGAACGAGTCCAGACTGATACGATGATGAAACGAACCGGTATAACGGCGTCGTTCGATCACTCCGGGTTCGAGCTACTACCGCGTGAAGTAAAACGATTCTTCACCGAAAACGCCGGACAGTCGTTACTGGTTACTGGTGCACCGGGAACCGGGAAGACGTTGTTTACCCTCCGTGTACTCGATTCGCTCGCACGCGGTCCTGACGAGGCGCTGTACGTTTCGTCGCGAATCGACGAGGACGCCATTCAGCGATTGTACCTCGGTGGATATCCCTCACTCGACCGGACGAACGTGCTCGACCTGTCACGAGACCCATTCGACACGCCGATGGATGTCGAGTTTCCGTTCGACGATCTCTCGACGGACACGTTCCTGGACTGGGTTCGATCCGTTAACGACGTCAGTCATGGGCTCGTCCTCGCGTTCGACAGTTGGGAATTGATACAGGAGTCACTGAGTCGGTCCCCCCGCGAGCAAGTCGAGGACGAGGTGCTGGTGGAGCGACTGGCTACCCTGGCACGGCGGGAGGAGATCGATCTGTTGCTCGTGGTAGAGGACACGGCCGAAAGTTCCCTCGAGTATATCACGGACGGAGTCGCTCGGCTTCACGTCGACGAGAACGATACGGGTCAAACGATCAGAACGCTCCGCCTCGAAAAGCTTCGGGGGGTCCATATCGGCAATCGGTCGAAGCCGTTTTCGCTCGTCGACGGGAGATACCGTAGCTTTTCCCCGATCCAGATATCGGCGATCAGGGCAGCAACCGGCACCGAACAATGGGAACCCACGTCGGGCACGAAGTCGACGTTCGCAACGGGAATCGACACGCTCGATACGCTGCTCTCGGATGGGTACAACCGCGGGAGTGTTGTACATGCCGAGCTCGGCCCGGATCTCCCTCGAGACGCGTGGACGCTCGTGACGCTCCCGACGATCAGGAATTTCCTCGCCCAGGAACGGGGAGTGGCGGTCGTCCCGCCACGCGAGACCAGCCCTGGGTTACTCCAGGGTGATCTCAGTGCCGCCGTTTCCCCGGAGGTATTCGAGCGATTTTGTGCGGTCTTCGTGCCCCCTACGGGAATCAACGACACTACTGAGGATGGAACTTCAGAATCAGAATGGCTGGTATCCAGGGGCGAACCGGACGGGCAGACCGATGAAACGCGAACTGCTAGCGGAAAAGGACTGCGAGACGGGATCCATAACCGGGGACTGGATTACGCGGCGTACCTGGCGGAGGTCGAGCGGATCCGTCCCCCGGACGACGGACCAGTGTTGCACGCGTTCAGTACGGAGGCGATGGATGAGCGAATCGAGTCACAACTCGACGACTTCGCCCAGTACGTCACGGTCCACAATGACCTCGCATTGATCGTCACGAAGCCCGGTAGCGAGCTTCGATCCAGAACCGACCGGGTCGCTGACGTCCATCTCCAACTCGAACGGGAGGAAGAAACCATCCTTCTCTCGGGACAGAATCCCTTCACACCCCTTCTCGGCGTCGGGATTGACACCGAACGATGTATTCCCCGGATCGTCCTGCTGGAGATGGTATGATGCACCCGAAATTACCAATGCAGAAAGTAACACCATACTCATGACGAACGTATACGCTTACGGCATCATCGAACAGGAAGACCTCGAGTTGGACGTCGACGCCGTCGCAGGCGCATCGCGCGTGTACACGGTCGACTACAAGACATTCTCGGCGATCGTCTCGGACATCGACACGACCGAACCGGACCGGACCGACGAGGACGTCGAGCGCCACAACGAGGTGCTCCGGACCGTCATGGAACACGGCGACGGCCGAACCGTGGTTCCCATGAGTTTCGGGATGGCGTTCAAGAACACGCGAACGCTCAAAGGCGTGATTCGCGGCGCGCGCCGTGCCTTTCGGAAGGCACTGAACGACGTCGACGGGACCGTCGAACTGGGCCTCAAACTCGTCGCGGACGATCCGGACGCCGTCGACGGTGACGCCGTCCGCGAGGACGTCGAGGAGCGACTCGACCCCCACTGCATCAACCGGACCGACGACGACCTGTTCAGCGACCGACTCGTCCTCAACAAGTCGTATCTGGTCGATCGGGACGAACGGGACGCCTTCGACGACGCGGTCGACGAGATCGAGGCGGCATACGAGGACGACCTCACCGTCCAGTACACCGGACCCTGGGCCCCGTATAACTTCGTCGACATCCACATCGGGGCCGACAAAGGAGGCGGGTGAGGATGCTGCTGGTCGACGACCTCCTCGTTCGACCGTTCATGTCGATCCTGGAGACGCTTCAGACGATGGCACTCAAAGAGATGTACGACATCGAATCGCTGCAGGACGACCTCAAAGAGAATCGCCTCCTGTTCGAGATCGGCGAACGGTCGAAGGCCGAATACGAACGACGAAAGGCAGAACTCGAGGCCGAGATCGAGACGGCCGAGGCGGTTCAGGAACGGATGAACGGTCGTATCGAGGTGAAAGGATGACTCCGGAGGACGAGGGTCCCGACGACGGGAACCGCGACGACGCGTCCGACGCAGTCGAAGCGCTGGTGGAGACGATCCGGTCGGTCCTCGAATCGCTCTCGGAAATCGACGAGGAGGAGGGCGGTCGTCGCCACGGCGGCGGTCGCATCGAACGCGGATCGACGACCGTCGATTACCAGTACGACGTGTCGGTCGGACTGGACGACGTGCTGAACGAGGGTGACGAAGGTCGGCCGGAACCGGAACCGAAACGCACGATCGAGCTCGACGCCGACGCGGCCGAACCGAGCTACGTCGTCCGGGTCTACGAGAGCGACGACACGATTCGCGTCGTCGCCGATTTGCCGGGCATCGACGAGAACGACGTCGACGTGTCCCTTGCGGACGGCGGGAGCCGACTGGAACTGTCCGTCGAGGGCGAGACCATCGAGTCCGTTCCGCTCCGCTGGGGCGCAACGACCATGACTGACCTCAGCTTCACGAACCAGATTTTAGAGATCACCCTGCGGAAAAACGATGACACGCAACACTGACAAGCGGAACCTCGAACGGGACAAGGCGAAACGAAAAGCACTGGCGAATCGCGACAAAGCGCGGCGCAAACTGCTGCAGCAACGGGAAGAACTGGCGCGGCGCCGCCGGAAGAACCGCGACACGTCGGCGGCGAACCGCGAGGACGGGCAGGAGGACCAGACGAACCCGACGGCTCACTCGACGATGCCGGGGCAGAAAACGAACGCCGAGAACGCGGCCCGCAACTCGAACTCGACGGTCCCGCCACGACCGAAACACTCCACGACCCCGGCCAAGGAGCGGTTGTACGGTCTCAAACTCCGGGATGCCGTCGAAGGGAACGACGCCGACTCGAGTGACGACGACGGGAGCGACGGATCGAACGGAGGTGACCGGTCGTGAGCGATCCGAAACCGACGCGATCGCAGGGCGACCTCGCGGAGATGCTGGAAACGCTGCTGGACAAGGGCGTCGTGATCAACGCCGACATCGCCGTGACGGTCGGGGACACGGAACTGCTGGGCGTCCAGTTGCGGGCGGCGATCGCGTCCTTCGAGACGGCCGCCGAGTACGGCCTCGAGTTCCCGATGGGAACGGACGAGGAACGGATCCAGGAAGCGGCCGACGTCGAACCGCTCGACGAGGCGGAGACGGAACCGGCCAGACCCCTGTCCTCGTCGGAGGACGGAGGCTGATCGATGGAGGTCGCGGTCGAGGACACGGACGGCGCCCACTCGGGACTGGTGGCGCTCGTCCTGACGGTGGTCGAACTGCTCGTGGAAGCCCTGGAACGCGAGGCGATCCGCCGGATGGAATCGGGCGAACTGAGCGAGGAAGAGATCGAACGCCTCGGTCGGACCATCCAGTCCCTGTGGGCGGAGATCGACCGCCTGAAGGACGAGGAGGGGGTCGAAGAGCAGGTCGAGGAACTCCGGGGCGACCTCGACTCGCTGATCGACGACGCCGTCCAGGACCTCACGAACACCGGCGGGACGCGACATGGCGGTGGCCCGGGGGGGACGCCGATCGATGACTGACGGCGACCGATACGTGTACTGTCTCGTCGACGCGCGCGACGTGACGGACCCTTCGATCGACGTCACGGGGATCGACGAGCAGTCGGTCGAGGTGGTCGACGTGGACGGGATCGGCGTGGTGACCCACGCGTGTGACGGGTTGTACGACACCGACGACCAGGACCGGATCAAGCGGTGGTTGCTCGCCCACCAGTCGGTCGTGGACGCCGCCGGGGACGCCTTCGGGACGCCACTCCCCTTGCGGTTCGACACGGTGTTCGAAGGGGGAGTCGAGGGCGTCGAACGGTGGGTGTCGGCCCACCGTCACGAGATCGGCGACCATCTCGACTCCCTCTCCGGGCACTGGGAATACCGGGTCCACCTGCTCTGGGACGACGACCCCTTCGAATCGCGGGTGTCCGAGGAGGATCCCGAGCTTCAGGACCTCGCTCGTCGGAAAGCCGAGGCCGGCGCAGGAAAGAGTTACATGCTCGAGCGACAGTACGATCAACGACTGCGCGAGCGAAAGCAGGAGCGCCGGGGGGAACTCATCGAAGAGTTGATCGACGCGGTCGAACCCGTGGCCGAGGAGTACCTCGAAGTGGACGCCAACGGCTCCCTGGTCGGGGAACGCCGCGACGAAGCACTCGACCAGGTGACGCGACTGGGGGTGCTCGCTCGCGAGGACGACGAGGAGACGCTCGGCGACAGCCTCGACGACGTCGCCGCGATCGACGGGGTCACCATCAGGTTCACGGGGCCGTGGCCCCCCTACGCGTTCGCCCCGGAGTTCGAGTGAGGTGACCAGGGATGCAACCACAGAAGAACGACGAACACGCGCTCGTCGATCTGGTTGACGTACTGCTCCGGCAAGGGGCGGTGTTGCAAGCCGACGTCGTGGTGACGGTCGCCGACGTGCCCCTGATCGGCATCAACCTCCAGGCCGCGATCGCCGGGATGGCAACCATGACCGACTACGGGTTGTTGCGCGAGTACGACGAGACGGTACGGGAGCGGGCCGGGGAGAGGACGGGGCAGGATCCGCATCGCCAACGAACCAAGGAATGAAATACTTTCCTTTCCATAAGAATGAATAATACGTTGCCCGACGAAACCAACAACACGAAATTCCCGGTCAAGACCCTCTCGGACGAGGAATTACCACACTCTATGGTAGTGTTGGACCGGGACGGGACCATCGTCGAGACGAACGAGCGGTGGGACGAGTTCGCTCGCGAGAACGGCCTGGCAGTGTCGGCGGTGGATGCTGGCACTGATTACCTGGCGACGATCGATCCCTCCGAAAGCGAGAAGGCTCGCCAGGCGAAGGCGGGCCTGGAAGCAATCCTCGAGGGCGAGCGATCCGAGTTCAAACTCGAATACCCCTGCCACGGTCCGGAAACCGAACGGTGGTTCCTCATGTGGGCGGTCGGTTTCGATACGGAGGACGGTCGGTTCGCGACCCTGGCGCACATCAGGATAACTGAACGAAAACGGCACGAACGGTGGCTCCGGGAATCGAACACCGCATACGAGGCACTGTTCGATGGGCTTCCCGAGGCAGTGTTCGTCACGGACAGCGAGGGACAGTTCACCGCGGTCAATGACACTGCCTGTGACCGACTCGGATACGATAAGGAGGAACTGGTTGGGAAAACTCCCAAAGAAATCGTCGGGAAGGAGTTCGAAAACCGGATCGAGGAACAGGTAGACCGCGTCCTGGACGAGGGAACAGTGACCTTCGAGTCGATCCACGTCACCAGCGACGGGGACCGA
>JBLGCL010000062.1:0-14615 GCA_047617305.1 Natronomonas sp.
TCGCGATCACGGTCTCGAACCTGGCCTACGACGTGCGGATGAACGATGTCGTCGTCGGGAACGGGACGGCGACGGCCGAACACCGGATCCCGGCGGGAGAGACCCGGACGGTTACGTTTACGATACCGCTGGACAGCCAGGCGATGGACGAGTGGTGGGTCTCCCACGTCCGGAACGGCGAGCGCACCGTCGTGGAGTACGACGCGACGGTCGCGGTCGAAGCGCGGGATCGGTCGGAACGCGCTCGGGTCGTCTCGACCACGTCGACCGTCGAGACGGACTTCCTCGACGCGGCGGGCGAGGAATCGGGCAGGCTGGTTTCCGTGGAATCCCGTCCGTCGTCGATCCAGGCAGTGCGCCCGGCCGAAGCGTCCGGCCGAGCGGAGGTCGTTCAGTGGCAAGCGACGTCGCTCATTCCGGGTCGACCGCCGACGGCGAGGCCGTAAATCGGGGCTGAAGAGCCTCCCACGCTCCCGCGGACTGCTTCGGCGGATCGTCGACGCTGCCGGCGGCCGGGCCAGGCGACGCGCTCCGTCGGGCGGCAGGCCTTTTCCTCGGAGGGTCCAATTTCCGGTGAGGATGGATCCCGAAGCGGCACGGGAACGCATGGTCGACGCCCTCGACGTGGAACTCCCGTCGACCGACGCGGCGCTCCGTGCGGTCCCGCGACACCGGTTCGTCCCCGAGGCCTGGCGCGACCTCGCGTACGCGGACCGTCCGCTGCCCCTGGGGGAGGGTACGACGATCAGCGCGCCAAGCGTCGTGGCGTCGATGGTCGACCACCTGGCGCTCTCGCCCGGGGAACGCGTCCTCGAGATCGGCGCAGGGAGCGGCTATCACGCGGCGGTGGTGGCCGAGGTCGTCGGGTCCGGGAACGTCTTCTCGGTCGAGTACGACCCGGAACTCGCGAGGCCGGCGCGGGAACGACTCGCCGACCTGGGCTACGGGGCCATCTCGATACTGGTCGGCGACGGGCGCGAGGGCTGGCCCGAACACGCGCCATACGACGCCGCGTACGCCACCTGCGCGTCGCGGGAGTTCCCGCCGGCCCTGGTCGACCAGGTCCAGGTCGACGGGCTGCTCCTCGTCCCGATCGGGATCGTCGACACCAGGCTCGTCCTCGCGAAGAAGCGACCGTCCGGCGACCTGGATCGGCTGGACTGTGGTCCCGTCCAGTTCGTCCCGATGCGCGGGCCGGAGACCGGTGCCGAAAGCCGCGACGGATCCCCTCGCGGTCCGGACGGCCCGCCGAAGTGACGTGGGGAGGACGATCCGTTGCGGGAGTCGGTGGGGCCCCTGCTCCCGATACCGAAACGATTCTCGATTACGTCGGCTGCTGAAGTTCCCGACGGCGAAACCGTCAAGCGTCTTCCGACCAAGGATGGATGACTATGCCAGCCATGACATATCAAAACGAACAAACGAGGTTGACCTACGAACGGGACGGGCGACTCGACGACTATCACGAGGCCTACGAGGCGGCCGTCGAGGCGGTCCGTGAGGATCTCGGGGGGGCCTTCCCGCTCCGCATCGGCGGCGAGGACGTGATGACCGACGAGACGTTCACCGTCCGCAACCCGGGCGACCGGGACGAGGTCATCGGCAGGTTCGCCTTCGCCGAGGCGGACGAGGTCGATCGCGCCGTCGGGGCCGCCCGCGAGGCTTCCGAGTCCTGGGGACGGCGTCCCTACGGGGAGCGCGTCGAGATCTTCCAGAACGCGGCCGACGTCATGCGCGACCGGAAGTTCGAACTTTCGGCACTGCTCACGCTCGAAAACGGGAAGAACCGCGACGAGGCGGTCGCCGACGTCGACGAGGCCATCGACTTCCTGGACTTCTACAGCCAGCAACTCGACGAGAACGACGGGTTCATCGACGACACCGGTCGACCGAACCGGTGGGAGTCCACCGAGAGCGTGCTCCGGCCGTACGGCGTCTTCGGCGTCATTCCGCCGTTCAACTTCCCGGTTGCGATCACGACCGGGATGACGGCCGGCGCGACGGTCACCGGCAACGCGGCGGTCCTGAAGCCGGCCAAGCGGACCCCACGGGTCGCCCACGCGATCCTCGACGTGCTGGAGGAGGCGGGCCTCCCGGACGGCGTCGTGAACCTCGTCACCGGCAAGGGGAGCGCGACCGGCCAGCCCATCCTGGATCACACCGACGTGGACGGCATCGCCTTCACCGGCAGCCGGTCGGTCGGGATGGCCGCCAAGCGGAGCATGCTCGACAAGAACGCCGGTCCCGTGATCGCCGAACTCGGAGGGAAGAACCCGACGGTGGTCACCGAGACCGCGGACGTCGAGGCCGCGGTCGAGGGGACCTGGAAGGGGGCGTTCAGCTACTGCGGCCAGAAGTGCAGCGCCACGAGCCGGCTGTTCGCCCACGAGAGCGTCTACGACGAAGTGCTCGAGGGCGTCGTCGAGGCGGCCGAAGCCATCGAGGTGGGCCCCGCGGAGGTCGAGGGCCACTTCATGGGTCCGGTCATCGAAGAGGACGCCGTCGAGACCTACCGTGAGGCTATCGAGGCGGCCGACGAGGCCGACGCCACGATTGCCGTCGGCGGCGAGGTGCTCGACGACGGCGATCGAGCGAACGGGTACTACGTTCGCCCGACGGTGATCGCGGACCTGCCCGAGGATCACTGGATCTGGGGGGCGGAGCTGTTCGTGCCGATCCTGGCCGTCGACAGCTACGCCGACTGGGACGCCATGATCGAGCGCGTCAACGAGGTCGAGTATGGCCTCACCGGCGGGATCTTCACGGGCGAGGAGGACGACTGGGAGCGGTTCTTCGACGAGGCGGAGATCGGCACGGTCTACGCGAACCGCCGCGTCAGCTCGACCACCGGGGCCCTCGTCCAGGCCCAGCCGTTCGTCGGCTGGAAGATGAGCGGCACGACCGGGAAGGCCGCCGGCGGGAAGTACTACCTGCAGCAGTTCCTGCGCGAACAGTCCCGAACGGTCTGGAGCCCCGAGGACGAGACGCGGGATCCGCCGGCGACGAAGTAGGTCGCGAAACGGTTCGGGCGTTGGACCGCCTCGACACCTTCTTGCTCGCTTTCCACGTAATTGTGGCCGTGACCGATCACACCGATCTCGCACGACGTCTCGGCGAGGAACTTCGCGACCGGGGGGAGACGATCGCCGTGGCGGAGTCCTGTACCGGCGGGCTCGTCGGTGCCGCTATCACCGCGGTTCCCGGGGCGAGCGACTACTTCGACCGGGGCTTCGTCACCTACGCCTACGGGGCCAAACAGGCCGAACTCGGCGTCTCCCGCGAGGCGCTCGACGAACACGGAGCGGTGTCGGCACCGGTGGCTCGGGAGATGGCCCGGGGTGCCAGGGACGTCGCGGGGACGACGTGGGCGGTGGCCACCACCGGCGTCGCCGGGCCGGCCGGCGGATCCGAGGAGACGCCCGTCGGCACGGTCTACGTCGCCGTCGCCTACGCCGCCCCGTGGGGGACCGAGCGGTCCTCCGTCACCGCCGAGCGCAACGAGTTCGACGGCGACCGGACGGCGGTCCGCGAACGAACGGTCGATCTGGCGTTACGGGTCGTTCTGGAGGAGATGGGCGCGACGGACGTCCCCGAGTCGGGCGGGGCGTAGCCCCGGCTTCCCTCCGACCGGTCCGACTCGGCCCCCGAGTGAGCGACGTTTTTAGTGGGACCGCCCCGTCGCCCCGTTCGTGAACAAGCGTGGACACGTGCTGAACGCGGTCCTGTTGAGCGTCGGCCTCGGGTACGTCCTCCATCCGGTCGGGGACGGCGAAACGTTCCTGACCATCGTCGAGGTCGGCGTTCCAGTCACCCTCGGTGCGCTGTTCCCGGACGTGGACACGGCCTTCGGACGCCACCGGAAGGCCCTGCACAACCTGCCGGTACTCCTCGGGTTCGTGGCGTTCCCCTACTTTTTCGGCAACCTCCAGTTCGTGTGGCTCGGGGTGTTGACCCACTACGTCCTCGACGTCGTGGGGAGCAAGCGCGGCATCGCCCTGTTTTACCCCCTCTGGTCCCGGGAGTTCGACCTCCCGACCGGCGTCTCGACCTCGAGCGACTACGCGGACCTGGTGACCGTGGCGGTGACCGCGCTCGAACTGGCCGCCGCGTGGGTGATCGTCAACAGGGTGGATCGTGTCGCACTGGAATACGGGCAACGACTGGTCACCTGACGGCCCCCGGAGGGGGAGTATCAGTCCCGTCGACTCGTGTCGACGTCCCGAAGACGGTTGATCGGACAGCGCCGGGCCAGGGCCGTGCCGAGGAGAACTCCCCCGAGAACGACGAGGACTCCTCCCGCGACCGGACGAAGGAGGAGCGTCACGGTCCCGACGCCCAGAAAGAGCGCGATGGCGCCGAGGCCCAGTCGGAGCAGTCGATCCGTGCCGCCGACGTTCTCCTCGAGCATGTGACGCGATTTCCCGACGCCCCATCTTAAGCTTGCAGGTCGACGCCCGCGGCCGCGATGCGCCGGAGTAATGCCCGTATCGTCCGGAATGTATTATGATTATCGACAGTTATATTCCGCTGGGGCCCGTAACTACCCACGCAATGAGCACCTACGTCGATCCCGGTGCGGTCGGCCCCGAAACCTCCGAGCTCGAAACCTCCCGGGACGAACCCTTCGGTCTGAAGCACCCGACGGTCGTTCCCACCAACTTCGAACCGGACGCCGAGGATCGATAGTTCCTCCACTTCGCGGTCGTTCTCCCGCTCCCACTGCCGAGTAACTGGCCTTACCAGTTGAAACACCGGGGCCGTAGGTCCTGCCGTCGTCGTGACCGACGAGGGCCGCTCGATCCCCTAAAGGAAAGTTCTTGTATCCGTCGCCGGAAGCCCCTCGCATGGGATTGTTCGATCGGCTTCGCGGCGACGACGCCCCGCGAGTCGCCTTCTTCGGCATCGACGGGGTGCCGTACAGCCTCCTCTCGGAACACCGCGACGAGTTCGAGCACCTGGCCGCGCTGGCCGACGAGGGCAGCGCCGGCCCGATCGACAGCATCGTGCCGCCCGAATCGAGCGCCTGCTGGCCGGCGCTGACGACCGGAAAGAACCCCGGCGAGACCGGTGTTTACGGGTTCCAGGACCGCGAGGTCAACTCCTACGACACCTACGTCCCGATGGGCCGTGACGTCCAGGCCGAGCGGCTCTGGGACCGCGTGACCGACGCGGGCCGACAGGCGACCGTCATGAACGTCCCGGTGACGTTCCCGCCCCAGCGCAACGTCCAGCGGATGGTCTCCGGGTTCCTCTCGCCCGGCATCGACAAGGCGGCCGCGCCGGACGACTTCCGGGAGTACCTGGAGTCGATCGACTACCGCATCGACGCCAACGCGAAACTGGGCCACAAGAACGACAAGTCCGACTTCATCGAGAACGCCCACGAGACGCTCGACGCCCGCTACGAGGCCTTCGAGCACTACGTCGAGGCCGACGACTGGGACCTCTTCTTCGGCGTCTTCATGACGACCGACCGGGTGAACCACTTCCTCTACAAGGACTACGAGCGCGACGGCGAGTACAAGGAGGAGTTCGTCGAGTTCTACCGCAAGGTCGACGAGTACCTGGGCCGACTCCGGGAGCAACTGCCCGACGACGTGACGATGGTCGTCGCCAGCGACCACGGGTTCACCGCGCTGGACTACGAGGTCCACTTCAACGAGTGGCTCCGCGAGGAGGGCTGGCTTTCCTACGCGGACGACGACCACGAGGAACTCGGCGACATCGCCGAGGACACGAAAGCCTACTCGCTCATTCCTGGCCGATTTTACGTCAACCTCGAGGGGCGCGAGCCCCGCGGGTCCGTCCCCGAAGAGGACTACGAGGCGGTGCGCCGGGAACTCAAGGAGGAACTGGAGGCGCTCGAAGGCCCGGACGGCAAGACGGTCGCCGACCGCGTCGTCGAGAAGGAGGACGCCTTCCGCGGCGACCACGACGACATCGCGCCGGACCTCGTCGTGATCCCGAACCACGGGTTCGACCTGAAGGCCGGCTTCAAGGGCGACGAGGACGTGTTCGGTCACGGTCCCCGCAACGGGATGCACTCGTTCGGGAACGCCTCGCTGTTCGTCGACGACCCGAACGCCCGGATCGAGGACGCCGACCTGTTCGACATCGCGCCGACGATCCTCGACCTGATGGACGTCGACTACGAGCGGGCGGAGTTCGACGGTGCCTCGTTGATCCAGGCCTGAGAACCCGTTCCCGAGAACGGTCGCGTCGGTTCTCGACGATCTCTCCGCCGTCAATCGTCGTAGAAGTCCCCGACCGAAGCCCGGTACCAGTCCCCGTCGTAGCGGACGTACCGGGCGTCCTGCCCGCGTTCCGGCTCGAGTCCGAACGCGTCGAATACTGCCGTCACGTGGTCCGGCAGCGGGTAGCAGGCCTGCGTCCCGTACTCCTCCGAAATCCCCTGCTGCACGAACTCCCGAGCGTCGGTCGAGAGTGCGGAGGGATCCACCGTCCGCCCCTCCGTCGAGCGAACGTGCTCCGCGAAGGCGGCGACCGAGGTCGCGACCGTCCCCAACTCGACTCGGAACGGAAAGACGGTGACGGTTCGGGACCCGTCCCGGTCGAGGCGAAACACGTTCGGGCCGTACCGGACGTACCGGTACTCGGACGCCGGGACGAAGAGGGACTTTCGACGCGCGGCCCGGCTCTCGTAGGCGGCCAGCATTTCGACCCGTACCTTGGCCACCTGTCGG
Organism: Natronomonas sp.; assembly: GCA_047617305.1. Lineage (GTDB taxonomy): Archaea > Halobacteriota > Halobacteria > Halobacteriales > Natrialbaceae > DATFIX01. The sequence continues at coordinate 6,705 of JBLGCL010000062.1, forward strand.
TCCTGGACCCCACGGGCCTTGCGCCCGAAGGCGGCCAGGAACGAGCGCCGGTCGTGTTCCGGCAAGTCGTCGAGCGCGACGGCCTGCCCGCTCGTCGCGTTCTCCCGGACCGAATCGTTCGTGACGACGGTGTACTCGTACCCGGTGACCGACGTTCCGTCGTCGCCTTTCTCGATCGATACGCGGTAGTACGTTTCCTCCAGTCGCACTACTGTCCCCTCGTCGATCGGGGGCCCGGTCGTCCCGGTGTAGGTGGCCGAGCCCTCGTCGGACGCCGTTTCGACGAGTTGGCGGGCGGTCGGCGGGAGCTCCGGTGGCCCTCGGGCCTCGGCGTCGGCGATGTCCGCTGCCGAGAGCGGCCCGTCCATCTCGAACGTAATGCCGTGACCACAGGCGGTTCCCGGACCGAAGGTGCAACCGGCGAGGGATGCGGAGAGTGCTCCGGCCCCGGCACGGAGGAGGTTTCGACGGTTCATCCGCCCGGCCCCTGGTTCCGGAACGGGCCGTTCGCGCTCCGACATGGGAGCGCCGGCGTTCCGTTCGGGGGCGGCCGGCCAGGAATCGGGATTGGGCACCTGCGGAACTCGAGCATACGTCGCCTTCCCAATGCCGATGGTAAGTGCTTTGTCCGGGACCCCTTCGGGGACCGACCCTCGACAGCCGTGGATACCCGGCCTCCTTCGCAACCAGGATGGTTCGACGCTCGCCGTTCGGGACGGCTATCCGGAGTTGAAACCGGAAGTTGGGGGTTCACGTCGGCGAGTTCTCGACCTCGTAGGAGACCCCGGCGTCGCGCAACGCGTCCGTCACGCGGCCGACGTCGTCGGTCGTCGTGATCACGACCACGTGGAGCCCGCGGTTCGCGGCGTCGGCGGCCACGGCACCCGGGGCGAACGTCTCGTCCGGTTCGACGTCGGCCTTCCGGAGGGCGATGACGGCCTCGACGCCGTCGGCCGCCACGAGGTCGGCGTCCGCACAGGCCTCCCGGAGCGCGTCGAGATCGACCTCGCGGCTTCCGCCGGATCTGACGGGCGGAACCTGGCGGACGGTCACGACGCCCGCCTCGAGGTCGATGATACCCTCGAACCCCGTGACGCCGACGTCCTCGCCCTCGTCGGCGTCCATCGTCGCGACGCCAGTTGCCGGTCCCTCGTTGCCGGGCGTCGCCCGGAGCAGGCCGTCCTCCATCCCGAGCGTGACCGTCTCGCCCTCCTCGATCGCCTCGGTCGCGATGGCGGCGTCCTCCTGAACGCTCCCGAGGACGTCCTCGCTGACGTGGTCGACGAACCGACTGAGATCCGCGGAGGCCCGGAAGAGCCAGTCGACGCCCTCCTTGGTGACCCGGTAGCGGGAGCGACCCTCCTTATCGACGAGGCCGTCCTCGACCAGCTCGCGGATGTACTCGCTGACCGCCTGGCTGGTCACGCCGACGGCCTCGGCGATCTCGCCCTGGCTCACCGCCGGCTGGTTGTCGGCGATCTCGACGAGGATCCGGTACCGGGTCGCCACCCGCTTGTTCTCCAGCACGTCGACCATGCACGCACGTAGGCGACGACCCGTAAAAAAGCCCCAGCGTCAGTGATCGGGACCGCGGAGCGGGGCCGACGGGGAATCGCCGGTCCAACAGGCCTATGGTTCGCGCTCGCTTTCTCCCGTCCGTGCCCGCCCCGCTCGCCTCCTTCGCCCCGCTATCGGACGCCCTGGCCCGGGCCGTGGTGATCGCGTTCCTCGCCGGGATCGCGATCGACGTCGCCGGTCGTCGCGAGCGCGCTCGCCTCGTGACCGCCGGCGCCTGGGCCGTTTTCGCCGCCTTCTGGCTCTCCGTGTTCCCGCACTTCGCCTTCGAGGTCCGCAGTCTCGTCGAGGGGCTCGGCAGCCTGCTGGCGGTCCCGCTGTCCCTCTCGGCGGGCTACTTCCTGCTCCGCGGGCGGGACTCTCTCATGACGCTCTCGCGGGCGGTCGGAGTCATGGCGCTCCTGTACTACCCGCCACGAGCCATCCCGGCCGTGCGGGAGTTCCTGATCGAGACCGTCGCGGCCCAGACCGACTGGGGCCTGGCGCTGTTGGACTACGATCCGGCGTTCGTCGCCGCCCGGGACACCGGCTATCACAACACCTTCGTCTTCGCCGACTTCTCGACGTACATCGTCTGGGCCTGCACGGGCATGGGCAGCATCGCCATCTTCGGCGGGTTGATCGCCGCCGCGAACGCCGACCTCGGGCGAAAGGTCCGGGCGTTCGCGCTCGCGGTCGGGATCATCTGGGCCCTGAACTGGCTGCGGAACGTGTTCGTCGCGGCCGCGGCCGGGCATTCCTGGTTCGATTACCCGGCGCTGACGTGGCTCGCGACCGACGTCGCGGGCGTTCCGGCCGGCCACACCTCCTTCTGGATCGCCCACACCGTGATCTCCCAGAGTCTCTCGGTCCTGGCGCTCGTGGCCATCACCCTGCTCGTGGTCCGTCGCGTCCCCGAGGTCCTGTCGATCCTCTCGGAGGCGCTGTTCGTCGCGACGGGCAGGGAGTACGACCTCCGGGGGATGCTCGACGTGGACGCCCGCGCTTCGACGGACACCCCGGTGGGGGACGGCGAACGGGAGGACCCCGCCTGAGTATACCGTGGTGGTCCCCGAACGGGCTCCAGGTGCTGCTCACCGGAGAGCTACGGTTTCGAGCTGTCCGTGGACAACGAGCGTGCCATCCGTTACGATAACCTCGCCCCATCCGATTCCGATCCCCGACACCGACTCGATCGGAGTCCCGTCTCCGAGGGCGAGACGGAGCACCCGGAAGTCGAACGCCTCGCCACCTGCGCCGATAAAGACCTGATCGCCGGCGACCGCTCCCCGCGAGAAGGTCGCCGTCCCGTCGGGGGTTTCGATCGCCCATCGCCGCTCCCCCGTCGTGGCGTCGATGGCGTGGAGTTCGTCGGGAACGGGGTTCGCTCGCACGGATCGGACCAGGACGGTGTCGACCGTCGCCGCTGCGAGTTCGTAGAGCGGGCCCGGATCGTCACCCGTCGATGCGCCTTCGTTCGTGGCGTCCGGATAGCGCCAGAGGCGGGTTCCGTTCGTCGGGTCCCTGGCTTCGAGTCGCCCGTCTTCTCCGCCGAGGGGAAGGAATAACCGGTCGTCAGTGACGATTGGCCGAGAAGTCGGATGGCTCTCCAGTGTCACGTTCCAGACCAGGCTCCCGTCGACGGGGTCGATCCGGTACAGCCGCTTCGCGACGGTCGAGTGAGCAAACAAGCCGTACGTCGGGTGAAAGGCACCTACCGAGAACCCCTCCACGTCGACGACCCTCGACCAGCGCTCGTCGCCAGTTCGTGCGTCGTACCCACGCACTGCGTCGTCGTCGCCGGTAAATACCCGCCCGCCGCCGATCAGCCACGGCCCCGATGGGACCTCGGGAAGCCGCCACACTGGCTCGCCGGTCGCCCCGCTCAACAGGCCGAACGGCTCACGATCCGCTCTCGGCACGGAATAGTAGACGCCACCGCCGACGGCGGCGAGGTCGGGCTGGTGTCGCTCGGGATTGCCACCTCCGCCCCCACGAATCTCGGCGTTCCACGCCTGGGTTCCCCTTCCCAGGTCGAAACAAGGTATGTGAACGTCGGAGTTCCCCTCCAATGCCAGCAGAAGACGAGCGTTGGCCGCGACTGGCGGTGCTCGCCCGCCCCCGTCTACGGGGTTGTCCCTCCGCCAGGCGACGTCGAGTTCCGTATCGGGGGCACTTTCCGCAGGCGGATGCCGGGTTCGCGCCGGATCGTAATCCGGAAAGGGCCAGTCGGTGTCGTCCCAGCCGAACGGTCTGGGAACGGCGATATTCGCGTCATCAGTGCGACCCGTACCGAGTTGCGTCCCGAGACCGTATCCGCCGGCCACTCCGACGGCCAGCGCCCCGCCGGCCAGGAGGACCTCACGGCGGGAAAAACGAGACATATTACCAATAAATACATTTTGAACAATGATAAGTTTTCGGACCTCACGCCCTACCGGTTTCCGGTGACCAATACGCGCCGCGCATCTCGTACGACTTCGGAACGATGAAACGGATTTGTCAGTTTTTCGTGGACCGATCGATTCGCCCGTTCACGTTCGAAGCTACACTGGGGTGGGCGACCGCTCCCTCGACCCGAAACGATCCTTTCAGGGATCCAGAGGCCCGAGCGCCGGTCGATGGTCGTCTACCGGAACCGGGCCGTCTACCTGCCCGACGCCGACGCGCTCGTCCTCGCGGACCTCCACCTTGGTCGCGCCGAGGCGTCGAACGTCGACTTCCCCCTTGGCGAGCGCGAGGACCTGGTCGACCGGCTCGGTGCCCTCCTCGACCGGTTCGAACCCGGGGAAGTCGTGGTGGCGGGCGACGTGCTCCACTCGTTCGGCCGGGTGCCGGTGGCCGTCGAGCGCTCCCTGCAGTCCGTCCGCGAGACCATCGACGACGCCGGGATCGACCTCGTCGTCACGCCGGGCAACCACGACTCGCAACTCGCCGTCGTCTACGACGGGGCGACGGTCGACGAGTACCGCCTCGACGACGGCACCGTGGTCTGTCACGGTCACGAGCGTCCGGATGCCGCGGCGGATCGGTACCTGATCGGCCACGACCATCCGACGATCGAGATCGAAGGGCAGCGACGTCCCTGTTACCTCTACGGCCAGGGAGTGTTCGAGCGCGCGGACGAAACTGGCGACGGGACCGCCGACGGCGACGCCCGGGCCGACGTCCTGATGCTCCCCCCGTTCAACCGACTCATCCGGGGCGTCACCGTCAACGGAACCCACGCGGCCGACCTCCAGTCCCCGTTCGTCCGCCGTCTCGACGAGTTCCACCCGGTGCTGCGCGACGAGGACGGCGACGAGACGCTTCGCTTTCCGCCCCTGGGGAAGCTCCGGTCGCACGTCTGAGGTGGCCTGGAACCCGCTTCGGCTACAGTCCCACGTCGAGGTCCTCGCGGACCGCCCGTGCGGCGAGTCGGCCGCTCTCCATCGCGCCCTGGATCGACGACCACTCGGTGTACTCGCCGGCGAGGTAGACGGGACCCTCGGGATCGCGAACGTCCGGCAGACCCTCGTGGATCCCCGGCGGCTCGGCGAACTGCGCGAAGGGGATCCGGTCGGTCCGCCGGAGTTCGAGGTCGTCGAAGCGTTGCTCGGGGTACCACGAGGCCAGCGTCTCCCGGGTCCGCGTCGCCAGCGCCCCGTCGGACTCCTCGCGCTCGCCCAGGAACGTCGCGCTCAGGAGGGCCCGCCCGTCGGGAGCGTACTCGGGCGCCACGGCCGTGTGCTCGACGACGTGGTTCGGCGCGTCGCTCGTCGCGTTCAGGTGGAGTCGCGCCCCCGCGTCCAGCGGTTTCGAGCCCGGGTAGTCGTACCACTGGGTGACGCAGGCGTTCGCCTCGGTCGGGAGCCCGTCGACGTCCGTCAGCGACCCCGCCGATCGCGCGTCGGTCGCCACGACGACGGCGTCAGCGGTCAGGGTCTCGTCCCCGAGGTCGAGGGTCGCGTCCGCGTCGCCGGCCGCCACTTCCTCGACCGTCGCGCCGGTCTCGATCGTCGCGCCCGTGTCCCGGGCCCGGTCGCGGAGTTGTTCGGTGATCGCCCCCATCCCCCGGGCCGGCACGGCGATCGCCCCCGACGAGAGGGTTCGGAACGTGTACTCGAAGACGCGTTTGGAGGTGGAGAGGTCCCGATCGAGGGTGATGCCGCCGTAGAACGGAGCGGCGAAGTTCCCGACGAACCGCCGCGAAAACCCCCGTTCCAGCAGGTACTCCCGGATCGTCTTGTCCGGGCCGACGAACATCTCGTTGGGCTGCCGATCCTTCAGATCCCGCCGTAGCTTCAGCGTTCGCAACTTGTCCCCCGTCGACACTTCGCGGTTGAACAGGGAGTCGGTGAGCGCGCCGACGTCGCGGAGGGGGTCCGAGAGGATCGACCGCTCGCCGGGGCGGGCGATGCAGGCACCGGGCTTGAAACGCCGGAGGTCGAGGGGTCCGTACTCGAGTTCCCGCCTGGCGGCCGGGTAGGCGGTGAACAGCACCTGGAAGCCCCGGTCGTAGACGTAGCTGCCGTCGCGGGCGCTCCGGACGCGGCCGCCGACCGTTTCCTCGCGCTCGAACAGGGTCACGTCGACGCCGGCGGTGGCGAGCCGTCGCGCCGTCACCAGCCCGGCGAGCCCGCCGCCGGCGACGGCGACCGTGGGTGTCGTCATGCGCCGGACTTGGGACGGGGGCTACAAAAATCGGGCCGGCGATCGGATCAGATCGGGCCCGATCCGGGGCCGTCACTGACGTGGGTTCCGATGAGCGACCGGTACTGGACGTTCTCCGGGAGGTCGCGGGCGTCGAACCAGCCGACGGCCTCGATGCTTCCCTCCCGGGCCTCCGCTTCGCCGCCGATGTAGGGCCCGGCGAAGACGGCCTGCGCGACGGGATAGGGCTCGTCGCCGCCGTAGTGGAACTGGAGCAACTCCACCACCAGGAGGTCCGTCACGTCGCAGGTGACGCCCGTCTTTTCGCGAACCTCGCGCCGGGCGGTGTCGGCGGGGCGCTCGTCCGGTCGGCCCTCGCCCCCCGGCGGTTCCCACTCGATGGTGCCGTGATCGGCGTTCCGGAGCACGAGCACCTCGGTTCCCCGGGTGACGAGACACACCGCCGTCCACGGAAAGAGGTCGTCGGGGTGCTCGGGCGGCGCTTCGTCAAGCGCCGGCACCGTGCGTTCGCGCGTCGGAACCGTCCCCCACCGATCCGCGAGCGTCGCACGGACGTCCGCCGTCCGGGCGTGCAGCTCGCGGCGAACCGCCTCGGGTTCCATAGTCGACCCTGTTCATTCCAGTGACATAAAACCGGGAGAAATGGTAGCGTACGAACGGTCGTGGACGGCCGCCGGCCGATCGGAGTTCGGGCGGTCTCTGCCCCGAGGCGTAGGACTTAGTTCCCGACCGCCCCAGTGTGGCCCATGGACACGACGGCGGCGTTCACCGGCCTGACCTGTGTGGACTGCGGGACCGAGTTCGATCCCGACGAAGCGACCCACCGCTGTCCGGAGTGTGGCGGCATCCTCGATCCGACCTACGACGAGGATCGACTGGAAGTGTGGCGGGAGGCCCTCGAGGCCCGCCCGTTCGACTCCATGTGGCGCTACGAGGAACTGCTGCCGTTCACCCGCGAGGCAGCGGTCACCATGGACGAGGGGGCGACCCCGCTCGTCGAGTGCCCGCAACTCGCCGACGAGATGGGCGTCGGCCGGGTGCTGATCAAGGACGAGGGCCGCAACCCGACGGGGACGTTCAAGGACCGCGGCCAGTCGATGGCGGTGACGGCGGCCGCCCAGCACGGCGCGAGCGACGTCGCGCTCGCCTCGGCGGGCAACGCCGGACAGGCGGCGTCGGCCTACGCAGCCAGGGTCGACCTCGAATCACACGTCTTCCTGCCCTCGCGGGCGGGGTTCACCAACAAGGCGATGGTCAACGTCCACGGCGGCGACCTCACGGTGGTCGGCGGGAACCTCACGGACGCCGGCGCGGCCTACGAGGACGCCATGGCGGACCACGACGAGTGGCACTCCGTCGCGACCTTCGTCACGCCCTACCGTCACGAGGGCAAGAAGACGATGTTCTACGAGATCGCCGAACAGCTGGACTTTGAAAGTCCCGACGCCATCGTCTACCCGACCGGCGGCGGGGTCGGGCTGGTCGGGATGCACAAGGCCGCACGGGAGTTCCGCGACCTCGGCCTGGTGGACGACCTCCCGGCGCTGTACGCGGCCCAGTCCGAGGGCTGTGCGCCGGTCGTCGAGGCCTACGAGTCCGGGGCCGACCGGCACGAACCCTGGGAGGATCCGGACACGCTCTTCGGCGGGATCGAGGTGCCCGATCCGGGGGCGAGCCCGCTGATCCTGGACGCCATCCGGGAGA
>JBLGCL010000063.1:0-14573 GCA_047617305.1 Natronomonas sp.
CACCTCGATTTTGGACGCCAGGGCTGGTATCCGAGTACTCCGAGACGATGTCGCCATGGATATCGAGAATATCCTCGACCGACGGATACCAGAGCGGATCACTCATTCGTTCTCGTCCACGGAAGGGGAGAAGATGTAGTTTTCCACGCGGTATGCCACGTGACTGTCGCTGGTGCTCAGTTCCAAAATGTACGCCCGAAACACTAACGACCGACCTCATCGCGGGGCGGCGTGCCGCCTCGGTCGGGAAACCCTCGTGTCGGGCGGCCCTGGATTTCGGTGCCGGGTCCAGCACCAGCCGGCTTCCGCCGGCTCAACGTTGGGTCGCGCTACGCGCGGCCTGCGTCGTCGGCTGACGCCGACTCCGCCTTCCGTCGCGCTTCGCGCGACGCATATCGCGTGCCCGGGTTCGCCGCTCCGTCATCGCTCCCGTTCGGGAGTGCTCGGGCGGGGACTGAAGGCACGCACCTAAACGTAGGGGTTCGACCCGAAAACGTGTTGCGGACCTCGACCATGTGTCAGGGTCGCAAAATTGTAGCGCTCTGAGAACGTCCGTCGTTCCTTTTATCCTGAACCACGTCACAGACACCCGGAGGAATCCCACATGGACGCCACCACGCTGCAAGCCAGACTCGAGGAAGCCGGCGAACTGATGATTGCCGTCGCGGAGTTCGACCAGCCCCTCGAGCTGCACCTGCACGACGCCGAGATCGGGGAGGAGACCGTCACGCTCCAGCTGTCCGACGGCCAGATCGAGTTCGACATCGACGAGGTCACGGGCGCCTGGAAGCACACCCACTCGCTGGCGGACTACCAGCTCGAGTAGGCCCCGACTCCGGGGTTCGGACGACGTTCTACTCCCGCTTTTTCGCCGCCGTTCGGACGGCCTACCGATGACACTGCAGCGGGGGACTAGTCGGGACGCTTTTCACCCGCATTTGCGTAGCTGAAAGACGTCGGCATCCGACGCATGACCCGCACCTACTACGAGATCCTGGGCGTGGACGAGGACGCCTCCCAGGGGGACGTCGAGGCGGCCTATCGGGAGCGGGTCAAGGAAACCCATCCGGATCTCAACGACGAGGGCGACGCCGCCGACCGGTTCCGCGAGGTGGTGCGGGCCGAGGAGGTGCTGGGCGATGCCGCCGAGCGAGCCCAGTACGACGAACTGGGGCACGACGCGTACGTGAGCCGTGTCGACGGCGTCAACGCGGCGGACACCGAACGATCGCCCTGGACGACCAGGGACGAAAGCGACGCCTGGAAGGAACCGTCCTCCGAGGCACATGCAGGGCAGGCAACCGCCGGTGGGGGGACCACGACCCGAACCACCGCCGCCGGTACCCGGGCCGAGCAGTCCGAAGCGACCCGGGAGGCATACCGGGGCGCGCGCCACGTTCGCGACGACGCTTCCGATGGGGACGTGGCGGACGGCTACACGGTCCACGACTGGGAACCCGGTACCGTCGTCGACGAGGGGTACCAATCCGAACTGACGCAGGAACGGGTCTTCCTGGGCATCCTCGTGTTTATCCTGTATCCGGTGTTCGTCTACAGCAGCGTCTCGCCGCAGTTCTCGGTGCTGACCAACGTCATCGTGTCGGCCTGTACCCTCCTCGTCCTCGCGTACCTCCTGACGATGCCGGAGGTCGGCGTCATCGTGTTCGGCATCTGGAGCGTCATCGCGCCGGTGGGCGTCGTCGTCCTCCCCATGGTCGACCTCGTCTCCGCAGTCGGGGTGGTGGCGATCCTGGCCAGTTGGGTCCCGCTCGGCTATTCGGTGGCGTTCGCCCGGATCACGCGACCCTGATCGTCCCGCAACGGGCCGAGCTAGAGCTAGAGTTCGTTCCGGAGGCGCTCGCGCTCGCGGTGACTCCGTTCGGCGTCGATCGAGACGGCGAGCACCTGCGTTCCGTCGCGTTCGACGGCCTCGGTGTAGGCCGATTCGAACCCGTCGACGCCGACCCGCCGGAAGTCCAGATCGTAGAGGTCGCCGGTCGGTTCGAAGTCGAGCCCGTGGGGCGTCTTGAACAGTTCGGTGAACGGCGGATCGAAGTCCTCGATCGGCAACTTGTGGAAGATGCCGCCGCCGTCGTTGTCGATCAGGACGATCGTGGCGTCGACGGTACAGCGCTCCAGGGCGAGCAGGCCGTTCATGTCGTGGTAGAACGCGAGGTCCCCGGTCACGAGGACGAGCGGCTCGTCCGTCGCACTCCCCGCGCCGAGGGCGGTGGAGACGATCCCGTCGATGCCGCTCGCGCCGCGGTTCCCGAGCACGGTGAGGTCGGCCGTCCTGGGCCGTCCGAACCGGTCGGCGTCCCGGACCGGCATGCTGTTGGACACGAACACCGTCGACGGGTCCGGCGCCGACGCCAGGACCTGGTGGAGCAGCCGTCCCTCGAGGGGCGCGTCGGTCGCCGCCAGGAGCGACCAGTGGCGACGTTCCAGGTCGAGCAAGCGGTCGTGCCAGCCAGCGTCCGGATCGCGGTCGATCGCCGCGGCGACGTCCCGCGCGAGACGCTCCGGATCCGCGGCGACGAGGTCGGTCGCGACGAACTCCGCCTCGCGCCACCCGCCCGCGGGATCCACGAGGAACTGCCGCGGGGTCGTCTCGGCGAGGTACTTCCGGAGGCGCTTGGAGGTCGGCGACGCGCCGAAACGGACGATCACGTCCGGCGCCGGGACGTCCTCGACGCGGTCAGGACCGAAGTACGCATCGTAGCCGCCGAGGATCGTGGCGTCCTCGACGTGCGAGCCGAACCGGACGCCAGAGAGCGGGTCCGCAAGCACCGGCGCGCCGGTCGCCCTAGCGAGCGAGGCGATCGTCCCGCCGTCCGGAACAGGTGGGTCCGCAGGTCCGGCGACGATCAACGGCCGATCGGCGTTCGCGAGCGACGACGCGATCCGTTCAACGACGTCCGGATCGGGGTCGACCGTGCCCCCAGCCGTCCGGACGAAGGGACCATCGCGTCCCTGGAGAGCGAGGGGGTCGGTTTCGGCCAGGTCCGCCGGCACGTCGTCAGGGACCTCCGTGGGCTCCAGCGGTTTCCGGAAGGGAACGTTCAGGTGAACGGGACCGGCCGGGATTCCCCTTGCTTCGGCCATCGCCCTGGCCGCGTCGGTCCGGAGTCGGCGGAGTTTCCGGCCGTCGGCCTCGGGTTCGGGCAGGTCGCGATACCAGCGAACCCCGTCGCCGTAGAGCTTCTCCTGGTCGACGGTCTGGTTGGCCCCCGAGTCGCGCAGTTCCGGCGGCCGGTCGGCCGTCAGGACGAGGAGCGGCACCCGCGCCTGGTGTGCCTCGATCACGGCCGGGTGGAAGTTGGCCGCGGCCGTTCCCGACGTGCAGACGAGGGCCGTCGGATCGCCGGTCCGCCGTCCCCGACCCAGCGCGAAGAAGGCGGCGGACCGTTCGTCGAGGTGCGAGAAGACGGTCACGTCGCCGTGGTCCGCGAACGCAACGGTCAGGGGGGTCGACCGACTCCCTGGCGCGATACAGACCGCGGAGAGGCCACCCGCCGCGAGTTCGTCGACGAGCGTCTCGGCCCACAGTGTGTTGCGGTTCGGGGCGGTCATGCGAGTTCGTCGAGGATCGGCCTGAACTTGAGTTGCGCTTCGTCCCACTCGGCGTCGGGATCGCTGTCGGCGACGATGCCGTTGCCCGCGAACAGCGTCACGCGGTCCGCCTCGACCACGGCGGACCGGATCCCGACGGCGAACTCCCCGTCGCCCTCGGCGTCGAACCAGCCGACCGGCGACGCGTACCAGCCCCGGTCGAAGGGTTCCAGCTCCCGGATCACGTCCGCGGCGACGTCCGGCGGCACCCCACCCACGGCCGGCGTAGGATGGAGCGCTTCGACCAGCGTCAGCACGTGCTCGTCGCGGTCCAGCCGAGCCGTAACGGGCGTGTGAAGGTGCTGGATCGTCGCGAGTTTCCGCACGCCCTGCTCGCCGCGGTCGACGTCCCCGAACGTCGAGAGTCCGTCGCTGATCGCGTCGAGCACAAGCCCCTGCTCGTGCTGGAGTTTCTCGCTCTCGAGCAACGACGAGGCGAGCGTTTCGTCCTCGGCGGGCGTCTCCCCGCGGGGGACCGAACCGGCCAGCGCCTCGGTCTCCGCAGTTCGCCCGTCGAGCCCCACGAGACGTTCCGGCGGGACGCCGACGAAGGCGGCACCGTCGGACGGCTGCACGAAGAAGCGATAGCACTCCGGGTACGTTCGTCGGAGCCGTTCGAGCAGGTCGGTCGCGTCGACGGCTTCGTCGAGGTCGACCGACGTGGCGGTCGCGAGCACGACCTTCCGGAGGTCGCCCGCCCTGATGCGCTCGGTCGCGCGATCGACGCTTTCGGCGTATTCCTCCCGGGAGGTAACCTGTCGGCGTCGGGCCACGCCGGCCGGATCGCCGGTCGGGCGCATCGCCGGGAGGTCCGCCACCGTGGCGGCGATCCCCTCGAGATCCGCCGCCACGGCGGCCGGATCGACCCCGTCACCGCACGCGTTGACGGTCAGCCAGGTCGACCCGTGCGCGCGGGTCAACTGCACTCGCGGCAGGACGAACTCGGCGGCAGGGAACCCGGTCCACGGGCCCGCTGGCTCGTGATCGGGGAAAAACGACACGCCGCCGAACAGGCGGGGTCTCGCGGCGTCCGGCGCGTCGACGTCGGACCCCGAAAAGAGTGCTTCCGCGGCCCGTCGCACGTCGCCGAACCGACCCGGGCCACGCGCAGTCAGGCGGGCGCAAACCCCGCCGCTACTGATCTCCATCCCGTCGAGGTCCGCCCAGTGGAACCGGGGACCGTCGGTCGTCTCGAGAAACGCCCGATAGGAAACGTCGGGCACCTCGCGGGCCCGGCTCACGATCGGCGCCGGTTCGTCCACCGACGGTGTCCTCTCGCCCCGTGCGGTGTCCATCGACAGGGACTGTGGGCCGGCCGCCCTTGAGGGTATCCTTCTCCGACGGGACGCCGGGAGCACACTCGAGACGACCGCAAGTCACAAAAACGCGACTTTTAGCTTCCGAAACGAAAGAATAGGTGGACCCGTTGTATCGGGACATGAAACGACGGACGTTACTCGCGACGGGAACCGCAACCCTGGCCGCGGGAACGGCAGGCTGTAGCGGTCTCCTCGGTGGCACTACCACCCTCGGCCGCCCGGAGGAACAACTCGACGACGACGGCATGGAGAAACACCTCGTCTTCCGTGACGGGGACGACAGAATCGTCGTGATCACGCTCGACCAGCGGACGCGCCAGAAGTCGCCGACCGACCGGTTCCGGTTCCGACTGTACATCGCCCACGGGTACGGCGACGAAGCGAACGGGGGACCCGCGACGTCGGTCGACAGTTTCCGGTTCGACCTCCGGACCCCGTTGACCTCGGTTGATCCGCCAGCCAACGTTTTCCTGGCGGCCCCGGAGGGCGGTCCGTGGCCCGATTTTACCTTCGAGCGCGACGACGATCTCTGGACGCGAATCGCCGTCGAGGACGTCGGCGAATTGGGCGAGGGAACGATCGGCCTGACGACCATCGTCGATCCGCTGGACGTCCCGGTCGAGGAAGTGGGCGTCAGGGCCGACCTGACGCTCTCCGAGGACGGCTTCGGCGGCACGACGTATCGAGCCGAGACGAACACGCGGTTCGAGACGGTAAAGCGGTCGGAACCCGACCCGTAGAACAGTTCCCGAATGGCGCCGGGATCGGGATTAGCTGTACCGTTCCTCGTTCCAGGGGTTCGCGGTGTCCGAGTACCCTCGTCTCTCCCAGTAGCCGAGTTCGGGTTCGGTGAGGAACTCGACGCCGTCCACCCACTTTGCGCCCTTGTAGGCGTATTTGTGCGGCGTCACCACCCGGAGCGGGCCGCCGTGCTCCCGGGGTAGCGGTTCGCCGTCGTACTCCCAGACGAACAGCACCTCGTCGCGGGTGCACTCTTCGAGCGGGAGATCCGTCGAGTAGCCGTCCAGGCCGTAGAACATGGCGTGCTCGGCGTCCGGCCGAACCCCCGCTCGATCCGCGATGGTGGTGAACGGAACGCCGTGGAACTCGCAGTCGAACTTGCTCCAGCCGGTCACGCAGTGGAAGTCCTGGCGCTGGGTCTCGGTCGGGTGGTCCCGGAACTCGTCCCAGGAGAGGTGGAGTTCGGTCTCGACGGCGCCGGTAACGTCGAACGACCAAGTCGCCGGGTCCCAGTCGGGCGTGCCGCCCTTCGAGAGCACCGGGAACTTGCTCGTCTTGCGCTGTCCGGGCGGGAGTCGTTCCCCTCCGAACTCCTCGTAGAGGTCCGTGACGTCGGTAGTCATACGCCCGTCTGAGAGTCGGATGGCTGTAGGCCTGACGATTGAAACAGTCGTCGCCCCATCGACGAATCCGGCGTCTAGTCGCAGACCAGAAGGGCCGCACCCGTGAAATCCGGCGGCGTCTCGTCGGTGAGATAGGAGACGGATTTCCGGAGAGCAACCCGGTCGGTCAGATAGTACCACGCTGAAAATCCGCCGACAGCCGGAACCGGAGTTGCGGTTTGACCGGTCGGCTGGAAGGAGTCGACGACGTGTAATTCCCCCCTGACGCCGCCAACGTACCGACCGGAACGCTCGACGTTCCACCATCGGATCACCCGTATCAGGATGTCGATTTCGGCGAATCCGGGACGGAACTCCTCTTTTATAAACAGGTTGTGCTGGTAGGCACGTTCGTAATCGCGGACGAACGCCTCGGCGGACTCGGCCGTGACCGAATCGGGATATTCGGGATACTGCACCGGTTTCAACCCCTTCTCCAGCGGCGTCGGCTCGGGCCGGTTAGCGGGTTCGCAATGCTCCGGCACCGGGGTTTCGAGACCCCATGGAAACCCTCGACTCGTCGTCCCTCCGTCGGTGGTGGAAGGCTCCGTCTCCGGAGCCTCGGACGGGGACGGGCCGTTCCGGATCGACTGACAGCCGGAGAGGGCGACGATCGAAAGCCCTCCGATCGATTGGAGGAGTGCACGGCGGGACGCAAGCCCCATAGCGTCGGTTCGATCGTGTGCGAGCAAATGCTTTGTGTCGAACGGAACGTCGTGCGCGCCCGACTGGAGCGACGCCGGCCGCTACGCCGTTCGATAGTTCCGGATCCGGCCTCGTCTCCCCTGGGTCCCGCGTTCTACAAGTCCCCGTCAGGCTTAAATACCCCTCTACCGAACGGCCGAACGTTCGATGCCGAAAGTAGCAATCACGATCCCGGAGCACCTCGAGATGCAGATCGCCCAGCTGGTCGACAAGGGGGAGTTCCTCAACCGCGAGGAGGCCGTCGAGGAACTCCTCTCGACGGGACTGAAGGCGTACAAGACGAGCGGGCCGAGGGACGACGAGGACGAACCCGGTGCCCTCGAGGAAGACGGCATGATGGGCCACGAGGACGAGTACGTCTTCTGAGTTCGGTTTTTTGCGGTCGTCGCCGCGGTTCCGAGGCGAGACGACGCGTATTTGATCCGGGCCGAGAGAACGTTCCAACCCAATGCCCGACGGCCGCTCGATCGCCATCGTCGAGTCCCTCGTCCCGGTCGCTCTCGGCGGTTTCGCCGGTGCGAACGCCCGGTACGCCGACGGACTGGTCCTGCCCTCCCTCCCGGCGACGCTGGCGGTGGACGCCGTCGGAAGCCTCGCGCTGGGGGGCCGTTCTCTACGAACGCGCGTACGTCCGGGAGTTCTCCGGTCCGGATCACGCTCGGGACCGGGCACCCGTGGCACCTTCACGACCTTCTCGACGTTCTCCTTCGGGACGTTCCAGCTCCTCGAGCGGGGCAAACGAGCGAAGGCGGCCTGAACGGTGCGGTGAACCTCGCCGGAGCGCTCTGGGCGATCGGACTGGCTGCGCTCGTGGCGCGAGCGAAACGGGGCTACAGGGTGAACGCGAGCGGGATGCCGAACGTGACCACGAGCGAGATCGCCGCCACGACGACCCCGATCCCCACGTCGCGGATCGAATAGTCCTGCTGTGGGGCGGTCATGCGCTCCCAGGTCCGCCGTCCGGTCCCGTCGTCTTCCTCGGGTTCGCCCTCGGTCGACTCGTCCGCGTCATCGGTCATGAAGGGTGGTTCCCGTCGATTCCACTTAATCGTAGCCCTTCGTGCAACCGACGAGCGCCCGGCGTGCGCGGTCGGAACCGTATCGAGCGTCCCGACACCTTTTGGTTCCCGGTCCCGGACGGACAGCTATCCGAACCATGCCCCTGACAAAGCGGATCATTCCCTGCATCGACGTGGATCTCGACGACGACGGGAACCCGGCGGTCTACACCGGCGTCAACTTCGAGAACCTCCGGTACACCGGCGACCCAGTCGAGATGGCGAAGCGGTACAACGAGGCCGGCGCCGACGAGTTCGTCTTCCTCGACATCACCGCCTCCGCGGAGGGCCGCGAGACGATGCTTGGCGTCGTCGAGGACGTCGCCGACGAGGTGTTCATTCCGCTGCTCGTGGGCGGCGGCATCCGGACCCGCGAGGACGTCAAGGAGACCCTCCGGGCGGGCGCCGACAAGGTGTCCATCAACACCGGCGCGCTCGATCGCCCGGAACTCATCGAAGAGGGTGCCGCCGCCTTCGGCAGCCAGTGTATCGTCATCTCCGTCGACGCCCGGCGCCGATACGACGAGCAGGGGGAGCACTACGTCCGGGCGGACGGCGAGTCCGTCTGGTTCGAGGCCACGATCAAGGGGGGCCGCGAGGGAGCCGGCGTTGACGTCATCGAGTGGGTGCAGGAGGCCGAGGAGCGCGGCGCGGGCGAACTGTTCGTCAACTCCATCGACAAGGACGGGACCCTCGACGGCTACGACGTCGAACTCACGAAGGCCGTCTGCGACGCCGTCGATACGCCCGTGATCGCCTCGTCCGGATGCGGTGGCCCGGAGGACATGTACGAGGTGTTCACCGAGGCGGATGCCGACGCCGCGCTGGCGGCGTCCATCTTCCACGACGAAACTTACTCGATCCAGGAGGTCAAGGAGTACTTGGCCGAGCGAGACGTCCCGGTTCGGCGCTGAAGTGACGGGAACGCGAGGGGCCGAGCGCGACCGACTCAGGCCGCGTTCTCGTACGCCTCGGTGAAGGCGTCGACCTTCTCCTTGACGACCCCGGCGGCCTCCTCGATCGCCTCCAGGGGCTCGGTGCCGTCCTCGGTCTTGACCGTCAGGATCGGTTCGGTCTGTCCGCCCGACTGCTCGGGATTCATGTCGTACGTGGCGGCGGCCACGCCGTCGAGTTCGAGCAGCGCACCCTTCAGCACGTTCATGAAGGTGTGATCCTCGCCGCCGATCTCGATCGAGAGCTCGTCGTCCCCGTGCTCGATGACCCGCAGTTCCATACTCCCGGTTCGAAGACGGGCGGGTTTGTAGTTTACGAGTCGGGAGCGGTCCTGCAGGTGCGATGCCGGCCGGAGGTCCGTTACTTCCCCGTCAAAGCCCCGCTGGCCGGCGCGATGTCGAGCGTCGTCCCCAGGTCCTCCTCGACGGCGCGCTCGTACAGCAGAGCGGCGCCGGCGACCGTCTCGATGCCGGTCCCGCCGCTGTCGAAGAGCGTGATCTCGTCCCCGGACGTCCGGCCCGGTTCGACGCCGGCGACGACCTCGCCCAGTTCGGCGTGAACGTGGTCCTCGGTGACGACGCCTTCCTCCATCGCCAGGAGAAACGCGCCGGCGTCCATGGTCGCTCGCTTGCGAAGGTCCGGGACGTAGGTCGCTCGCTCCACGGTCGTCGCGTCAACCTCGCGTTTTTCGGGGTGGTACTGGCCCATCGCGGTGACGTGCGTGCCCGGTTCGAGGTCCTCGCCGTCGAAAACCGGTTCGCTCGCAGTGGTCGCCGTGATCACGACGTCCGCACCGTCCAGGGCCGCCGAGGGACTGGCCACGGCGGCGACGGCGGCGTCGAGGCGCTCGTTCATCTCGCCGGCGAACGCCTCGCGGTGCTCCTTGGTCGGCGAGTAGACGTCGACGGTCTCGAAGTCCCGGACCGTGGCCGTCGCCCTGAGCTGCCCGCGGGCCTGGGCTCCGGACCCGATCACGGCGAGCGAGGTTGCGTCCTGGCGGGCCAGGGCGTCGACCCCCACCGCTCCGGTCGCACCGGTCTTGAATGGATTCATGCTCGCTCCGTCGACGATGGCGAGCGGTTCGCCGCTCTCGACGTCGAACAGCGGCGTGACGAACCACGCGTCACCGGCGCCGAACCCGCCGTCGTACATGTACCCGCCCATCACGCCAGTGTCGGGGAGGATCGCCATGTACCCGGTCAGCTTTCCCGCCGGGTCCTCGTTCACGAGTGTGGTTCGCGGTTCCGCCGGCGCACCCTGGCCGCGCTGGCGGTAGCCCTCCCGAACCGCGTCGACGAACTCCCGCGGCGTCGCCAGTCCCGACACGTCCTCGCTTGAGAGAAATCGTACGGCTGTCATCCCACCCTCGTTGGGCCGCGTGGAAGAAAAGTCTCCGGCTGTCGGAAAGAGCACTGAATCCCGAACACGCCCTAGTCGGCCGAATCCTCGACGCTGATCGACGCGTTCGTGGCGTCCACATGGGTCGTAGCGTCCGTCTCGACCGAGTCCACGGGCGCGTTGACGAACATCGCGTGCCCGATGACGCCGACGGAGACGAGCGCTCCCACCTGGATGGCGGTGGTCAGATCGAACCCGGCGATCGTAAGCACTCCGGCGATCCCGACGAGTGCGAGCGGGATCAGTCCCAGAACGGCGTCGTAGTACTCGGTCATGATTCGATTAGTACAACGCCTTTCAAACATATAGTTGTTACTCTGGTAGGCTGCAGATATTTACTGTGTTGACTATACATGGCCACTCGATTGTCTCTTTGATGGATATTCATAAGTTATAGAGCCTCGAATAGGGAGACGGGAAAGCAATCGTTGTCTTGTAAATCGCCTCGTCCGATCGCCAAGAGGACTGGTCCGGAACAGGCAGCCAGCAACTCGTACAAACCTGTGAATTGGCAACGCCCAAGGACGCCGGATTCGGAGTCTTGACGTGCTGGGGCCGAAGACAATCCACCGTGAACCGGAACGACCGGGCCATCGTCGGACTGGTGACTCTCGCGCACGCGATGGTCCACACGTTCGAACTCTCGATCCCGATCCTCATGACCGAGTGGCTGGACGCCTTTCCGGTCACCAAGGCCACGCTGGGCCTGGTCGTCGGGGTCGGTTACGCCCTGTTCGGCGTCGGGGCGCTTCCGGGTGGCGTCCTGGCCGACGTGGTGGGCTCTCGCCGACTCATTGCGGCCTGCCTGGCGGGGATGGCCGCGTCCTTCCTCCTTCTCAGCATCTCGCCGTCGGTTGCCTTCATCGCCGTCGCCCTGGTACTGTGGGGGGTCGCGGCCAGCGTGTACCACCCGTCCGGCCTCTCCCTCATCAGCAAGGGCGTCACCGAACGCGGGGAGGGGCTCGCCTATCACGGCATCGCGGGCAACCTCGGCATCGCCCTCGGCCCGCTCGCGACGACGCTTCTGTTGCTGGTCTTCGACTGGCAGACGACGACCGCGCTGCTGGTCCTGCCGGCCCTGGCCGGCGCCGTCTTCGCCCTCCGGATCGACATCGACGAAACCGCTGCCGTTGAGGCGACCGACGGCGGAACCCCACGACACGACGCCGTTACTTCCATTCCCGAGTTCGTCGCCGGGACGAAGCGCCTGTTCGTCGGGAGTTTCGTCTTCGTCTTCGGCGTCGTGATAATGTCCGGACTCTACTACCGGGGCGTCCTGACGTTCCTCCCGGACGTCATCGCGGGGTTCGACGCGTTCGCACCCACGACCGCGTTCGGCCGGACGATGGAGCCGAGCCGCTACGTCTACGTCGGCCTCCTGACCGTCGGCATGGCCGGACAGTACGTCGGGGGGAGGCTCAGCGACGGGGTGCGCCCGGCCCGCGCGATCGCCGCCACCTACGGAGCCCTCGCGGCCCTGGCCGTCCTGTTCCTCCCGGTCGCGAACGTCGGCCCCCTCCCGTTCCTCGTTCTCGCTGGCTTCCTGGGGTTCTTCCTCTTTCTGGTCCAGCCCGTCTACCAGGCGGCCGTCGCCGAACTGACCCCGGTCGGAACGCGCGGGCTCTCCTACGGGTTCGTCTACTTCGGCACGTTCGGGATCGGGGCGATCGGCGGCGCGCTCGCGGGCGTGTTGCTCACGTACGCCGACGAGTGGGGGCTCTTTCTGTTCCTCGCGGCCGTCGCGACCGTCGGCTCGATCCTGGGCGTCGCCCTCCTCATCCGCGAGTGAGCGCGTCGAACACGATCCGCCACGCCACCAGAGCGACCAGCACGGTCCCGGTAACGACGGGCCCGAACGGCCACGTGACGCCGCCGTGGAGCCACGGGGACGACCGGAGGACGAGGCCGACGTTCGCGGCGGCGAACCAGGTCACGACCAGCAACCGCAGGTCCGCGACGAGCGGCCGGTCCGTCCGGGCGTAGAGCCCGGCCACGCCGGCGAAGACGAGCCACCCGAGCAGGAACGGGGCCAGGGTCCCCGCCACGCGAAGGGGGTCGTGCAGTGGGTCGAAACCGTGTTGCAACTCCCCGGCGATCAGCACGGCGATCACGACGACGGCGTCCAGCGCCGCCAGGCCGCCGTTTCCGGGAGCGATGATCGGACGGGACGTCGATCCGGACGACATGGGGAACGCCTCGGACTCCGACCTCATACGCGGTTCGAAACCTGCAAAACGGCCTACTCAGGTTCCGATTCCAATGCCGGTTCGGTTCCTCCTTCGGTTTCGGGTTCCGTTCCCGATTCCCGCCCCGGTTTCGTCGCGGCGACGGTGTAGACGAACCCCCGATCCGGGACCTCGGCACGGAGGCCGTATTCCTCGGCGAGAACGGCGAGGGAATCCGGCGTCAGGAAGGACGAATCGAAGCCGACGAGGTGTTCGGCCAGGACCAGCCCGCGACCGCGAACCGTCGACGGGTCGAACTCGCGGACCACGAGGACGCCGCCGGGCCGGAGCACCCTGGCGGCCTCCTCGACGGCCACGCGCTGGCGGCCGACGTGGTGCCACGAGTCGAGAAATACGACGGCGTCGACGCTCCCGTCCCGGATCGGAAGGGTCGCCGCGTCACCCTGGACCGTCGGCAGCCCGTGGCCGCCGGCGACGCCGAGCATGCCGCGCGCGGCGTCCACCACTGTCCAGTCGATCCCGGCAACGGCCCGGGCGGCCCGGCCGCTTCCGCCGCCGACGTCGAGGGCGCGCTCGACGGTCCGGTCGGCCCGCGCGAGTCCCGCCGCGAGCGCCTCGGCGTCCGCGCCCGGCATCACGAGGTCGTAGGGCCTGGCCAGCCAGTCGAACGGGACGACGTCCCCGTGTCGGCTCATGTCCGATCGGAACGCCCGAGCGTACTTGAGCCCCCGGATTCGGACGATAAGGGACGGGAACCGATTTCAAAACCGACAAAACGCGAATCGTTGCCGTCGACGGTCGTGGTACCACGACTCTCAGAACCCTTATACGTCCGCCGGGGTTAGGAATGTTCGCAATGGCAAACGGCAAGGTTGATTTCTTCAACAACACAGGCGGTTACGGATTCATCACGACTGAGGACGCGGACGAGGACGTTTTCTTCCACATGGAGGACGTTGGCGGCCCGGACCTCGAAGAAGGACAGGAGATCGAGTTCGACATCGAACAGGCCCCCAAGGGCCCGCGCGCGACGAACGTCGTCCGCGCCTAATTCCTGCGACACCGTCGCCACTCGGCGACGCTGACACGCGATTCGACTTTTATCGGTGCAACGCGTCGGAGCCACCGCTCCCCCGGGAACGCTTTTGCCCTCCCCGGCGCACCCACCGCGCATGAACCGGATTTTCGCGACCGGGGTCGTCCTCACTGGCCTGGGCGTCGCCGGATACGCGCTCGGCATCGTCACCGCCTACCCGGGGCGGGCGTTTTCGGTCACGGCCGTACTGGTGGGCCTCGCGACGCTGGCCATCGGCTACGGGAACGGTGGTGCGTCGAGATGACGGTCGAGACGATCGTCTACGACGAGGAAGGGGTCGTCGTCCGCGACGCGGAATCGACCGAAGCCCTCAGGACGGCCCGGGACGACCGGGGAACGACCTGGGTCCGGGCCTGGAACGCCTCGACCGACGAACTCGAGGCCGTCGCCGAGGCGTTCGGGATCCACCACCTCGAACTGGAGGACGTCCGAACCGACGGCCGGCCGAAGGTCGAGGAGTTCCCGAACCACACGTTCGTTCTGGCGTCGGCCGCGGCGCTCCGCCGCGGCGAGACGACGTTCGAGGACGAACTCAGCGTCGACACGGTCGGGTTGTTCGTCGGCGACGGCTGGGTGGTATCCCTCTCGACGACCGTCGTCGACCCCGTGCGGCGGCTCTGGGACGCGATCGATCGCGGCGAGAGTCGCCTCCGATCGCAGGGGGCCGACTTCGCCGGCTACCGGATCCTCGACGGGATCGTCGACGGGTACTACGACGTGCTGGACGAGATCGCGACCGACATCGAGGTCGTCGAGGACGCCGTGATCGAATCTCCCGACGAGGAAACCCTCGAGGTCATTACGGGGATCCGTCGCGAGTTGCTGTCCATCCGGCGCCTGCT
>JBLGCL010000064.1:0-14539 GCA_047617305.1 Natronomonas sp.
GTGGGGGTCGAAGGGCGTGTACCGCCAGACCTCGGCCATCTCTGGGGCCGACGTCACCGCGTACAGTTCGAACGGGTCGACGTGATCGTGGTCGAGTCGCTCGAGTCGCAACCGCTCGGTTTCGATCGCCACGGGGAACATCACGATACCGACGAGGAAGGGGGGAGAAAAAACGTTTCGGAGCGTGTGGGAGCGGTTCGCAGCGAATTCGATCGGTCTCAGATGAGTGAACTTCCGTCCCTTCGAAGGATTCCTGCTTGAGACGGCCGGTCCTGCGAGGTATTCCTCGCGTGCGGCCGTCATCCGCCACGTCCCGAGGAGAGCAACGGATTTGGTCGTTCCCCGCGAAGGAGGGGACATGGCGCCGACGCTTCCAGAAGACGCGGTCCTCCTGCTCGTCGACTTCCAGCGTGGGTTCGACGACCCGGCGTGGGGCACCCGGAACGATCCCGATGCCGAATCGCGGGCGGCCACGCTGCTGGAGGCCTGGCGCGATCGGGACATGCCGGTGGTCCACGTCAGACACGACTCCCGGGAGGACGGGTCGCCCCTCCAGCGGGGCACGCCCGGGTTCGAGTACCTCCCGGCGGTCGAACCGGTCGACGGCGAGCGCGAGTTCGTGAAGCACGTCAACGGCGCGTTCGTCGACACGCCCCTGGAGTCGTGGCTCCACGAACGCGCCTACGACACGCTCGTCGTCTGTGGCCTGACCACGGACCACTGCGTCTCGACGACAGTCCGGATGGCCGAGAACCGGGGCTTCGACGTGTACGTCGCGTCGGACGCGACTGCGACCTTCGAGCGAACGCTGGACGAGGAGACGTTCGACGCAGAGACGGCCCATCGGACGGCGCTGGCCCACCTCGCCGGGGAGTTCGCGACCGTGGCCTCGACCGACGAGTTGCTCGACGCAGTCGGATAGCCCGCCGGGAGACGGGACCGTTTTTCCGGCGCGGCGTCCCGAGGCCAGCGAAGCCCATCTTTTTGAAGCCCCCGAAAGCAGTACCGGCCATGCGACTCGGACTTATCGTCGAGACGAACGATCCGGAGCGGGTCTGGAACGCGTTTCGGCTGGCGAACACCGCCCTCGATGCGGGCCACAGCGTCGAGACGTTCCTGCTCGGGGACGGCGTCGAAGCCCCCGACCTCGAACACGAGAAGTTCAACCCCCACGGCGTGATGCGCAAGTACGTCAACGAGGGCGGCGACCTCCTCGCGTGCGGGACCTGCCTCGACTCGCGGGACATGGAGGCGGACGACCTCCGGCCACGGGCGGGCATGAGCGACTGTCTGCAGGTCGTGGAGGACGGCGACGAGGTGCTCACGATCGGCTGAACCGGCAACCGCTCGTGGCTATCGGGTGCCCTGGACGTCCGAAACGGTCGAGTTCAATCCGCCGTGGTCTCCGGCGCGGGATCGCCTTCCGTCCCGACTCCGAGGGGATCAGCCGAGGCGTCGGCCGTCAGCAAGCGGAGGAACTGTCCCGCACCCGAGAGGAGCTTGTTCTCGGCCTTGCGCAGGTGTTCCTCGAACGTCGACCGCGAGACCGACGTCCGGTCCGCGAGGTCCCGGATGGACGTCCGCCGCGGTTGTTCGTAGTACCCGGCGTCGAGCGCGAGCCGGAGCGCCGCGAGCTGGCGGTCTGTCAGGTCGTCGAACAGGCTATCGACCGGCGCGAGCATGCTGTGGGGGATCCGGCGTTCGTCGACGGCAGTCTTCGAGAGCACCTCGACGTTCCGGTCCGCGTCCAGGTCGCGCAGGAGGGCGCGGACGTCGCTCTCGTCGAACGCGACGACGGTGTAGTGTTCCCAGCCCTGTCGGTGGACGGTCGGGGGCTGGTAGAGGCAGTCGTACTCCTCGAACCGGTCGATCAGCGACCCTTCGAGCGTGCAGAGACAGGACCGGGTCACCACGTGCACCCCGTCGGCGTCGGCCGACTGGTGTAACACGGTCCCGAGGCGCCGGATCTCGTCGAGCAGTTCGTCCGTCGGAGCCGTCGTCGACGTGATTTCGAGCACCTGGCAGTCGTCCAGGTACCACTCCCGAATCGTGACGTCCGGGTACGCCTCCGAGAGTTCCCGGTAGGGACACTCGTGGCGGACCCGGAACGACGCCTCGTGGAGGCTCATGCCCGGATCTTTGTCGAGTGGTAAATAAGGCTACCGGACATGGCCGGTAGCCCTCAATTCTGTTACCGGCGTTCCACCACCGTTGTCGTCTTCTTGGCGTCGATCCCGAAGAGGAACCCCGAGAGGAACAGGAGTTCGTTGCCGAGGTAGTAGTGGTCGAGCACGTGGCCGACGAGGGGGACCTCGATGGACGTGACGCCGAGCAGGACGAGGACGAACGCGACGATGGCAGCGAGGCTGGCGACCCAGCGGACGACCGTGCCCGAGACCAGTCCGACCACGAAGACCAGGAGTGCCGTGACGAGGCTCATGGGTCATCGTTCGATCAGCCTGCCTATCACGTTACCCGATACCGATCGTCAGCAGTCCGGAACGACTCTACTCGGTCACGATCGGCAGCCACAGAAACGAGGGCCTGATCGATTACAGTTCGTCGAGGACTCGCTCGAACCTGTCGGTGACTTCCTCGGAAACGAAGTCGACGTCGGGGTTCTCCGCGAGGCCGAGGAGTCGTTTCGGATCAGCCGCGCTGACCATCACGTCACCCTCGTCCGTCTCGTAGACGGCAACGTTGCAGGGGAGCAACGCCCCGAGGTCGATCTCCTCGTCGAGGCCCTGGCGGGCGAGTTCGGGGTTGCACGCGCCAAGGACGCGATAGTTGCGATACTCCTCGTCGAGGTCGAGTTTGGCCTCGAAGGTCGCACCGAAGTCGATGTCGCTGAGGATGCCGAACCCCTCGTCCTGGAGGGCCGCCGTCGTTCGCTCGATGACGTCGTCGAAGTCGCCGTCGACTCGCTTTTGTATGGTATAGTCCATATCGTACAAGCACGGCTGGACGTTGATGACCCTTTCGTGGGTCCTCGTCACACGCACTCGTGACCTCCGGACGAGGGACCGTCCGCAACCACTAAACGCGCCACCCGCCGAACGTGATGTGTATGGACTGGACGGAGAAGTACCGCCCGTCGACGCTGGCGGAGGTCCGAGGCAACGACACGGCCCGGGACAGCCTCCGCGAGTGGGCCGAAACCTGGGACGACCACCGCGAGGCGGCCATCCTGCACGGC
Source organism: Natronomonas sp. (assembly GCA_047617305.1). Taxonomy (GTDB): domain Archaea; phylum Halobacteriota; class Halobacteria; order Halobacteriales; family Natrialbaceae; genus DATFIX01. The sequence goes on from JBLGCL010000064.1 coordinate 3,197, forward strand.
GCGCCGGGCGTCGGCAAGACCTCGGCCGCGCACGCGCTGGCCAGCGACCTCGGCTGGCCGACGATCGAACTCAACGCCTCCGACCAGCGCACCGCCGACGTCATCGAGCGGGTGGCGGGCGAGGCCGCCAAGTCCGGCACCCTGACCGCCGGGGAGTCCGGGCGGCGGCTGATCATCCTCGACGAGGCCGACAACGTCCACGGGACGCACGACCGGGGCGGGACTCGGGCGATCACCGGGCTGGTGAAGGAGGCCAGCCAGCCGATGGTGCTGATCGCCAACGACTACTACGACATGTCGAAGGGGCTCCGGAACGCCTGCCGCGAGATCGAGTTCCGCGACGTCTCGGCGCGCTCGATCGTGCCGGTCCTGCGGGACGTCTGCCGCAAGGAGGGCGTCGAGTTCGAGTCGGCGGCGCTGGAGGCGATCGCCGAGCGGACCGACGGCGACCTCAGGTCGGCCATCAACGACCTGCAGGCGGCCGCGGAGGGGCGCGACCGCATCACCGAGGACGACGTGGTGACCGGCGAACGCGACCGGACGGAAGGGATCTTCGACTTCCTGGACATCGTGATCAAGGAGGCGGACGCCGAGGAAGCCCTGACAGCCTCCTACGACGTGGACGAAACGCCGGACGACCTGATCAACTGGATCGAGGACAACGTCCCGAAGGACTACCACGGGCCGGAACTCGCGGACGCCTTCGATTCCCTGTCCCGGGCCGACCGGTGGCTGGGCCGCGTCCGGGCCACCCAGGACTACTCGTACTGGCGGTACGCGGCCGACAACATGACCGCCGGCGTGGCGGCGGCCCGCCGGGGGGACAAGGGCGGGTGGACGCGCTACGGCCCGCCGAGTTACTGGTCGAAACTGGGGCGCACCCGCGGCACTCGCGAAACCCGCGACGAAATCGCCCGGAAGATCGCCGAACGGGCCGGGACGAATCTGGCGACCGCCAGGCGCGACGTGCTCCCGTACCTCTCCGCGATGACCCACCACTGCCGGGATCGCGAACTGACCGTCCGGATGGCCGCCGCCTACGACCTCGACACGGAGGAGGTCAGCTTCGTCACCGGGTCGGGCGAATCGACCAACAAAGTCCAGTCGATCGTCGAGGAGGCCCGGGACCGCCGGGACGCGGCGATCGAGTCACACGCCGGATCGGCGTTCGAGGGCGCGCGAAACCTTGACGCAGCGAACAAGGACGACGACGGACCGACGAACGAGGAGGCCAAAGACGGCGACGACGCCCAGTTGACGCTGGCCGACTCGGACGACGACGGTTCGAGCGACGAATCGGTGGCCGGCGATGGCGACGATGGGGCGACGAGGGAAGGGGACAGCGATGACCGCACCGAGAAAGCGGCGAACGACGACGCACAGTCAGGCCTCGGCGACTTTACGTAACGACCGGATTCGAGACAGCGATCAAAGAATGCCGAGTTCGTGGCCGACCTCGTAGCAGGCGTCCAGGCAGGCCTGGACGTCTTCCGGGGAGTGCGTCGACGTGGGGATCACCAGGACCCGGCTTCGATCCCGCTCGGCCGGCGATCGTGGCCCGGGCGAGACGACGACGCCGCGCTCGCGCACGGCGGCCGCGAATTCGTCTGCAGCCGCCGGATCGTCGAGGTCGATCGGGAGCAACTGTGACTCGCCCCCCACGGCGTAGCCCATCGACCGGAGCCCGTCCCGCAGTCGCTGGACGTTCGACCAGAGCCGATCGCGGACGTCCTCGTGACGGGCGACGTGCAGCGCCTCGCTCGCCGCCGCCGCTGCCGAAGGCGTCAGCCCGATCGAGTGCACGAACGGGCGGGCGGCCCGCGACAGGTGGTCGACGAGCGCCGACGACCCCGCCACGAACCCGCCCTGACTGGCGAGGGCCTGGCCGAGCGACCCCGTCTGGACGTGCACCCTGTCGGCGACGTCTTCCGCCTGGATCACCCCTCCCCCGTCGCGGTAGAGCCCGGTCGCGAGCGCCTCGTCGACCAGGATCCAGGCGCCGTGTTCCTCGGCGACGTCACACAGCGTCCGAACCGGCGCCACGTTCCCGTCGGTCGCGAACACCGACTGGGTCGCGACCAGCCAGGATTCGCCGGTTCGGTCCGCCCGATCGTTCATGCGTTCCCAGAGATCGCGCGGGTTCAGGTGATCGTACCTGACGAGTTCGGCCCCGGACAGCCGAATCCCGTCGACGACGCTCGGATGGACGTGTTCGTCGGCGAAAACGACGTCCGGGGCGAGCGCGACGATCGTCCCCATGTTCGCGGCGTACCCGGAGGAAAACGCCAGGGACCGTTCGCTCTCGTGGACGTCGGCGAGCAATCGTTCGAGATCCCAGTGGACCATCGTGTCCCCGACGGTCGGGCGCGATGCACCGGCGCCGCTACCGACGACCTCGGCGGCGGCCGACGCCGCCTCGTGGACCCGGTCGTCCGTGGCTAGCCCCAGGTAGTTGTGCGAGGCAAACACGAGAACCGCTTCGCCGTCGAGGACCGGTACCCCGCCGTGTGGATCGGGTGCGAACCGGGCGCGGGCACCGACGTGGTCGGCCGGCGTGAGACGACTCCCGTCTCCATCGGCGACGCGGTCGTCGAGATCGAACCCCCGATCGGTCATCTATCTTAAACGTCATGGTCGTGCGACTTCAACGGTTCGAAACAGTTGCGCTGGAATCGATCCCCGGTCAGGAGGGCCCTGGAACTACTGTGATTGCCGCTGCCCGATGCCGGGGATGCTGACTTGCGTCTCGACCCAATCCATGAAGTTCGAGGCCGTGATGACGATGCCGAGATAGAATACTGCGACGAGCGTGAATATCCCGGTGTACGCGAAGTTCTCCGCCGCCACGGCGCCCGCCACGTTATACAGTTCGTCCACGGTGATGAACGAGGCTAGCGAGGAATACTTGATCAGATACACCAGTTCGTTCGACCAGGCAGGGATGGCGTACCGAAGGCCCTGTGGCAGGATGACGTACCTGATCGACTCGAGCCGGGACAGACCGATCCCTCTCGCAGCCGTCATCTGTCCCGATTCGATGCTGATCAGCGCCGATCGAATGTACTCGCCCTGATAGGCGGCGCTGTTGATCGTGAACCCGATGATGGCGACCCAGAACGCCTGACCAGGAACGATTCCCTGATCGACCAGCGGGAGGTTTCGAATCCACGTCGTCAGCGGCAGCCCGTAATAGAGGACGAACAGCTGGGCGAGCAGGGGCGTCCCCCGAATCAGTTCGATGTACCCCAGGGAAAGATACCTGGTATATTTGCCGTACACTCGGGCGACGGCGAGCGGAACGGCGATCACGAAGCCGAGGATAATACCGACCACCGTCAGAATGATCGTATACCAGATGCCGGTCGCCAGGGTCGGGAGATACTCGACCGCGAACGCAAGCGAACTGGAAACGGGTTCTATCATCGCCGGATCGAGGAACGACTCGCTCGGTTTTACTCCGATACCCGGCGGGAGGATCCAGTTGTTGAGCCATCGCAAAAACACCCAGCCCCAGAAGACAACGTACGCTGCCCAGGCCAGAACGGTGCCCGCCCGCCCGAAGGAGAATCCAGTTCCCGTTTCGCCCTGCTTCCGGGCTGTGGTCGCCATGGTTATGCGGGGGCCTCCTCCTCCTCTTCCGCGGTGATCCGTTCGAGGAACTCTGCGGTGCGTTCTTTCTCGGGGTTTTCGAAGAGCTGTTGGGGCGGACCGTGCTCCTGAACGACGCCGTCGTCAAGGAACACGATGTCGGACGCGACGGACTGGGCGAACTCCATCTCGTGTGTAACGACCAGCATCGTCATGCCCTCGTCGGCGAGGTCACGCATGACCTCCAGAACTTCCCCGGTGAGTTCGGGGTCGAGCGAGCTGGTCGGTTCGTCGAACAGCATCAACTTCGGATCCATCGCCAGTGCCCGGGCGATCCCGACCCGTTGTTTCTGTCCACCGGACATCTCGGCGGGATAGGAGTCCGCCTGATCGCCCAGACCGACCTCTTCCAGGTGCTGCATTGCCTTCTCACGGGCTGCTTCCTGGTCCATTCCCTGGACACGCCTGAGCCCGAGGGTCACGTTTTTGCGCGCGGTGAGATGGGCGAAGAGGTTGATGTCCTGAAAGACCATGCCGACCTCCCGCCTGAGCGCGTTCACGTCGTAGTCGGGGGCCGTGACACACTCGTCGTCCAGATAGATGTCGCCGTCGTCGATCTCGGTCAGACGATTAATGCATCGCAACATCGTCGACTTCCCGCTCCCGCTGGGACCGATGACGACGTCCACGTCTCCCTCGTCCATGGTGAAACTGACACCCTGGAGGACCTCCTCGTCGCCGAAGTTCTTGTAAACCTCCTCTACTCGTAGCAATTTCTCGGAGTCTGTCGTTTCCTCACTCATTATTCTTCACCCGAGGGAATCGCGTACAGTTCGTTGAGGTAATCCAACGAGCGGTTCGTCGTGAACGTCAGGACGAAGTACATCCCGGCAACCAAGAGGATTATCTCGGTGACGGCGGTCGTGTGCCCCGGCGTCGTGAAGATGTCGTACGATCGAGCGATCAGTTCGGACAGGCCGATCGCGAACGCGATCGACGTGTCCTTGAGAACGATCGTGAACTCGTTCTGGAACCCCGGAATACTTCGGCGAAGTGCCTGGGGAACGACGACGTGCACGATCGACTTCAGTTTCGTCAGACCGATCGCCCGGGCCGCTTCCATCTGGCCGCCGCTCACGCTCTGGAGTGCACCCCTGAAGATCTGCGTCTGATAGGCGGCACTTCGGAGCCCCAGACCGACGACGGCAGCCATGTACGCGCTGCCGATCGGGAACACGAAGTAGGTAAAGATGAAGATGACCAGAATGGGGGTACCCCGAAGTACCACGCCGACGACCGAGACGAGCCCCGACGAGATCTTCCCACCGTACACTTCGATCGCACCCCCCGGGAATCCGGCCAAAAAGCCCAGGAGAATGCTGGCGACGGTGAGCTTGATCGTGATCCACAGGCCGCCGAGGATATACCAACGCTGGCTCCAGATGAATTCCCAGTCCGTCATCTGGAGGGGGCCCACGTGTGACCCCAAACGACCGGATAAGACGGGCGTTAACGACGGGTCCATAAGTACTGACCTCCGGGCTATTCGGAGGCGAACCACTTCGTCGTGATTTCCTCGTACTTTCCGCTGTCCCTGACTGCGGAGAGCCCACTGTTCAGCGCCTCCGTGAGGTCGTCGTCATTGGTCTGGACACCGAACCCGTAGTTTTCACCGGTCGTTATTTCAAACGCGATCGAGACGGGACGCTGCGCCGAGAACGTTTTCGCGACCGGCGTGTCCAGAACGAGTGCGTCGATGTTTCCGTTCTGCAGGTCCTTGACCGCGAGGACGTAGTTACCGTAGCTGTTGTATTTGCTCGATTTGAGTTTCCCTTTCTCGATCAGCTGGGTTTTGACGACGTTCTCTCCGGTGGTTCCCTGCTGGGCCCCCACGTCGTGGCCCGACAGATCGTCCAGTTGTGACGGCTGGAAGTCCCCGCCTGTGCGGACGAGGATCCCCTGGTCCGCGCTGTAGTACGGATCCGTGAAGTCGATTTTCTCGTCGCGCTCGTCGGTGATCGTCATCGCCGCCGCGATAACGTCGATCTTGTTGTTCGCCAGCGAGGGGATCAGCGTCTTGAATTCGTATTCGTTCCAGCTCTTGAGCGTGTAGTCGGTTTCCTCGACGACTGCTTCGAGCAGGTCGACGTCGAACCCCACGAGTTCGCCACCTTCCTTCATCTCGAACGGCGGGAATCCGGGCGCCGTCCCAGCGACAATAGTCATATCGTCTCCTCCCCCTCCCGTGAGATCGCCAAGACAACCTGCCGTCATCATCGCGACCCCGCTCGCGCCGGTTAGTTTGAGATACGTTCGCCGGTTGAAACGCGTGTTGTCACCACTCATACGTTCTTCGAATAGGCGAGACTGACGTTTGAGCGTTTCCCTCTTCAGATACTATTCCGAGACTGATGGTTACGAAAGTAAAATACGCGGTGACTCATTCCGCGTGACTGAAAGCCAACTGTGAATGATAGTTGACGGTTACTAATCAGAACGCCGTCTCGAACCTGTCGATCACCAGTAGTCGGCGATTACCTGCGACGTATCCTTTTAGTCATTCCCCGTCGAACTACGAACATTCATGGGACTCGAGGAAGACTCACTCGACTATCACCGATCCGAACCAGCCGGGAAGATCGAGATCGCGACGACCAAACCGACGAACACCCAGCGCGACCTGAGCCTGGCGTACTCGCCCGGCGTGGCCGGGCCGTGCCGGAAGATCGACGAAGACGCAAACGAGGCGTACACCTACACGGCGAAGGGGAACCTCGTGGGCGTCATCTCCAACGGCAGTGCCGTCCTAGGCCTGGGGGACATCGGGGCGACGGCCTCGAAACCGGTCATGGAGGGCAAGGGCGTCCTCTTCAAGCGCTTCGCGGACATCGACGTGTTCGACGTCGAGTTGGATCTGGAGGATCCCGACGCCTTCATCGAGTCCGTCGCGGCGATGGAACCCACCTTCGGGGGGATCAACCTGGAGGACATCAAGGCGCCCGAGTGTTTCGTCATCGAGGACCGCCTGCGCGAGCGGATGGACGTCCCGGTGTTCCACGACGACCAGCACGGGACGGCGATCATCTCCGGAGCGGCCCTCCTGAACGCGGTCGAGATCGCCGGCAAGGACCCCCCCGACCTCGACATCGTCTTCTCCGGAGGCGGCGCGAGCGCCCTCGCCACCGCCAAGTTCTACGAGTCGCTCGGCGCCCGCCGTGAGAACATCACGATGTGTGACTCGGACGGCATCATTACCGAAGCCCGGGCCGAAGCGGGCGAACTCAACGAGTACAAGGCCGAATTCGCCAGTGACGTCCCCGAGGGCGACCTCGCCGACGCCATGGTGGAGGCCGACGTGTTCGTCGGCCTCTCGGTCGGGGGCATCGTGAGCCAGGAGATGGTCCGGTCGATGGCCGACAACCCGATCATCTTCGCGATGGCCAACCCGGACCCCGAAATCGAATACGACGAGGCGAAGGCGGCCCGCGAGGACGAGGTCATCATGGCGACCGGCCGGTCGGACTACCCGAACCAGGTCAACAACGTCCTCGGGTTCCCGTTCCTCTTCCGTGGCGCGCTCGACGTCCGGGCGACCGACATCAACGAGGAGATGAAGGTCGCCGCGGCCCAGGCGCTGGCCGACCTCGCCAAACAGGACGTCCCCGACGAGGTCGTGAAGGCCTACGGCGACCAGCCCCTGCAGTTCGGCCCCGACTACATCATTCCAAAACCGCTGGACCCGCGGGTGCTCTTCGACGTCGCCCCGGCGGTCGCCGAGGCGGCGATAGAGTCCGGGGCCGCCAGGCGCGACCTCGACCTCGAGGACTACCGCGAGGAACTCGAGGCCCGCCTGGGCAAGTCCCGCGAGATGATGCGCGTGGTCTACAACAAGGCCAAGTCCGACCCCAAGCGGATCGCCCTCGCGGACGGGGACGACGAGAAGATGGTCAGGGCGGCCTTCCAGTTGAAGGACCAGGGCCTGGCCGAACCCGTCCTGATCGGGGACCCGGACGAGGTCGACGCGGTCCGCACCGACCTCGGCCTCGAGTTCGACCCCGAGGTCGTGAATCCCCACGAGTGTGACTGTACCGACGAGTACGCCGAGGTGCTCTACCGGAAGCGCAAGCGCAAGGGGATCACACGTACCGAGGCGGACGACCTCGTCTGGAACGATCCCAACTACTTCGGGAGCGCCATGGTCGAGCACGGGGACGCCGACGCCCTCGTGACCGGGCTGACCCATCACTACCCCACCGCGCTCCGGCCGCCCCTGGAGGTCATCGGCACCAGCGAGGGGAACGAGCACGCCGCCGGCGTCTACATGCTGACCGTCGGGAACCGGGTGCTGTTCGTCGCGGACTCGACGGTCAACCTCGACCCCGACGAGGACGTGCTCGAAGAGGTCGCCAAGCAGACGGCCCAGCTCGCCCGACGGTTCAACGTCGAACCGCGGGTCGCCCTGCTGTCGTACTCCAACTTCGGGAGCGTCGACAATCAGGGCACCCGCAAACCCCGGGAAGCGGCGAGACGGCTCCGCGAGGATCCAGCGGTCGACTTCTCCGTCGACGGCGAGATGCAGGCCGACACGGCCGTCGTCGGGGACATCCTGAACGGCACCTACGGTTTCTCCGACCTCGACGAACCCGCCAACGTCCTTATCTTCCCGAACCTGGAGGCCGGCAACATCGGCTACAAACTGCTCCAGCGGCTGGGTGGCGCCGAAGCCATCGGCCCGATGCTCGTCGGCATGGACAAGCCGGTCCACGTCATCCAGCGCGGCGACGAGGTCAAGGAGATCGTCAACCTGGCCGCGGTCGCCGTCGTCGACGCCCAGCGCAAGGCCGAGGTCGACTGATTGACCTTCGCGCCGGTATTCATTCGGACGACACGTCACCACGGGGGCCGTCCGTTCGACGGCCACCTCCGTCACCAGTTCGACGACCGGCCACCGAACCGCGCTCCCGCCCGTAACGATCCAGCGACAGGTATCCTCAGGAAGGCAGGCCGCCGAAGAATCCCGAGGAGCGCGTCAGTCCCCCGCGTGACGGTCGGCCCGGGACGGCGGCGGATACCCCTCCTCGGTCGTCTCGACGCCCGGGTCCTCGAGGTCGTCGGAGCGGACGCATCGGGCCGGTTCGCGGTTGACGTGGGCGTATTCCTCGGGGGCATTGGCCAGCGGGTGGGCGGGGTTCCGGTCGCTCCGGATGCGCGCCGCCCGGACCTCGCCGAAGCCCTCGACCCGGGCCCGGATACCGCGCCAGTGGTTGGCGCTCGCCGCCGGGACCGTCACGTCGTTCGACACGGTCCAGTCCGCATCGGCCGGGGTCAGGACCGTCGCGTTCACCTTTGCGGCGAGGTCGTCGTGATCGAGCAGGATGCCGACGCTGGCCTCGGCGGGGACGCGGGCCGCGAGCACGTCCAGGCCCAGGTGAAGCGCGCGGTACTCGGCGACGTTGTTGTTCGGCGGCGCGTCCTCGAGCGCCACGCGAGTGACCCTGGTGCCGTCACGCGTTTCGATGACGACGCCCAGCCCGCCACCGCGCTCGCGAAACGACCCGTCGGTGGCCACGTAGAAGTCTCGATGGTGGGTCCGTGGAGGGTGAGCGATGTGGGGCGTCGGCGACTCGTCGAACAGGTCCCGCAGGGCTCGACGGCCGTGGGCGGCCATGGTCGAAGCCAGGAACTTCGCGGACTTAAAGTTGCTGACGGGGGCGGATTCGAGGGAATCGACGACCTCGCCGTTCCGATTACTGGGTCAGCACGACGGCCCCAACGAGCAGAAGGATCCCGATAATGAGCGCCGCACCGCCGACGGGACCCTGACCGCTGAGGACGGCCACGGCACCCCCGACGAACCCGGCACCGGCGCCGCCGGCGAGCAGCGGCACCACGACCGGCGTCTCGGCCGCTGCAGCCGATTCGTCGACGTCCTGTGCCGCCGAGGCCGCTTCCTGGACCGACGCGATCTCGGAGTCGAGATCCTCGACCCTGTCCCGTAACGATTCGAGATCATCGAGCGAGTCGCGAACCGACGCGACCGCCTCGACGGACTCCTCGACCGACTCCACGTCCTCCTCGACCGAAGCTACGTCCTCCGTGCTGGCCGGGTCAGCGGGGACGTCGTCCACGGCACTTCGGAGGTCGCGAACGGTCCCGTCAACGTCGTCGAGGTCATCGCGGATCTCCGACACCGTCCGGCCGAGTGCTTCGAGTTCCTCGCCCAGTTCGTCGATGGCCTCCTCGCTCGCCACGGCGTCGGGTAGCGAGTCGACGCGCTCGCGAAGGTCCCGGACCGACGCCCGGACGTCGGCCAGATCATCGGCGTCGGGTCGCTCCGCGAGGCGATCCTCCATCCGTTCGAGGGCCGCGGAGTCGGCCGTCTCGTCGGCGAGGGTTTCGACCCGATCGTGGAGGGCCTCGAGGTCGGACTCGTCGGGAGTCCGTTCCTCGAGTGCATCGACGCGGTCGGCGAGGTCCGCGACCCGTTCCAGCCGCGCCGTCACCTCGTCGATTCGGTCCTCGACGTCGGCCAGCGCCGCCGTCGTTGCGTGGCCCCGTTCGGCCGCGGCGAGTCGTTCGTCGAGATCGTCGGCACGACTCGCGGGGGCGTCGACCGTCTCGTCCATCCGGTCCTCGAGCGCGTCGAGTCGCTCCCGAACCTCGTCGATGGCGTCCGACGTCGCCGTCCGCTCCGAGAGGGCCTCGACCTCCTCGCTCGCCGTCTCCACGTCCCTCGCGACGGCGTCGAGCCGGTCCTCGACAGCCTCGACGGTTTCCCGCCGTGCAGCCGCGTCGTCGAGGGCGTCGAGTCGTTCCCGGAGCGCGTCGACCTGGTCGTCCAACCGGTCGAGGGCGTCCGTGGCCTCCGCCAGCGCCGTGGCGTCGGCGGTCGTGCTCGCGAGGTCGTCGAGGTCCTCCTCCAGCACCGCCACGTCGCCCGACAGGGCGTCCAGCTCGTCCTCGGTCCCGTCGACCCGGGCTTCCAGCGCGTCCCGCTCGGCGTCGGCCGTCTCGACCGCGTCGGCGAGACCGTCGACGCGGGATTCGACCTCGAACGCCGATTCCCGCACCTCGTCGACGTCCTCCGCGACGGCATCGAGTTCCCCGTCCAGACGGTCGACGCCGTCCGCTACGGACTCGACGTCCGTTTCCACGGCCTCGATCGTCGAGGACACGTCGGCCACCTCCGTTTCGATCCCGTCGACGGCCGTCCGCGCGGCGTCGAGGTCCGTCGCGAGGTCATCGACCTCGGACTCGACATTCTCGACGTCTGCCGCGACCGTCTCGACCTGCCCCTCGATCCCTTCCATTGCCTCCTCGACGGCGTCGACCTGGTTCCGCACGTTCCCGACCTCGTCGTCGAGTTCCTCCTCGATCCGCCCGACTCGGGTTCGCACCTCGCCCACCGTCCCTTCGAGGTCGTCGAGGGCGGCCGCGTCGGCGGCGTCGGCCTCGACCGACGAGAGGTCCTCGCGAAGGGCGTCGATCGCGTCCCGCACCGCCTCGAGGTCCCCTTCCGTGGCCGCAGCCTCGTCGAGGTCGGCGACACTCTCGTCCAGGGCATCGACGGACGACTCGAGGTCAGCCAGGTCGTCGACGAGGGCGGTCACCCGGTCGTCGAGGTCGTCGATCTCCTCGTCGCGGGTGTCGAGTCGATCGAACAGTTTGTCGACGGCCGAGTCCCCGTCGGGGGCCTCCGACGGTTCGACGGTTGCGTCGCCCATCGGCCCACCCACGTCCGGTTCGCCGGTCACC
>JBLGCL010000065.1:0-14476 GCA_047617305.1 Natronomonas sp.
ACTGTCCGGCGACGCGGCAGCAGGGATCGAGCCCGGCTCGATCGACGTCGGCTTCGTGTACCCCAGCCGGCTCATGGAGGGGGCCGTCCTCGACGCCGCCCTCGACGTCCCGTGGGTGAACGGCCGGGAGGCGGTGCTGACCTCTCGCAACAAGGCCGAAGTCGTCGCCCGCCTCGATCGGGCCGGGATCCCGGTTCCGGAGACCGTCATGCTCTCGTCGCCGGTCGAGGAGGACGAGATACTGGCGGCTGCCGACCGCGTGGGCTATCCGGTAGTCGTCAAACCCAACTCCACGACCCGGGGCACCGGGGTCACCAGGGCCGAGGACCCGGACTCGCTGCTCGGGGTCTGTGACTACATCGATCTGGTCCACGACTATCGGGCGACCGGGGACAAGTCGTTCCTCCTGCAGGAGTTCCTTCCCGGGGCCAGGGATTACCGGGCGATGGTCCTCGACGGCGAGTACGCTGGGGCGGTCGAACGTCAGGTCCCGGGCCGCACGGGGGGAGACGTCGGGGACCCCGACCGCTGGAAGCACAACGTCCATCGCGGCGCCGAGGCGACGGGCGTCGCCCTCGAGGACGACCGTCACGACCTGGTCGAGCGCGCGGCCGGCGTCCTGGAGATCGACTTCCTCGGCGTCGACCTCCTGGCGACCGACGACCGGACGGTCGTCACCGAGACGAACGCCCGGCCGACCGTCGACGCCGCCACGAAGTACGAACCCGGCTTCTACGACCGACTGGCGGGGCTGATTCGGTCGCGGAAACGGCGATAGACCGCAGAACGAGGCCGACCGCGACGCGTTCGACGCGCTCGATCACTCGATGTCGATGTCCGCGGAGTCGTCGGTCTTCTCGAGAACGACCTCGAGGACGCCGTTGTTGTAGGTCGCACTGGCGGAGTGTTCGTCGACGGCGGTCTGCAGGGAGACGTGCTCGTCGTAGCTACGGCGCTCGCCCTCGGCGCGGAGCGTCAGCGCCTTGCCGTCGCACTTGAGCGTGATGTCCTCCTTCTCGACGCCCGGGATGTCGGCGACGACGCGGATCTCGTCGTCGTACTCCTGGACGTCGACGTGGGTGTCGGTGCTAGCGCGACTGCTGGCCTCGGATTCCATCTGGATGTCGAAGTCGCCGCCCATCATCTCGTTCATCATCCGTTCGATCTCGCGGAAGATGTCGTCGAAGGGGTCGTCGCGGTCGTCGCGGTCGTCGCGGCGCATATCCGACGATAGGGGCGGCGGCCTCCAAAACCCTTCCGACGCCCCGCGTAGTGGGGGACGTCGTCGAACCGTTCGCGCACCCGTCAGTCAGCACGGGGCGAATCGATACCTACAGAGAGTGTCTCCTAGAGACTTTTCTGTCTCTCCGGCACGTTTTTCCAAACCGCAGTTGATGGTCCGAATTGATGGACCCACCAGACAGTTGGGAGACGTATGTGGTTCATTCGAGCGGAGCGGAGCGGATCTCCGGTGTTATCGGACTGGAGACGGTCCGCCAGTAGTGTTAGTTCACGCGTGGTCTGACAGTGGAGGCCGATACGCACGCACTACCCTCCGGTAGATGCACCTAGGTCCGTCCGAAATCAACGCCTCGTGGACCAGTCGACGACGTCCTCGAAGGGATGGCAATCGCGAGGCTCGTTCGGGCCCTCAGAGGCCGATCCCGAGCGCTTCGTTCGTCGTCTCCATGCTCTCCTTGCGGTCGGCCTGGCCGGTGACCGCCCGGAGGGCATCGATATTCTCGGGGACGACGTCCGACTCCTGGTGGATGGCCTGGAAGAGATAGAGGTCGTTGCCTTCCATCGAAATCGACTCGCTCCAGATGGCGTTCTCCCAGATGTCGCCCCGCGGTCGGCCCCGGTCCAGCGCGAACTCCTTGAGTTTGCCCGCGCCGTCGACGTCCATGTGCTCGGGGATCAGGAAGGTGCGTTCCTCGCCCGCCAGGAGTTCGCGGACTTCGTCGGCGCTCGGGGCCGTCTCGAGGGTGACGTTGATCGAGTGCATGTGCATCAGCGTCGCCGGGACCTTCAGCCCGAGCGTGTCGATGTCGAGGTCGGGGAAGATGGTCTTCACGTCCGGGCCGTGGTGCGAGGGCAGCGTGACCGGGTCCGGGAGGATGTCGTTGATCGGGCCGCGACCGGTCTGGGCGGGGTCGCCGCCGCGGCGAACGAGCGTCGCGCGCACCTTGTCGATGCCGTACGCCTCCTCGAGGGGTGCGACCAGTCGCGAGAGCCCCGTCGTGTTACAGGAGACGACCCGGACGAGGTCGGCGTCGCGCGCCTCGTCGTAGTTCGACCGGGCGTTGAAGCTCACGTCGACGGCGTCGTGGCTCTCGCCGCCCTGCAACAGCGCGGGCGTGTCGTACTCCTCGTAGAGTTCGGCGTTCTCCGCGCCGATCCCCGACGGGGTGGCGTCGACCATCGCGTCGCTCTCCTGGATCAGTTCCTCGACGGTACCCGCGATGTCGATCCCGGCCTCGTCGAACTGGTCCATCCGGTCCTCGATGGCCGCGTACAGCGGGAAGCCGTTCTCGACGGCCGCCTCCGCCTCGAAGTTCGGGCGGGTCTTCGCGACGCCCGCGACGTCCATGTCTGGCTGGGCCCTGACCGCGTCGGCGACGCGCTTGCCGATCGTGCCGTAACCGTTGATACCGACCCGTAGCATACCCGGAAATCCCGGGCGGACCCCGATAATCGTTTCGAGGTTCCGCGCCGATCGGTGGGAACCTGGAAATGGGAAGTTCAGGGGAGTTCAGGGGGGCTGGACGCCCGGAAGGAACCGAAGGATCCGTTCGACGAGTTCCAGGCCGGACCAGAGGACGTCGAAGAGAACGAGTCCGACGATCAGGACGGCCACGAGGGCGACGACCGTCATCGCGAGTTCCGTCAGCGCGGTCGTCGAGGCACGGGCGTCCGCGACACCGAAGCGGTCGATAGAGGGCATTTCACTGGGAGCGGTCAGATCGTCCGATCGAGGAGGATCGTTGACGCGTCGCCCTTCCTCCAGACGATCATGAGGCGGTCGCCGTCCTGTAGGTCCTCGTGGTTCGCGTCGAGCGTCAGCGTGTCGCCGCTCTTGACCTCCGAACTCCAATTCGAGGTACTCGTGAAATTGGACTGGGCCGCTCCACCTTTCCAGGCCGTCGTCCCGTCGATGATGACCTCCAGATTGGCTGCCTTCACCGTGTCCCCACCCTTTACCGTTATCGAGAGGGTGGCGTCGGAGCCGGACTCGTTCACGTACTCCGTCGCGTACTTCACCTTCGGGGTGTCCGCCTGGTTCGTCGCCTCCTGTCCGATCCCCAGGACGAAGACGCCGACGCTCGCCGCGAGAACGATGGTAAGTGCCACCATCAACACCACTGCGATGACGGATGAAACGGCCGCATCGTCGGTGGCCGGGTTTCGAACGCGCATTTGATCCCCCTTCTCGGTCACCGGTCTTTAGTGCGACGGCCAAATATACGATAATTGAAAATTCAGGAATACCATCGACCGTCGCGAGCGGGCGGCGCTCGCTCGAAAGGTCCGAATACATCGAAAAAAGCTATGCCAAATGAGCACATAGATGTACATGGCCGATGGGGGGATCGGGGTTCCAGCGACCCACCACCGGCCTGCCATGCCTTCCGTTGCTTCGACCACGAGCACCGTCGGTCGTGGAGTTTCGATATCGTCGCGATCCCCCAGTCGTTCGTCTCGACGGACGAGTGACGGGACCGATCGGCGACTGACCGACCGGCGACGGGCCCACCAGCGACCCCCGAATATCCCGACGATCGGCCGAAGAGGGGACGCTACTCCTCCTCGAGGACCTCGATGCCGCGGTTGTTGACGGCCGCCGGATCAAGCCCGACCTCCTCGAGGAACTTCTTGTATTCGCGTTCGCACTGCTCCGCGTCCTGCTGGCGGTCGGAGGCGCGGTCACAGAGCGCGGCGAGGTTCTCGGGGACGTCGTTGGTGTAGACGATCCAGTGGTTGATCAGGTCCGACAGCCGGCGGATGGGCGAGGTGAAGTGCCCGTAGATCTCGAAGTTCAGGGCGTGGTGGCCCCCGAAGGGGTCGTTCATGTACCGGGCGCGCGGCATCACCTTCATGACGGCCCACTGGATCTTGTCCAGCTGGCGCTCGGGGGCCTGTTCCAGCGTGGCGTTGACGGCCTTTCGCGGGTCGTCCCAGGCGTCGCCCGGGATCGAGACGCCGTCGAGTTCCTGGATCTCCTGGAGGGCCTCGTCCCACTCCTCCGGGCTGGGCTGGGGGTGGACCCGGTACATCGCCTCGACGCCACGGTTCCACATGAGTTCGTGCGTGACGGCCTTGTTGGCCTTGAGCATGCACTCCTCGATGATCGTGTGCGCCCGGTCCCGCTTCGGGTTGAGGACGAGCGAGCCGTCCTCCTTGCGCTGCTCGTGCATCCGGTCGGCCAGTTGCCAGACGAGTTCGGTCTTCTCCGCGAGGTCGACCTCGGGGTTCTCCAGGAGGTCCCCCGCCGTCTCCGGTTCGTCGAGCAGGCGCTCGGCCTGCGTGTAGGTCAGGCGTGCGTCGCTGCGAACGACGGTCTTGTAGATCTCGATGGTCTCGTAGGAGAGCGTCTCCTTGTCGAGGTGCATCTCGACGGTGTGGGCGAGTCGGTCCTCGTTGGGCACGAGGGAACAGACCGTTTCCGCGAGGATCGGCGGCAGCATGTGGACGGTGTAGGCCGGGAGGTAGACGGTGTTCGCCCGCCGCTTCGCCGCCTCCCACATCTCGGTGTCGGGCGTGACGTAGTGGGTGACGTCGGCGATGTGGACCCACAGGACGTACTCGTCCTCGCGCTCCTCGATCGAGAGAGCGTCGTCGAAGTCCTGGGCGTCGATCGGGTCGGTCGTCCAGGTGGTCATGTCCCGGAGGTCCTCGCGCTCGTCGATCTCGTCCTGGATCTCGGCCTGGACGTCCTCCGTCCGGCGCTCGGCCTCCGCCACGACCTCGTCGGGGAAGGCGTCGGGAATCTCGAACTTCTCGAACAGTTCCTCGCGCTTGTTCTCCAGGTGACGGGCCATCTCCTCGTCGATCTCGACCGGCCCTTGTCCCTCGGTGGTGCCGGCCTGCGCCTGGGCGTCCTTCGACATGCGGCCGGCTACGGGGGTCGGGAAGGAAAACGTATCGCCGCTACGGAGAGGGTGCCAGTCGCTGCGCGTTCACTCCTCGATCGAGCCGTGCTCGTCCTCCACGGTCCGTGCGAAGCGCTCGAAGAACGCATCCCGATCGACCGACCCCGCGTCGACGTCGACGAGCACGTCCTCCAGTCGATCACGGGGCTGGTGACAGAGGTCGCGATAACACGGCTTGCAGAGGTACTCGAACTCCTTGTCCCGGCGATCCCACCGGTCGCCGTGCTTGTCGTACTCGCGTGCCGCGGATCGTTCGAGGGTCGCCCCGCAGGCGATACACGTTACTGATCCCCCCTCGTCCCGGGGACGCCACATACGCACAAATTCGGATCGGTACCACTTAGCACTAATGGGCACTTCATTGACGGGTGTGGTGCGAACCCATATCCTTCCGGCTCCCGAAACCCGTCCATGCTCGACATCGAGATCGTCCTGTTCGAGGGGTTCGACGAACTCGACGCCGTGGGGCCGTACGAGGTCTTCGAGAACGGCGCCCGGGTCGGCGCGGACCTGACGGTCGGCCTCGTGACGGTCGAACCGACCGAGGTCGTGACCGCGAGTCACGGCCTGCGCGTCGAACCCGACGGCGTCCTCGGGGACCCGGACCTACTGGTCGTCCCCGGCGGCGGGTGGAGCGAGGGCGGCGGCGTCCGCGACGTGGTCGATCGTGGAACGCTCCCCTCGATCGTCGCCGAGGCCCACGAGGCAGGGACGACGGTGGCCTCGGTGTGCACCGGCGCGATGGTCCTCGCCGCCGGCGGCGTCCTCGACGGTCGCCCGGCGACGACCCACCGGAGCGCGATCGGTCCGCTCGCGGAGTATACCGAGACCGTCGACGCCCGCGTGGTCGACGACGGCACCGTTCTCACCGCGGGCGGCGTGACCTCGGGGATCGACCTCGCCCTGCATCTGCTGGAGCGGGAGTTCGGCGCTGACGTCGCGGACGAGGTGGCGACGATCCTCGAGTACCGGCCGGCCGAGGACGTGGTCGTGACGGACGACGGATGACCTCTTCCCGCCTTCGACGGGTCTTTTGTCCGCGTGCGGCAACCGTCCGTCCATGACCGCCGTACTCTTCGACATGGACGGCGTGCTCGTCGACTCGGAGGACTACTGGGTCGAGCGCGAACGCGAGGAGATCTTCCCGACGGTGGTGGAGGACGGCCCGGTGCAACCCGCGGAGATCGCGGGGATGAACTACCGCGAGATCTACGACTACCTGGCGGACCACTACGCGGTGACGGTCGATCGCGAGACCTTCCTGGGGATCTTCGACCGGACCGCCAGGGAGATCTACACCGAGGAGGCGGACCGGCTGCCGGGCGTGGAATCCCTGCTGACGGACCTGCACGCCGCGGGCCACCTGACGGCCATCGTCTCCTCGTCGCCCCACGGGTGGATCGACCTCGTCGTCGACCGGTTCGACCTCGACGCCTTCGACGCCGTGATCAGCGCGGAGACGGTCGAACGCGGCAAGCCTGCCCCGGACGTCTACCAGTACGCGGCCGACAGGCTGGACGTCGACCCGGCGGACTGCGTCGCCGTCGAGGACTCGGAACACGGCGTCGAGGCCGCCGTCCGGGCGGGGATGACGGTGATCGGGTATCGGTCCGGGGCCGACGAGGACGTGGACCTGTCGGCGGCGGATGTCGTCGTCGAGACGCCGGCCGCGCTCCGGGACGAGATTCGAGCGCGGGTCTGAGCATCCCGTCGACGGACGATCGATCGGTCCTGCTACTCGTCCGATTCGTCGGTGAGATCGAGTTCGTCGAAGATTCGATCGGTAATGACCTGCTCGACGCTGTCCAGGAACCCTTCGTCGTCGGTCGTGAAGTCGGCGAAGATGCCGAGCGGGATTTCGCCGCCCGCCACGTCGTGGTGGCCCCCGGCACTGCCGACGTCCTCGAACGCCTCCCTGAGCACGTTGCCGACGTGAACGCGCGCGTCCGACGACCGTGCACTGAGGTGCACCGCCTCGTCGACGATCCCGAAGACGATGGCGGTTTCGACGCCTTCCAGCGTCGCGAGGTAGTCGGCGGCCTGCGGGACCGCGTCCCGTTCGGTCGTCCGGCCGACGTGGGAGACGAGCGTCGCCGCCTTCGTCGTGCGGTTGCCGATCGCGGTCGCGATGGCGTCGAGGGTCGCCCCGGTGACCGACGGCGTCGATAGCTTTCGGAGCAGTTCCGGATCCGCGTGCTCGTGAAGGTACCCCGCCGCGTCGTACTCCTCCCGGGTCGCGCCGCGAAGGAAGTTGAGCGTCTCGCGGCGGATGGCGAACAGGAGTGCCGTCGCAAGCACGTCGTCGGGCTCGATGTCGAGGGCACGAACGTACTCCACGAGAATCGTCGCGGCCCCACCGATCTCCTCGCGGTGGTCGACGAACCGGGCGTCGACGTCGTCGGCCGGGTGGTGGTCGATCACGACGTCGACGGGCGTCCCCTCCGGAACCTCGTTGTTCGCGCCCGGGACCGAATGATCGACGAACGCGAGCAGCGAACCCGCGGGCCGATCCTGGATCCCCGCGGGGTCGAACGGTTTGAGGTCGACGTCGATCAGGTTGACGAACGCCCGGTTCTGCTGGTGGGAGACGTCGCCGCTGTAGAGGATGTTGCGCTCGTCGATGCCAGCCTCGGCGGCGATCCGGCCCAGCGCGAGCGCGCTCGCCAGGCAATCCGGATCGGGGTTGTTGTGGCAGACGATGTTGAGTTCGTCCCCCTCGCCGAGGAGTTCCTGGAGTTGCCGGGGCTTGCTCGCAGGGACTCTACGCCTTCCAAACGGTTAGGGAGTCCGGGCATCTTCGACGGGGGGAGACGTGTCGTTCGGGAACGATCGTCGAAACGGACCCATTCGAATAGCCCGAGCAGATCCGTGAAATACTTCGATAGATGGGGCGATCGGATCCTCCGGCGTAGACGCCGACAGCGATTGGGGTTGAACGCCCGCGTCCTCACGCCACGCGAACCGTCCGCTCCTCGGCCACCGGCAACAGCGGCCGGTCCGGGAACGCCACCGACACTCGAACCGCCAGTTCGTCCACGTCCGCGCCGAACACGCCCACGGGGACGGTCGCCTCGTCGGCGAGGTAGGTCTCCCGGGTCGTCATCTCCCGGCCGTTGACCGTCACGCGGATCCCCACCGAGGTGGCGTCCCCACGATTCCTGATTTTGACCTCGCGCATGTCGTTCTCGCCGTGAGGGATCGAGTCCGGGAACGCGCCCCACTCGATATCGATCGCCGGGAGGCTCCGGGCGCTCTCGCGGACGCGCTCGGCGACGCCCTCGGAGAAACCGGCGGCCTTGAGGCCGTCGACGCCAGCCTGACGGACCGCGTCGGGAGTCGAGATCCCTTCGGCGTCGAGTTTGCTCGCGCGGCCCGACCCGACGCCGTCGATGGCCGTGAGGCCGACCGCGCCGGCCGGGACGCCGTTCTCGACGCGCGCCTCGATCCGGCGGGCGAGGTTGGCGGCGTGGGCGTCGGCGAACCGTTCGAGGAACGCCCGGCAGGCCGACAGCAGGCGGAGCGCGTTCTGCCGGATGACCCAGGCGTCGCTCTGCAGGTCCGCCGGCGTCGTCCCCGACATCCCGCCCCGGAGGATCGCGAGGACCTTCCTCGCGCCGGGGTCGAGGTCGTCACCGCGACTCCCCAACACCGACCTGATGCCGTCGCGCTCCGACTGGCGCGCGCTGACGCTGTCGAACTCCGCCGCGGTTGCGACCGCCCGGAGCACGGCGTCCTCCTCGAGCGAGTTCCGGCCCGCAAGGTCGCGGAACCCCGCCGCCGTGTCGAGGCGGAGGTAGTACTTCGAGGCCAGGGACCCCAGCGGCGACGCCTCGATCGAGAGGTCCTCGCCGGTCTCGACGAAGCCACGCTCGACCAGGCCGTCCAGCACTGACCGGACGCGCTCGCGAAGGTTGCCGAAGTCGTACTCGGCGGGGGCCGACTGCGCCCGGACGTAGTAGAAGGTGGTTTCCAGCCACGCCATGACGTCGTCCAGGTCGCGGATCGTCCCCATCGCGATCTCGGCGTTGAGGTGGGCGTCGAGGTCCTCCGCCAGCCGCGACTCGATCGGCTTGCCGTCCCGGAGGAGGCGGCGGTACTTGTCGGCCTCCGCCCCGTCGCAGACGACCCAGCCGTACCCCACGTCGTCGTAGTCCGGCCGCCCGGCGCGGCCGAGCATCTGGAGCAGGTCGAGCGGGCTCATGTCCACCTCGCCCTCCAGCGGGTCGTGATACTTCGTGTCCCGGATGACGACACAGCGGGCGGGGAGGTTGACGCCCCAGGCCAGCGTCGAGGTCGAAAAGAGGAGTTTGATCGTGCCCTCGCGGAACCAGTCCTCGATCAGGTCCTTGTCCGACTTCGAAAGACCGGCGTGGTGGAAGGCGACGCCGTCCAGCACGGACTGGCGGAGGGTGTCGTTCTCCAGGGCCTGGCTCTCGGCGTGGAAGTCGTAGTCCCCGCGGGCGCCCATCGGGAGGTCGCGCTCGGCGATCACGTCGCGGGCCTTCTTCGCGGCCTGGACGGTGTCCTGGCGCGAGGAGACGAACACGAGCGCCTGTCCGTCGTCCTCGATGTGCGGTTCGGCGAGGTCGAGCGCCCGGTACAGGCGGCGGTACTTGTCGGCGAAGGAGTTCTCGCCGTGGGTGTACGTGCGAACGCCCGCGTTGAGTTCGACCGGGCGGTACTCCGCCCCGAACTGGAAGGTACACTCCTCGGGGGCGTCGAGCCATGCGGCCACGTCGTCGACGTTCGGCATGGTCGCGGAGAGGGCGACGATTCGGGGATCGGCCAGCCGGCGAAGCCGCGAGACCGTCACCTCCAGCACCGCACCGCGGCGATCCGAATCCAGCAGGTGGACCTCGTCGATCGCGCAAACGTCGACGTCGGTGATGAACGAGTAGCGTCGCGTGTCGTGTTTGCGCGTGGCCGAGTCGACCTTCTCGGGCGTCATCACGAGGATGTCGGCGTGGGCCGCCCGGCGGGGATTCAGATCGCGCTCCCCGGTGACCACGTACACCGAATAGCCCAGGTCCTCGAAGCGCTCCCACTCGCGTTCCTTCTCGTTGGTCAGCGCTCGCAACGGCGCGACGAACAGCGCGGTGCCGCCCGCGCGGAGCGTCTCGCAGATGGCGACCTCCGCGAGCGCGGTCTTCCCGCTCGCGGTCGGCGCGCTCGCGACGACGTTCTCCTCGGACTCGAGCAACGCCGGCAGCGCCTCGCGCTGCATCCGATTGAACGACTCGAACGGGAACGCGTCGGCGAATTCGGGGAGGACGTCCGCGACCGCGAGTTCGGTCTCACCCTCGGTGTCGACTCGACCTGCCACGGGCGAGAGGGAGGGTGCCGGCGTCAAAGGCGTTTCCATGAGCGGACGACGCATCCCACGGACTGGATAAAAACGGGCGGTCGAATCGGGCGCTACGCGCGTCCGTTCAGCGGGCAGATGAAGAAGTTCGGCGGGCCGAAGCCTGGCCGCCCCAGCGTCACATCGATGTAGTCCTTGTCGAGGACGTCAGTGGCGCTGGTCAACGGTGCGTCAGCGTTGAACGATTCGTCGTCCGTCACTTCCGCGGAGAAGTGGGTCCACTGGCCGCCGTTCCAGCCGCGATCGCCGGGCGCCGATTCGGACACGAACGGCGACAGTTGCACGGCGCTCGCGTCCCCGTTCGCGACGATCGGTCCCGTGCCGTCGTGCAGGAAGTAGATCTTGTCTTCCGGATCCGGCCGCTCGTCGAGGACGTGCACGACGTTCGTGCGCCAGAGCACGCCGTTCGCGTACACGCGGCCGAACGATTTTCCGTTGCCTCTCTCGTCCCCCTGCCCCGGATTCGCGACGGCGGCGCCGCTGGCGGTGACGCCGAGTCCCGCTGCCCCCAGCGCGATCCCGGTTCGGAGAACCCCTCGTCGGGTCGATGTCTTGCGTTCCGTCATTGATACCCGGAGGCGTTTGCCTCCGAACGTACACATCACGTATCAGGTAAATGTTCTTTTTCAAACTTCGTCCGGGATGGTTCGAAACTCTCTCTAGATTGTCCTTGCGTCTGCTATTTTTGACGAAGATCCGGCATCCGAGTGCCCGAATCGCCCGGGAGAAGTAACAGTATTATAGTAATGTCGGGGAGAATATATCCCGAAACACGTCGACGGGAACGCGTCGGTGGGAGGGTGCCGAACGAGCCGACCGCTTCAATCCGCGGCGGCGTCGCTCGTCGCCTCCCGGGCCGCCCGCTGGAGCATGCCCTGTTCGGTCGTGTACCAGTAGTAGAGGCCGCCGCCGACTGCGGCGGCGATGTTCGAGAGGGTCACCGCCCAGAACGCGGCGATTACCCCGTAGTTGAGCAGGAAGACCCCGCCGGCCGCGATCGGGAGGCGGACGCCCCAGTACTGGAGGATCGACATGACCATGCTGGTGCGGGTCCGGCGGGCGCCGTTGAAGCCGCCCCGGACGAGGTAGGCCGCACCGATGGCCCAGTACCCGAGTGCCAGGATCTTCAGGTACTGGACGGTCAGGTCCAGCGTCTCCGGTCCTACGTCGGGAACGAACAGCTTCGTGAGCGGGACGGGGATTAGCCACTGTACGGCGCCGATGACGGTGAGCACGCCGGCCGCGATCGTCACGCCGACCCACGTCGTCCGCCGGGCCCGCCCGGGCTTGTCGGCGCCGAGGTTCTGCCCGACCACGCTCGTCGCGGCCTGCTGGAGGCCGCTGGCGGGGATGAACGAGACGCTCGCGACCCGCGCGCCGATCATGTACGCCGCGAGGCCGGCCGCGCCGCCCGCCGTGGCGACGACGCCGACGATCACCACCCGAACGACGTCCTGTGCGAGGCGCTGGCCGGTCGTCGGCAGGCCGACGTCGAGCAGGTTGTAGAACTCCTCCAACGAGAAGTCGACGGCGTCCCGGGTGAGGGTGAAGGTGTCCCGGAAGCCGAGCACCATGGCCGTCGCGAACACCGCCCCCGTTCCGTACCCGATGACCGTCGCCAGGGCCGCCCCTTTGATCCCCAGTGCCGGGAAGGGGCCGATCCCGAAGATGAGAAACGGGTCGAGGCCGATGTTGACGACCACCGCGATGACGTTGAGGTAGAGCGCGGCCCGGGAGTCGCCCCACCCGACGAACCCGCCCTCGATGGTGTCGCTCAACCCGACGAAGGGGAAAGACAGGACGTACGTCGCGAGGTACGTGGTCGCGAGCGGCGCGACCGCCGGCCCGGCGTTGAGCAAGCGGACGATGCGGCCGGGGGCGAGGAGAGTCACGAGCGCGATGATCGTCCCGAAACCGACGCCGAGGACGATTCCGTGGATGGCGATCCGGCGAGCGCCGCTGACGTCGTCCCCGCCGGCCCGCTGGGAGACGATGACCTGCGTCCCGATCGTCGGGCCCAGCACCCCCAGGGCCATCAGGAGCGCGACGACGGGGTAGGTGAGGCCGACGGCACCGACCGCAGTCGCGCCCAGACGGCCGACCCAGAAGGTGTCGACGACCATCTGGGCGACCTGCACCAGGTTCTGGACGACGAGCGGCGCCGCGAGCACGACCAGCACGCGCGACAGGGAGTCCTCGGTAATCTCGTCGCTCGAAAGGTCGAACATAGCTCGAAAATGCAAACGGACGGAACAAAACGTTATTGGTGATTATTAGGAATGACAGCAGGGATAACCACCCTTTCCCAGGGTCTCCGTTCGACGCCCCGACGCCCGGACCGGCGGATCGGGTTCGGGGGTCCGCCGGTTCGCTTCGGTCGGTTCTCGCCCCGGGAGGCCCAGGACGGGGATCCGCCGAACTCAAAACTGACGATATACTCGGCGAAACGGACCCGTTTTGTAAACAAATCCTCGGTATGGTGGCCGATTTGCACACCAGATCGGACGATCGTGATATGATAGTAAATCCCACGCGAAAGCCATATTACGCGAGGGTCAAAGGGTGGTAACATGTCGAGGTGGGTGCGACCGTGAGCACGCTCACGCACGATCCCGGCGAGAAGGTACAGATACTCGATGAATCTGGGGACGTCCGTGACGGTGCGACGGTCCCCGACCTGAGCGACGACCGACTGCTGGAGATGTACGAGCAAATGAAGCTGGCTCGTCGGTTCGACGAGCGGGCGGTCAGCCTCCAGCGCCAGGGCCGGATGGGGACGTATCCGCCCCTCTCCGGACAGGAGGGCGCCCAGATCGGGAGCGCCTACGCCCTCGACGACGAGGACTGGCTGTTTCCGAGTTACCGCGAGCACGGGGCGTCCCTCGTCCGCGGGATGTCCCTCGAGCAGACGCTCCTGTACTGGATGGGGTACGAACAGGGCAACAAGGTCGAGGACGCGAACCTCTTCACCGTCGCCGTCCCGATCGCGACCCAGATCCCCCACGCCACCGGCGCGGCCTGGGCATCGAAACTGAAGGACGAGGAGAAAGCCTTCCTCGTCTACTTCGGCGACGGCGCGACGTCCGAGGGGGACTTCCACGAGGGGCTGAACTTCGCGGGGGTGTTCGACACGCCGAACGTCTTCTTCTGTAACAACAACCAGTGGGCCATCTCGGTCCCGCGCGAGCGCCAGACGGCCGCCGAGACGATCGCTCAGAAGGCCCAGGCGTACGGCTTCGAGGGCGTCCAGGTCGACGGGATGGACCCGCTCGCCGTGTACTCGGTGACCCGCGAGGCCGTCGAGAAGGCGAAGACCCCCGGCGACGACGAACTCCGGCCGACGCTCATCGAGGCGGTCCAGTACCGGTTCGGTGCCCACACCACGGCCGACGACCCGACGGTCTACCGCGACGAGGAGGAGGTCGAGCGCTGGAAGGCGAAGGACCCGATCCCGCGCATGGAGACGTTCCTGCGGGACACCGGCCGACTCGACGACGAGCGCGAGGACGCCATCATGGACGACATCGAGGACCAAGTGGCCGACGCCATCGACGCCGCCGAGGCGGTCGAGCGCCCCGATCCCGAGGAGATGTTCGCCAACGTCTACGCCGACATGCCGGAGCGTCTGGAGGAACAGCTCGAGTGGTTCGAACGGATCCGCGAGAAACACGGCGACGACGCCCTCCTGGAGGACTAACCATGGCAGCAGACGCGGACAACCTCACGCTCGTACAGGCCGTCCGTGACGGGCTCCAGGACGAGATGGAGCGCGACGACGAGGTGATCGTCATGGGAGAGGACGTCGGGGAGAACGGCGGCGTGTTCCGCGCGACTGATGGGCTCTACGAGGAGTTCGGCGGGGAGCGAGTCATCGACACGCCGCTGGCCGAGTCCGGCATCGTCGGGACCGCCGTCGGCATGGCCGCCTACGGCCTGAAGCCGGTGCCGGAGATCCAGTTCCTGG
>JBLGCL010000066.1:0-14475 GCA_047617305.1 Natronomonas sp.
GTCCAGGTACTCGATCCCGAGACCTACGAGGCCAAGACCGTCGCGCGTCCCGACTACCTCGATCCGGACGCCGAGACGGTCACCGTCCTGAAACACCGCGAGGGCCTGCACGTGCTGCCCGAGGACGAGAACGCGAGCGACGAATAATCGAGGACGCGACTGATGAGTGATTCCCAAAACGATCCGCTCGCCCTGGTCGTCCCCAAAGAGGCCGTCGATCCGACCCTCGAAGCGCTCCGGGCGGCGGGCACCTACGACGACGAGCGACGCCTGGTCGAGTACGACGAGGACCGGATCGGGATTCCAGTGATAGAGTCCCCTCGCGAGGGGGCGGTCCCCGACGACGTCTCGGGCGAACTCGTCCGCCAGACCGACCCCGAGTACAGAACGCGTGGCCTCGAGGACCTCCTGCGCGAGCGGGGGTGGGTTGACGAGGCGATCGCGCAGGTGCCGAACTCCTGGGCCGTGCTGGGGACGGTGATCCTGATCTCGCTCGAATCGGCCGGCGGGGCGGACGACGAGGGGCCCTTCACCGCGGATCAGGAGCGCGAGGTCGGCGAGGCCCTGCTAAACCTCCACGGCGGGGCCGACACCGTGCTGGCCCGGGAGGGGATCTCGGGCGAGACCCGCGAGCCGTCGGTGCGAGTGATCGCCGGCGAGGGCGACACCGAGACCGTCCACACGGAGCACGGGATCGACTACGGCATGGACCTCGCCCGGGTCATGTTCTCGCCGGGCAACAAGGCCGAGCGCAAGCGAATGGGCGAGGTCGTCGACGCGGACGAGCGCGTCTTCGACATGTTCGCCGGGATCGGCTACTTCACGCTCCCGATGGCGGCCGCGGGCGCGCGGGTCACGGCGACCGAGATCAACCCCGAGGCGTTCCGCTACCTCCTGAAGAACGCCGTCAACAACGGTGTGCAGGACCGGATCCAGGCCTATCGCACCGACTGTCGGGACGTCGAAACGACGGCCGACCGGGTCGTCATGGGTTACTACGACGCCCACGAGTACCTCGACGCCGCCCTCGACGCGCTCGAACCGGGCGGCGTCGTCCACCTCCACGAGGCCGTGCCCGACGACCTGCTGTGGGGCCGGCCGGTGGGGCACCTGGAAGCCGCAGCCAGCGATGCAGTTCGCGAGGTCGAGATCCTCGACCGGCGGCGGATCAAGACCCACAGCGAGGGCGTCTACCACGTCGTCTTGGACGCCCGCGTCGAGTAGCCGAAACCCAGCGATTCCCCTGCCCGACCCCCACGGGTTGCTCACCCCTGGCCGACCATCCGGTCCTCCTCGTCCCACTCCCGCTCGCGGAGTTCGTACTTCTTGATCTTGCCCGTCGCCGTCGTCGGGAGTTCGTTGATGAACTCGAACCGCCGGACGACCTTGTAACTCGCGAGGCGCTCGTGGCAGAACGCCTCGAGTTCGTCGGTCGAGGCCGGCGGGTCCGCCGGGTCGCCGTTCGCCGGCACGACGAAGGCCTTCGGCGTCTCGCCCCAGTCCTCGCTCGGCGCGGGAATCACCGCGACGTCCGCGACGGCCGGGTGCTCGAAGAGCGTGTCCTCGAGTTCGATCGAGGAGATGTTCTCGCCGCCGGAGATGATGATGTCCTTCTTGCGGTCCTGGATGGAAATCATCCCGTTCTCGTCGACCGTCGCAAGGTCGCCCGTGTGGTAATACCCCTCGACGCGGTCGGTGAAGGCCACCTCGGTCGCCTCGGGCTTGTTCCAGTAGCGGTCCATGACCTGGTTGCCGCGTACGACGACCTCGCCGACGGTCTCGTCGTCCCGCGGGACGTCCTCACCGTCCTCGTCCACTACCCGGAGTTCGGTGCCGAGGTAGGGGAGGCCCTGGCGCTTCTTGACCGCGAAGCGATCCTCGCTGTCGTCGTCGAACTTCCGGCGGGCGTCGGAGGTCGTGATCAGCGGTCCCGTCTCCGTCGCGCCGTAGACGTGCTTCAGGTACCACCCGAAGTCGTTCTCGATCGTCCGGATCGTCGCCTCTGGTGGGGCGCTCCCCGCCGTGGCGATGCGGACGTCCCGGTCGCCGGACGTCCGGACGTTGCCGTCACGTTCGTCGTAGTAGTCCGTCAGGAGGTTCAGCACGGTCGGCGCGCCGCACATGTACGAGACGTCCTCCTCGACGACGGCGTCGAGGACGTCCCCGACGTCGACGCCGCGGGTACAGACGTGCGTGGCACCGACGCCGGTGATGGCGTAGATGTGGCCCCATCCGTTGACGTGGAACATCGGCAACGTCCAGAGGTAGGTGTCGTCGTCAGCGATGTCCTGATGGTGAGCAATGAGGTACGCGTGCAGCGTTTCGGTGCGGTGGGTCCGACACACGCCCTTCGGATCGCCGGTCGTGCCCGACGTGTAGTTGATCGTGATGATCTCGTCTTCCGTCATCTGCGGGCGGTCGTAATCGGTCCCCGCCGCGTCGAGGACCTCGTCGCACTCCTCCCAGTCGCCGTCGACGGCGTCGGCGTCGTTCGTGACGAACGTCTCCGTGGGCACCTCGTCTCGGACGGCCTCGATCCTGTCGGCGTACTCGTAATCGGCGTAGATGGCGTCGACGCCGGCGTCCCCGAGGATGTACTCGAAGTCGTCGGGGATCAGTCGGTAGTTCAGCGGCGTGTGGATCGCCCCGATCTGCATCGTTCCGTAGGCCGCTTCGAGGTGGTAGTGCGTGTTCGGGTCGAGGACCGCCACGCGGTCGCCCTTCCCGACGCCCCGGTCCTGGAGTGCGGCCGAGAACCGGTCCGCCCGTTCAGCGAGGTCGTCGTAGGTGAACCGCTCTCCGGATGTCGCGACGACTGCTTCGTGGTCCCCGTAGTACTCCCTCGCCCGGTCGAGGAACTCGGTGACTAACAGTGGCTTTTCCATCTTGGTCGGTGGTAACAGCCTACGTGAATAATGCTTTCCCTGGTGAAAGTCCCGGCTCGACCGGCGACCGGCCCCGTAGACGTGACGACCATTGGGTCCGTTTGACGAACCGATTTCTGCCGACGTTGGGCCGTCACGTCGTGCACGACGCCTCCTCGAGTATGCGACCCAAGCGGTCGCTCCGCGTCCACCCCGTGGGGATTCTTCGAGCACCGGAGGCGTACGACGCTTCCGGCCGCCGCAGTCCCTTCTTTCCGACGCCCCTATAGAGATAACGGCGAGTAAACGTGCTCCCGTGTGCGACACGGTCAACGTTCCCGACTACCA
Source organism: Natronomonas sp. (assembly GCA_047617305.1). Classification (GTDB taxonomy): domain Archaea; phylum Halobacteriota; class Halobacteria; order Halobacteriales; family Natrialbaceae; genus DATFIX01. Next base: position 3,213 of record JBLGCL010000066.1, read on the forward strand.
CGCGACTCGACTTTCGAGCCCTCCGGCCGCCCGTTCGGTTACAGTTCCTCGCTGACGTGTTCCCAGACGACGCACCAGGCTTCGACCGCGATGTACCTTTCGACCCGCGCACAGGCGCCCCAGGTGTCGCCGTTCTTGTCCGGGACGTAGTCGGCGCAGTTCGCACAACACGTCCCCGGTTCGTGTGCGTCGATTTCCTGGCCCCCTCAAACTCGACGAAACTGACTTCGGATTTCGACCGCAAGTCGTCGGAGTCGCGCTGTTCGTTCCCAAGCGACGTCGCCGACATGTACCGGTCGGGCACGGGGCCGGTCTCGAACTCCTCCTCCGAGACGCCCGCCGGGAGCTCTTCAGCCTCCTCTTCACCATCCGCTTCCTCTGGTTCCGTCGTATCCTCACCGTCCCCGCCCCCGTCGCCGGTACATCCGCTCAATGCCGCTATACCGACCGTCGCGACGAGGTAATGCCGCCGACTCCACATGTCGTAGTTCGATGCTCCGGTCGGCTGTGATCCACTCCCCACCATAGTGTCAACTATTTAATATACCATTATATGAAGGCAGGACGATTCCGAGACGCCGGGAACACTCCGGATTTCTAACGGGAACGCCGTCGGAACCGGGTTCGTTTACCTCGCCGGTGAGATAGATGTGCTGCGTCTGCCGATTCGAGCGTGGACAGGTGTCGTGATTTTCGGGAGCGAAGCCAGGACCCGTCCCTATCGGTCGTTCTCGATGGCGTCCACGACCGCCCGGGCGAGCGCCACGACGTCGGCCACGTCGGGCATCACGTCCACTTCGATGCCGTAGTCCGCGGCGGTCTCGGCGGTCGGGGTCCCGATCGCGCCCACGACGGCGTCGTTCAGCCCATCGACCGCCGCGTCCCGCGCACCTCGTTCCTCGGCGGCGTCGAGGAAGTGCTCGACGGTGAGCGAGGAGGTGAACAGCGCCCCGTCGAGGTCGCCCTCGGCGGCCAGTTCGACTGACTGTCCGGAGCCTGGCGGACGGACAAGGCGATAGAGGACGGTCTCGTGCAGGTAGGCGCCGGCGCCTTCCAGTCCGTCCAGGAGGACGGCGCTGCCGTGGTCGCTCCGGGCCACCTCGACCCGGGCGCCGGCCACCTCCCCGTCGAGGGCTGTCACCAGGCCGGCGGACGAGAACTCGTCGGGAACTCGATCGACGGCGTACCCCGCGTCCCGGAGGGCCGCGGCGGTCGACTCGCCGATGGCACAGACGGTCGCGTCGCCCGGGTTCCAGTCGGCGTCCGCGACGAGATCGGCAGCGGTCGGGCTGGTCAGGATCGCGTAGCCGGCGTCCTCGCGGGGTCTCGCGCCCGTCGGTTCGACCGCGAGCATGGGGTCACCGATCGCCGCCACGCCGAGCGATTCGAGCAGGTCGACGGCCCTCCCCAGGCGACCGTCGTCGGGCCGGAAAACGGCGACTCGGGGTCGGTCGGCGCTCATTCTTCGGCCCGTTCCGCGCTCCCGTCGTCCGACGCTTCGATCGCCGCCTCGATCAGGTCGGCCGCTCCCCGGTCGGCCAGGTCGGCGGCGAACGTCCGCGCGGCGTCGACGTGCGTCTCGATCGGGAGGTCCCGCGAGTCGGCGACCCGTTCCTCCCCATCCCGACTGTAGACCTGGACGGTGGCGTGCACGTACTCGCCCTGGACGACCGCGTAGACGCCGATCGGCGCCACGCACCCGCCCCCGAGTTCGGCGAGGACGGTGCGCTCGACCGTCGTCTCCACGCGCGACCGCGGGTGGTCGATCGCCCGCTGAACGGCTTCCGTCAGGTCCGAATCGAGCCCCGTCACGGCCAGCGCGCCCTGGCCCGGCGCGGGGACGAATTCGGTCGGCGGCAGGCGCTCGTACTCGGCGTGGCGGTCGAGACCCAGGCGGTCGATTCCGGCCTCGGCGAGCACGATCGCGTCGTACTCGGTCTCGATCTCTCGTTCGAGCGCCAGGCGTTCGATCTCGGCCAGGTCCTCGAACCACTCCTCGACGGTGCGATCGAAGGCCGACCCGGCGTCGACCTCGCGCGGTTCGGCGTCCGCGTCGGCCTCGGGCGGGAGTTCCTCGCCCGCGTTGCCGCTCCCCTTCTCCTCTTCCTCTTTCTCCTTCGAGGCCTCGAGGCGGCGCTCGTGCTCGGTCTGGAGTTCCGGCGCCAGTAGCTTCTCGATCCGCGTGTCGACGTTCCCGCGAAGGGGTCGGACGTCTAGGTCCGGGCGGCCGTCGAGCAACTGGGCCGTCCGGCGGAGGCTCGACGTGCCGACGATGGCGCCGTCGGGCAGGTCGTCCAGGCTCTTCCCGTCGGCCGTGAGGAGGAGGTCGCCGGGGGGCCCGCGCTCGGGGACGGCCACCGTCACGAGGTCCTCGGGCGTCTCCGTCGGGACGTCCTTCATCGAGTGGACCGCCAGGTCCACCTCGCCGTCCAGGACTTCCTCGTCCAGCGCCCGCACGAAGGCCCCGGTCTTCCCGAGGCGGTGAATGAGTTCGTCGCGAATCTGGTCGCCGGTCGTCTCGACCTCGACCAGTTCCACGTCGAAGCGACGCTTCTCGAGTTCGGCCTTCACCGTGCCCGCCTGTCGCAGCGCCAGATCCGATCCCCGCGTCGCGATCCGAACGGGGTCCCGCGTGCTCATGTCCTCCCGTCGGCGGCGGACGGGCAAAAGCGCTCCGCGATGGGACGGTAACGACGAGGATCCTTTCGGATACCAACAACGGTATTCCAACGCCGGCGGTTCGTCGGTGCGAGGTGCCATGATTGGGGTCACGTCTCGGCGAACCGTTCGGGTTCTCGGGGTTGTTGCCGTCGCCGCGCTTCTGGTGCGGGCCGGCTGTAGCGGCGCCGGCTGGGGTGCCGGCGACGGTGCCGAGGGCGGTGGAGGCGGTTCGTCCACCGCTGGCGGCGACGCCGTCGGTGCACCGAGCGGGAGCTACTATCTTCATACAGCGAGAGAATCCCGCCCTTCCCGTGAGGGACGAGCGTTCCGACGGCTGTCGGAACCGAGGAGCGAACAGGACGGGAGTGACTCGCGTACGCTCCGGTGAACAGCTGCTGTGATGCCTGCTAACTGGATATTCCACGTCCAATCAGAGCTATTAAATTATTTCGCTATTATAGGCTAAGTATAGTGAATCTGGTCACTACACGCACCATCACGGCGTCACTCACCAACGACCGTGAGGGTGTCGTCCGTGACCTGGATTCACTCGGTCGCTCAGGAAGTAAAATCTGGAACGTCGCCCGGTGGACCATCAGCCGCATCTGGGACTACACGGGAGACATCCCGGAGGAAGGGCTGCTCAAGTCCTACATGAAAAAGCAGGACTGCTGGAAAGATCTGAACGCCCAATCAAGCCAGGCAATCGTCGAAGAATTGGCTGGCGCTTTCCAGTCGTGGTTCGAACAAGACGACCCAGATGCGAACCCACCGGGCTACCGGAAACACGGCGACCACCGGCCACGTAGCACGATCACGTTCAAAGAAGACGGCTTCACACTCGACAGGAAACACCAGCAAGTCCGACTGTCGAAAGGGGCGAACCTAGACGGGTGGGCCGATTTCATCCTCTGCGAATACGAAACCGGCCCAGACGCAGACCTGACCGACGTAGAAGACGTACAGCAGGTCCGTGCTGTCTGGACTGGTGACGACTGGGAACTGCACTTCGTCTGTAAAGTTTCCATCGACGCAGACGACCAATCTGGTGAGAAGACGGCTGGTATTGATCTCGGAATCTGCAACACAGCGGCTGTCTCGGTTGGAGATGAGACACTGCTGTATCCGGGCAACGCCCTGAACGAAGACGCCCACTACTTCCGGCGCGAAGAATACGGGACAGAAGGTGAAGACGGCACAAGCAACCACGCAGAATGGGCACGGCAGAAAAAATCACGTCGGCAAGAGCATTTCCTGCACGCAGTGTCGAAGGATATCGTCAAGCAGTGTGCTGACTGTGGTGTCGGCACGATAGCGGTCGGCCACCCAAAGAACATCCGCGCCGATGAAAACTGGGGGGCATGGCAACAAGCGCCTGTACGACTGGGCGTTCGAAACACTCATTCAGCAGATCGAGTACAAGGCTGAAGAGCGTGGCATTGAGGTTGAGCGAGTCGATGAAGCCAGTCTGAAAACGTCGAAAACCTGCTGTGAGTGTGGGACAGAAGCCAACTCGAACCGTGTTGAACGTGGGCTGTACGTCTGTGACAACTGCGAACTGGTCGCTAATAGTGACCTGAACGCGGCTGAGAACATGGGTGCGACGGTAACTCCGGGTCCTTCCGAGGATAGGAGTAACGGCTGTCTGGCCCAGCCATCGGTTCGCCTGTTCGATAAATCCACGGGGCGAGTCGCCCCACAAGAGCAGGTGCGACCGTAGACCGGCAAATATCCCAACGCTGCGGTACGGGAAGCCGCGCCGTTTACCGCGCGGAGGAGGTCACAGCGCTTCCCGATAGGCCTCTAGCGTCTCCTCGACGTCCTCCTCGTCGTGGGCGTCGCTGACGAACTGGGCCTCGAACTGGTTCTGACTGAGGAAGATCCCCTGCTCCTTCATCGCGGGCCAGAACAGCCGCCGCCACCGGTCGGTGTCGGCGTTCGCGACGTCGCCGCCGTCCTTCGGACAGTACTCGTAGCGGGGGCAGTCGGTTCGTTGCTGACACCCGCCATCGCACTGTCCATCCAGATCGTCCGGGCCCTCGCGGGTGAAGAGCACCTTGAACATCGACCCCGTCCCGGCGACGGTGTATTCGGGAGCGCGATCGGCGACGATCTCGGTCAGTCCCTCGCGGAGTTGCCGCCCGAGGGCATTCACGTGCTCGTAGACGTCGTTCTCGGCGGCGAACCGGAGCGTCTCGAGGCCGGCGGCCATCGTGACCGGGTGACCGGAGAAGGTACCGGCTTGGAAGACGTCCCCCGAGGGAGTGAAGTGCTCGATGATCTCCGCCTTCCCCCCGACGGCGCCGACCGGGAAGCCGCCGCCGACGATCTTGCCGAAGGTGGTCACGTCGGGCGTGATCCCGAACTCCCCCTGGGCACACTGGAGGCCACCGATCCGGAAGCCGGTGATGACCTCGTCCAAGATCAACAGTGCGCCGTGGTCGTCACAGAGGTCCCGGAGCGTCCCGTGGAACCCGTCCACCGGCGTCACGATCCCCTTGTTGGCCAGGATCGGCTCGGTGAGCACGGCCGCGATGTCGTCGCCGTGCTCCTCGAAGACGCGGGTGACGGTCTCCCGGTCGTTGAACGGGACCGGGATGGTGTGTTCGGCGAACGCCTGCGGGATGCCGGCCGTCGACGGCCGCTGGCTGTCGGGGCCGCCCTCGACCAGCGTCGACTCCTGGGCGCCGTGGTAGCCGCCCTGCATGATGACGATCTTGTCCCGACCCGTGTAGCCCCGGGCCAGCCGCACCGCGGAGACGGTCGCTTCGGTCCCGGAGTTGACGAACCGGACCTTCTCCACCGACGGGACGTGGCGGGCGACGAACTCGGCGAGTTCCACCTCGATCTCCGCGGGGGCGCCGTACATCGGCCCCTCGCTGGCGCGCTGCTGGACGGCCGCCCGGACCGGTTCGGGCATGTCGTGGCCCAGGAGGAGCGGGCCCAGTCCCATGACCCAGTCGACGTACCGGTTGCCGTCCGCGTCGACGACGTGGCCGCCGTCGCCGCGTTCGACGAAGAAGGGGTACGGCTCGATGGCGGCCCGAACCGAGGAGTTGACGCCGCCGGGCATGACGGACAGCGCGCGGTCGTACAGTTCGCGGGAGCGTTCGTGTTGCATGGGCGGGGTTTCGGACGGGACCGAAAAGTAGGTATCCCATCCGGAATCGGCCCGATCGGTTCCAGACGCCGGTGGGGGACCCGCGACCGGCTGGTTTGTCCGGAACGGACCCACCGTCGCCGAACGACGTTTTCGGATTCGCCGTGATCGTCGTTACTGTCTGAACGTCGACAACACGAAGTGATCGAGCGCGTCGCGGATCGGGGTCGTGTCCGCACCGACGGCCTTTCTGAGAAACGTGCTCATGTGCACCGCGTAGATTATGGCGGCCGCCGCCTCCGGATCGACCTCACTGAACGTCCCGTCCTCGATCCCGTCCCGTATCGTCTCGGCCAGGGCGTCGTGAATCGCCTCGTCGAACGCGAGGAGGGATTCCCGTAGCTCCTCGTATTCCGCCGCTTGCGCGTACATCTCGAGATACGCCGGGACGAGGTCGTCGTCGTCGACGTCGACGAGGCCGACCAGCACGTCGAGCAGTGCCCGGAGCCGGAGGTTCGGCTCGTCGGCCGTCACCATCAGGAACTCCTCGAACCGGTCGCGTTCGTAATCGACGAACGCCGTCGCGATCTCGACCGGAGACTCGTAGTTGGCGTAGACCCGCTCGCTGGCCTCGGCCCGGTCCGCGACTTCGTCGAGGGTTAGCCCACTGAACCCTTCGCGTCCCAGCACGTCCCGCGTTGCCTCCATGACGTCGTATTCCGCCTCCGGCGAGAGCCCCCGTTCCATTGATCCTACGTCCGAACTGGACGGCCTCGGACCAAATGCTTCACGGCCGCCTAACCTGCCGCTGCTCGCTCCAGATCGGGTGAGACGCGGAAAACCCGGTCGGTCTGCGGTGGACCGTGACGGCGACGCCCGCGACCGTCACAGCCGAGCCCCGAGATCCTCGGCGAAGTAGGTCAGGATCAGGTCGGCGCCGGCGCGCTTGATCGACAACAGCGACTCGTACGCGGTCGCCTCGAGATCGAGCCAGCCCGTCTCGGCGGCGGCGTGCAGCATGGCGTACTCGCCGGAAACGTTGTACGCGGCGACCGGCCGATCGACCGTCTCGCGGACGTCCCGGATTACGTCGAGATACGAAAGGGCGGGCTTGACCATCACCACGTCAGCCCCTTGCTCGACGTCGAGCGTGACCTCCCGGCGGGCCTCGCGGGCGTTCGCGGGATCCATCTGGTAGTGCCGGCGGTCGCCGAAGGCGGGGGCCCCGTCGGCGGCGTCCCTGAAGGGGCCGTAGAACGCCGACTCGTACTTGGCGGCGTAGCTCATGATCGGAACGTGGTCGTGGCCGGCCCCGTCGAGGGCCCCGCGGATGGCGGCCACCTGCCCGTCCATCATCCCGCTCGGGGCGATCATGTCGGCGCCCGCGTCGGCGTGAGACACGGCGATCTTCTGCAGGCGAGCGAGCGTCTCGTCGTTGTCGACGGTCACCGTCGGGTCGTCCCTCGCCCCCGGTTCCAGGATCCCGCAGTGGCCGTGCTCGGTGTACTCGCACATGCAGACGTCCGTGATCAGGTACGTGTCGGTCTCCTCGGTCACGCGACGGGTCGCCCGCTGGATCACGCCGTCCTCGGCCCACGCCCGGGTTCCCTGGGCGTCCTTGGCGGCAGGAACGCCGAAGAGGATCACCGCCTCGACGCCGGTCTCGCGGATCTCCTCGACCCGGGCGACCGCTTCCTCGACGGGCACGCGCTCGTGGCCCGGCATCGACGGGATCGGCACCCGCTCGTCGGTCGTCGCGTCGACGAACACCGGGGCGATCAGGTCGCTCGCGTCGAGGGCCGTCTCGCTGACGAGGCTCCGGACGCCGTCCGTTCGGAGGCGTCGCGGCCGGTTCGTGAGGTCCATGTCCGACGCTCGGCCGGCCGGGACCAAAACGCCTCCGCTCCCGGGTTCCCGGGCGACGTCGAGCGCGATCCCCGCCCCGGCCGTGACACAACGTATTTACCGGCGAGTGGCCATGTTCCCCCAATGGCAGTCGACGTCCCCGACTCGGTCGAATCGGGTCCCTTCCGGCAGTTTCTGGAGGATTACGCCCTGTTGATCGTCGTCGGGATCGCCGCCCTCCTCGCCGTCGTCGGCGTCTCGTTGTTCTTCCTCGGGGACGAGGCCCTGGTCAGGGACCTGCTCGACCGGTACGGCTACCTGGCGCTGTTCTCGATCCTGATCCTCGAGGGCGCGATGTTGCTCTACTTCGCGCCGAGCGAGAGCCTCGTCCCCCTGGGGATCACCTTCATCGCGGACTCGACGGCCGAGAGCGTCGCGGTCGTCCTCGTGGCCGTCGCCGGAGCGACGGCCGGCCAGTACGTCCTGTTCGTACTGGCCAAGCGCGGTGGGCGGGAGTGGCTCCTCCAGAAACCCTGGTTCCGGATCGGCGAAGACCGCCTCGAGCGGTTCGACCGCGCGTTCGAACGGTGGGGCTGGATCGCGGTCCCGGTGAGCAACGCCCTGCTGTTCACCCGCGGGATGCTCACCGTCCCCGCCGGGTTCGCCGAGATGGACGCCCGCGAGTTCGTCGTCCTCTCGGCGATCGGCAGCCTGGTCTTTCAGACCTGGCTCGCCCTCGGCTGGATCTACCTGAACCGGATCGGCGTGTTTTCCTTCCTGTGACCGGTTGCGAAAGTGTTCAGTTCAGACGGATGTGCGTGACGTGACCAGTCCATCGAGAGCAACACGTTTTTTGTAACGGGTGGCGGCAAGTGGTCGCATGCCCTATTGTTCGAACTGCGGTGCGGATCTGGACCGGGCGGAACGGTACTGCCCACAGTGTGGCGAGACGATCGAGCGGGACGGCCAGTCTGGGGACTCGAGTGCGGGAGGGCAGGCCCCCCAGGAGGATCCCGATCAACCGCTGCAGGGCGGCCGGACGCCGGAGGCGGAGCGACGAGAGGGCGGCGGGAATCGATCGCAAAGTAGTGACTGGCAAGACACCGCGGGGAGCGACCGGGGCACCCGGCGAGCGGGCCAGGAGTGGGCTGGAACGGGGTACCCGCGAAAGCCCGACCGCGACGATACGGACGTCATCGGCGCGCGCATCGGCGCCCAGATCGTGGACACGATCGCGATGTTCGCCATCCTGATCGCCAGCAGCGCCGTCTTCGGCGGGTTCGGGTCCGCGGCGGGGGGCGAACCCGGGAGCGGCCTCGCCGGGATCGGTCTCCTTCTCGGGTTCGTCGGGATGTTGTTCTACGGGTTCTTCCTGGAGGGCTACTGGGACGGGTACACCGTCGGCAAGAAACTCTTCGGCATCAAGGTGGTGCAGGAGGACGGGAAGCCCTGTGATTACGGGTCGGCCTTCGTGCGCAATTTCCTCGAGATCATCGACGGGCTGTTCTACTACCTCGTCGGGTTCGTCGCGATGGCGTCGAGCGACAAGCGCCAGCGGGTCGGCGATCGTCTGGGCGGAACCGTCGTCGTTCGGGACGAACCCTGATACGGGCTCGTGGCCTGCCACGTGGGCCTCTGGAAGTCGTGGGACGTGGCCTGCTTCAGGGGGCGGTCGGCGCGTCGGTCGGCCGAGCGATCGGTACATTGAGGCCGCCGGTCCGATTACTCACCGGAGCGATGGCAGAACGGGGCGAACGGTCCGGCCGGCCCGGTTCTCCGGGGGAATCATCGTGACGCGCTGTCCCGACTGCGGCGCGCCGGTCGACGAGGGCGTCGAGTACTGCACGACCTGCGGGACGCATCTGTCGGGGGCGTTCCCGGAACGGACGGACGGGACGGAGTGCGGGAACTGCGGTCGGCCGCTCGTCGCGAACGCGAACTTCTGCGAGTACTGCGGGGCCGATCGGACGCCGACCAGGGATCCGGAGACGCGCCGGTGCTGGAGCTGTGGCGAGACGCTCGTCGTCCAGGCGACCAGGTGTCACGAGTGTGAGGAACCCCAGCCACCGCACGATAGAGCGCGCGACCCCGAGTACGGCGAGTGGTTCTGTTTCATCTGTGGCGCCGTCGTCCGCGAGACGGACAACTTCTGTACGCTCTGTGGGGCGAGCCTCCAGTGAGTCCCCGAAAGTAACGACTGCCGTCGTCAGTTGGCCAGTCCCGCTCGCTCCTCGACTCCGAGCGCCTCGGCGAGCAGTTCCGTGATGTCGACGACCTCGATGTCGTCCTCGTAGCCCCCGGTCTTGCGGCCGTCCTCGTACATCGTCATGCACATCGGGCAGGCGACGACGAACTTCTCGACCGCGTCGCCGGCCTCGGTGTCTTCGAGGGCTTCCCGCATCCGTTCCTCGCTCGGGCGTTCCTCCTCTTCGACCTCGATCCAGAGGCCACCACCGCCGCCGCCACAGCAGTAGGTGTCCTCGCGGTTGCGCGGCATCTCGCTCAACTCGGCGCCCGTCGCCTCGACGAGTTCGCGCGGCGGTTCGTACACGTCGTTGAACCGGCCGAGGTGGCAGGGATCGTGGTAGGTCACGGTGTAGTCGAGTTCGGTCCCGGAGAGGCCGAGGCGCCCGTCCTCGACCATCTCGGCGACGACCTGCGTGTAGTGGAGCACCGGCACCTCGCCGTCCTCGTTCCAGTGGCCGTCGTACTCGAAGGGCATCATCGGGTCGTCGGCGAACTCGCCGAAGTCGATCTCCGGGTACTCGTTCTTCATGGTGTTGAACGAGTGCGGGTCGGTACAGACGATCTTCTCGAACTCGCAGTCCTCGAAGGACTCGACGTGGTGGCCGGCGAGTTCGAGGAACATGAACTCCTCGCCGACGCGCCGGATGTCGTTGCCGTCGTACTGCTCGTCGTCGTAGAGGATGCCGTAGGAGACGTCGGCCGCCTCGAGGATGGCGGCGAGGGCGCGGGCGACCTTCTTGTTCCGGTCGTCGAAGCTCGGGTAGTCGCCGACGTACCAGAGGTACTCGACGTCCTCCTCGCGGGCGTCGGTCACGTCGAACCCGAGGTCCTCCGTCCACGCGCCGCGCTTGCGGTTGGGCTCCCCGAAGGTGTTGCCCTGCTGCATCAGGTTCTGGAAGACGTCCTGCAGGTTCGTATCGACCTCGCCCTCGTCGGTGAGCTGGCGGTTCATCCGGGTGAAGGACTTGAGGTGCTCGATCTCGACCGGGCAGGCGTCCATGCAGGCCATGCAGGCCACGCACGACTCCATCGTCTCGGCCTCGATGACGGCGCCGCCGTCGGCGACGATCGGCGTGGACTCGCCGTCGCCGGCGTCGACCGCGTCCCGGTACTCCTTCAGGTCCAGGATGACGTCACGGGGGTCCAGGGGCCGGCCGGATTCCTTGGCGGGGCAAACGGCGGAACAGCGGCCGCACTTCGTGCAGGCGTCCTGGTCGAGCAGTTCCTTCCAGGAGAAGGAGTCGATGCTCTCGGCACCGGTTTCGGCGTCGAGTTCCGGGGGGACGCCCGGCAGGCGCACGCCCGCCTTCTCGTCGCGGGCCACCACGTTCACGAACGACGAGAGCAGGTGGAACGGCTTGGCGTAGGGGATCCAGGCGATGAACCCCAGGGCGAGGAGGGCGTGGGACC
>JBLGCL010000067.1:0-14174 GCA_047617305.1 Natronomonas sp.
GCCCGGACGTAGTACCAGACCGTCGCCGTATCGGGGACGACGTTGGGCGCCTGCCCGCCGTCGGTGATCGTGTAGTGCAGGCGGGCGTCGTCGGAGACGTGCTCGCGCATGAACTCGACGCCAGTGTTCATGAGTTCGACCGCGTCGAGGGCGCTCCGGCCGGCATCCGGCGCGCCAGCCGAGTGCGCGGAAACGCCCTCGAAGGTGAACATGAGCGAGTTCAGGGCGTTCGAGCGAGATTTGGTCGGCATGCTGAGGTCGCCCGGGTGCCAGGTCACCGCGGCGTCGAGGTCGTCGAAGGCCCCGGCTCGGGCCATGTAGGTCTTGCCGACGAGCGTCTCCTCGGCCGGACAGCCGAAGAACGCGATCGTCCCATCCAGGTCGCCCGCCGCCATCCGTTCCTTGATCGCGATGGCGGCACCCACGCCGGCGGTCCCGAAGAGGTTGTGCCCGCAGCCGTGGCCCGGTTCGCCCTCCTCGACGGGATCGCGCTCGGCCGAGACCCGCTGCGAGAGCCCCGGTAGCGCGTCGTACTCGCCCAGGATCCCGATCCGCGGATCGCCCTCGCCGTAGGTGGCAACGAAGGCGGTGGGCATCCCGCCGATCCCGCGCTCGAGGTCGAAGCCCGCGTCGGCGAGTTCCCCGGCGAGAATCTCTGCCGACTTCTCCTCGTGGAGGCCGAGTTCCGGCGTCTCCCAGATCCGGAGCCCGACGTCTTGCAGGCGGTCGCCGTGGTCGTCGATCCACTCGAACGCCTCAGTCTTGCTCATGCGGTCTCTTCCCCGTCCGGCGTCATAGTGCTGTGTGTCTCGGCACCACGTCCCCCTTCTCGTCAGGCTGATAGCTTTCGAAGAGGGGCCCAGGCCGGGCCGGAATCGGAACCGTCGGTTGCCATCGGGCCATCGATTAAGCACCCTCCCGGCGAAGTCCCTGGCAAGAACCCACATGTTTCGGGACGTCGAGGACGCGATGGACCTGCTCGACTCGGCCGACGCGGATGGTGCGAGCGTGATCGAGGGTGAAGCGGGTTCCACCGAAGTGGTCACGGTCGGGATACCGGGGAGCGACCGCGACGCGCCCAGAATCGGTGTCCTCGGTCGCCTCGGGGGCGTCGGCGCACGACCCGAGGCGGAGGGGATGGTTTCGGACGCCGACGGGGCCATCGTGGCCGTCGCGACCGCGCTTCGTCTCGCAACGATGCGCCGGAAGGGGGACGTCCTGCCGGGCGAGATCCGGATCTCGACGCACGTCTGTCCGGACGCCCCGACGATCCCGCACGATCCGGTCCCGTTCATGGACGCGCCGGTGTCGGTGCCCGCGCTGAACGAGCGACAACTGGACGACGACCTGGACGCGGTCCTGTCGATCGACGCCACGAAGGGCAACCGGCGACACTGCGAGCGCGGGTTCGCGATCACGCCGACGGTCAAGCAGGGCTGGATCCTCCGGCCCAGCCCCGACCTGCTGGACGTCCAGGAGCGGGTGACGGGAGAACCCCCGTCCACCCTCGCGCTGAGGATGGCCGACGTAACGCCCTACGGCAACAACGTCGAGCACATAAACAGCATCGTGCAACCCGCCACGGCGACGAACGCGCCGGTGGTCGGCGTCGTGACCTCGAGCACGAACGCGATTCCCGGGCCCGCGACCGGCGCGAACTACGTCCCGGACCTCGCCGCCGCCACCTCGTTCGTCGTCGAGACCGCGAAGGACTTCACCCGCGGTCGGGCCGCGTTCTACGCCCCAGACGAGTTCGACCGCCTGGTGGCCCGCTACGGCTCCATGGAACGATTGCAGACGGGCGCCGGGGAGTGAACGCCCGAAATCGCGAGGGATCCGACCGCCTCTTGAATCCCACGACCGGGAACGCCGGACCCAACAGGCAAAGCGGGATTCGAATCGACCAGATAGTCGATCTTCGACATCCGTGAACGAAGGACCCCGATCCCGGATCGACGGACCGAACTCGGTCGGGGAGTACCGCCGCGGCGGCTGGTATTCCCGCGCTTCGAGTCGCTGGCCGGCGTCGTCGGCACCCTCCTCCACGGCGGGCTCTCCCGCGGATACGCCGACGAGTTGTCCGAGATCGACCTCACGCTCCTCCTCGACGGGGAGACGGAACGAACGGCGGGGGAAGGACGGGCGCCGATCGCGACGGGCGTCACCGTCGTCGACGGCAGCTGTACGACGGGTCGGTCTCCAGCAGCGACGCCCGCCGCGACGTGTGGACGGTGACCGAACGGCGGAACCGGTCGGACGCCGAGATCCCGTACGGCCTGACCGGGGCGCTGGCGACCACCTTCGACGAAAAACGCGGGAACTAAGCCGGCGCAGACGCGCTCGAGGGGGGCCAGGTCGTCCGCAATCGGTACTCCGTCGAAAGGCCGACGCGCAAAACGCTACGGGTTCGTATCGACCGGCTAGCGGTCCCTGAACACCGCCTCGCCGGGTTTCACGCCGGCACCGGTCGAGAGTGTCACCCCGGCGTTGAGGCTCGCGTTGATGCCGGTCTTCACCTCGTCGCCGAGGACGACGCCGAACTTCCGCCGGCCGGTCGAGACCCGCTCGCCTTTCACTGTGAGTTCGACCGCCGCGTCGTCGTGCCTGAGGTTGGCGACCTGCGTCCCGGCGCCGAGGTTCACGTCCCGGCCGAGCACGCTGTCGCCGACGTACGAGAGGTGGTTGGCCGCCGCGCCGGCCATCAGGACGCTGTTCTTCACCTCGACCGAGTGGCCGACCGACGCGTCCGGCCCGATGAGGGTCGCGCCGCGGACGTAGGCGTTCGGCCCCACCGAGGCCCCCGATCGGATCATCGCCGGGCCCTCGATCACGACGCCGGCCTCGACGGTCGCGCCATCCTCGACAACGACGGCGCCCCGGAGGTCGGCGTCCTCGTGGACGTCCCCGTCGATCCGGCGGTCGTACTCCCCGAGTTTCCACTCGTTTGCCCCGAGCAGTTCCCAGGGCCGGCCGACGTCGAGCCAGCGGTCGAGTTCGACCGGCCTGACGTCCCGCTCGATGCAGGCACGCTCCAGGGTGTCGGTCAGTTCGCGTTCGCCGCGTTCGCTCTCGGGGACGTCGAGCCACGCGTGCGCTTCGGACGGGAAGACGTACGCGCCGGCGTTGATCAGGTTCGACGGGGGCGCCGAGGGTTTCTCGACGACGCCGGTCACGCGGTCCGCTCCCTCGTCGACCTCCAGGACGCCGTACGCGCTGGGCTCCTCCACGCGATAGGTCGCCACCGACGGCCGGTTCTCGAAGAGTGCCGACAGCGACGGCTCGTCGTACAGCGCGTCGCCGTTCAACACCGCGAAGGGACCGTCCTCGAGGTGCTCGACGGCACTCCGGACCGCGTCTGCCGTGCCCCGCTGTTCCTCCTGCACCGCGTACTCGACGGGGACTCCCGCGTACGCGTCGCCGACGCGGTCGCGGATCACGTCGGCCTCGTAGCCGACGACCAGCACGAACCGCGTGGCACCCGCCTGCACGGCGGCGTCGAGCGTGTGGGCGACGAGCGGTCGGTCGCCCACCGGCAGGGCGGGCTTGGGACGGCGATCCGTCAGCGGTCGCATCCGGGTTCCCTCCCCGGCGGCGAGGACGACGGTTTGCATGGTCGGTGGTTCCGGGGCGTCCACAAAGGGATTTGTGCCTCGGCGGGAGGGTCCGGCCGACGGTGGGCGGCTCAAACGACCACGACCAGGGCGCCGCCGATCACGGCCAGGCCCCCCAGCCCGACGCAGACACCCCAGAACGAGACCCGGCGGACGATCCGCATGAGGGCGTCGATGGTGGCGTACCCGACGACGGCGGCCGTGGCGAGGGCGATCGCACCGGCGGTCGGCGCGACGCTCGGGACGCCCCCCACGTCGAGGACCACGATCAGTCCGGCGCCGATCGCCGCGGGGACCGAGAGGAGGAAGGACAGCCGGAACGCCTGTTCGCCCTCGTACCGGCGCAGGAGCAGCGCGCTGGTGGTCGTCCCCGAGCGCGAGACGCCCGGGAGGACGGCCAGGCCCTGGAGCGCGCCGACGAGCACCGCGTCGAACGCGGTCGGCCGGCGGGCCGAAACGCCGTCGCCCCCGGCCGCGCTGCGCTGGAGGACGCCCGTGGCGATCAACAGGAGGCCGATCAGGGCGACGAACGCGCCGCCCGAGAGCGCCGAGACGGCCTCCTCGAGGACCGCGTACCCGGCCGCGCCGACCACGCCGCTCGCGACCGTCGCGACGCCCAGGAACGACGTCTCGGCCGTCCCCTCGCCGAACGCGTCGCGGGGACGCCAGGCGGGCACCGTCGCGAGTACCTCGGCGATCGACCGGCGGTAGTAGACCGTCGCCGCCAGCGCCGTCCCGAGGTGGAGGAAGAGCGCGAGTCGGACCGACGACTCCGGGCTCCGGCCCAGCGCGGTGAGCGCCATCGAGACGTTGCCCTCGCTCGAGATGGGCAGCCACTCGAAGACGCCCTGGAGGAGCCCGAGCAGGAACGCGAGCAGGGATTCGCTCACGGTTCGAGGCAGGCGGGGCGACGGTTTGAATCCGTCGGGACGAATCGGAAAAACGTGAACGGCGAGGGCCGCCCCCACGGAACGGGCCGGAGCGCGAACGGGGAATGCCGAGTGGAATGCAGACGTGTGACGGCGGCGAACGCCCGTGCGGGGTCGAGGTCGGACGGCGTTCGTCTAGAACGCGGCCCGAAGCCGTGGGCGGAGCAGGGCGAGGCCGGCGCCGAGGGCGACGGCGCTCGCCGCGAGGAGCCCCCCGGTCCCGGGCGAGAGTTCGCCGATCACGGTCATCGTCGCGGCGACGGATAGCATGACGCCCAGCGACAGGAGCGCGACGTAGGCGAGGGTGGCCATCGTCGTCGTGCTCGACACGGGGGTGCCGAACTGGAGTGCGATCTTGCGTCGGTGCATTTCGTTTTCGGTCGGTGTCTTCATCGTCGGGGTCACCTATCTATTCGTAGCACCGGTTGCCCCATAAACATTTGCTGAATGATAGTTCTGTAAGGACTTATACTGAAGAAATCTTCTGTCGGCACTGTATGCGATTTCCGGATATTTGTGCCTCGTTTTTCACCCGAAATACCCGGGATGTCAGGACCTATCTTACATGTTTGTCCGGGGTGTTCCGACACGGGACGGCCCGCACGAGAAACGTCCACCGGTTCGACCCCGTTTCCGGATCAGTCGTCGGCCAGCAGGTGGGCCCCGGTCGAGGGGACCCGCGTCCGGTTTTCCAGGACGCCGTCCACGTCGACGGCGAAGACGGCGTCGCCGAACAGGGCCATGCTGCCCGCGCCGCCGGCGTCCTCCACGCGGGCGACCGTTTCCGCCACGAAGGGGGTTGTAAAGCCCGTCTCCTGGAGGTAGGCCCACGACCGTTCGGCCAGCGAGCGAATGGTTGGCGGGTGGTCGAGGGCCGCCAGATGGTTCGTTCCCGCCCGGCGCGCGGCGGCCATGGACTCCTCGTCGGCCAGGGTTTCGACGGTGTCGATGCTGCCCCTGGAGACGTACTCGACGGCGGCTTCGGGTTCGGTTCGACGCGGTTCGCCGTCGGCGGTCCACAGCAACCCGCCCCGGTCCTGAATGAAGACGTCGCCCTGTCCGGTCCCGGCCGCCATCTCGGCCTCGTGGGCCGCCCGGAGCAGTTCGCTTCTGTCGTGCCCGGCGTCGACGGCCGCGTTCGCCGCCAGGGCCGTCGCGAGCGTCGCCGCGCCGCTCGCGCCGAACCCGTGGCCGAGGGGAACCTCGGGCCGGACGTCGACGCAAGCTGTCACGCCGAGGTCGGCGAGAACGCGCTCGACCGGTTCGAACGGCGCCGGCTCGCCGTCGACGGTGACGGTCGTCTCCGGTGCCGGTTCGAGGGCGACGAGGACGCCGTCCTCGATGGCGAAACTGGCCCCCCGCGAGGGGCCGTCCCCGTCCGCCGGCGCGAACAGTCCCGTCACGCTGCCCGGTGCGAAGGCTTTCGTCGTCATTCAACGGCTCCTGGGTAGTGAATCGTCCTAAAAACGCGGGTTCGGGCCGAGGTTCGTGGTGAGGCTGCCTCGTCTGCAGGCGTGGTAGAAGCGTCGGGGCCACGGCGAACGTGGGGGAAAACGATCGGCACCGTCGAACGGCGGGAACCGAGTGGGGCGTTCGACCACAACGAAAGGGACGACCACCGGGTGGTCGGTGGATCGATCCCGATCCGCGTGCCTACGCGGTCCGGCGCGGGCGCGGTTCGGGTCGGGAGGGGGTTCGGACTCGCGGTCGGGCCCGGACGAACGCCGCCGTCATCGCGACAGCCCCGACGACGAGCAGCAGGGCCGTCCCGGGCGAGAGTTCGGCGAGGACGTACATCGTCCCGGCGAAGGCGAACACCGTGCCGACGGCGACGAGCGCGGCGTAGACGAGCGTGGCCATCGTCGTCCCGGTCGACATCGTGGTGCCGAATCGGAGGGCGGTCGAACGCCGGTGCATCTGGGCTTCGGTTTCGGTGGTCATCGTCGGTTTCACCTATCCAGTTCTTTCGCCGCCGAGGAGATAAACGTTCTCAGAATGATAGTTCTGTAAGGACCCATACTGAAGAATCCTTCTGCTTTGCCCTCCAGAGTTTCTTTCCGTTCTATGCCGGTCCGTTTCTGGGGATTGCACGAAGAGTAACACTATAATGATAATTGATCGCGGCGGGCTGGCCGTCGTCGCGAAGGCGAGTGGGGGGCCGTCTGCCGATCGAGCGTTCGCGTTCCGGAGGGCATGATCGGATCGGGAGTTTCGGAACGTCTGCGCCAAGGTGACGGAGGGTTCGGTGCTAGAAAGCGCCGAGGGCGGTCAAGAAGGCGCGACGGGTGACGGTGACCGTCAGGCCGAAGGTGCCGAGGGTCGCGCCCACCACGATCGCCAGGCCTCCGGGACCGGCGGGCACCTGGCTCGCCAGCGTCGCGGAGAGGACGCCGGTGAACAGCACGGCCAGTCCCATCGCAGCGGCGAAGGCGAGGGCCAGCGCCACGGATTCGGTCGCGGCCCCGCGGCGTGACCGTCGGGCAGCAGGCGTTCGGCGAGTCGTCGTGTCGGTCGTGATCGTACTCATCATCGTTGGTACCTGCCCGATACTCGGGCGGCGACGCCCATAAATATTCTCTGAATGATAATTCGGTAAACGCTCTTACTGAAGATTTCTTCTGTAGCGCCCTACTTCGATCGTTCCGGAGTTGGCCGGAAATCGTCACCCTCCCTCACGGGGTATGTTAGACGTTGCACTACACGTTTCGTCACCGGTCGCCGGGTCTGTCGACCGGCGATCGGGTCCCTCCACCCGGTGGGGCCGGTACCAAAAATATAGCACGTCGCCGCCGCATGCTCCCCCCATGCCAAAGATCAGCGTCGAGGTCCCCAAAGAACTCCTCGAGGACCTCGATCGTCACGTCGGCGAGGACGGGAAGTTCGTCAACCGGAGCGAGGCCATCCGGGCGTCGATCCGGAAGACGCTGGACCTCCTCGACGAGATCGACGAACGGCACGGCCGGATCGACGACGAGGAGTGAGGAACGGACCGCCGCTCGACGCCCGCGGGAGCGATCACTCGTCGTGCGACACCCGTGGATCGAGGCTCGCGTGGAGGAGATCCTGGAAGAGCGTCCCGCCGACGGTCAGGAACGCCAGCACCATCGCGGCCCCGATCAACAGCGGGAGATCGCGCTGGAACACGCCCCGGTGGATCAGGGAGCCGATCCCGGGAATCTCGAAGATCAACTCGATGACGATGATGGCGACGAGCATAACGTCGATCAGTTCGGTGAACGCGGTGGAGACGATGGGGCCCGCGGCGTTGCGGAGGACGTGCTTGGTGATGGTCCACGGCCCGGCCCCCTTCGCTCGCAGGAGTTTCACGAACTCCTCGCCGAGGTGTTCCAGCGACTCGGCCCGGGCGTACCGGATCTGACCGGCGAGGATGCTCGACCCGGCGACGACGGCCGCGAGCGCCATGTTCCCCGCCGTGCGCCACGACCAGACCCCCGCGATGTCCGACAGGCCGCGCCCGAAGAGGTGCAACTCGACCGCGACCAGCCACATCAACAGCCACGCGAGCAGGAAGTTCGGGACGCCGAACCCGAAGTAGGAGAGCCCGACGCTGAACTTCGCCACGAGGGAGTCCTCACGGGTCGCGCTGTACAGCCCCAGCGCGATCCCACCCACGACCGCGAGCAGGAGCGCCGGAACCAGGTAGGCTGCCGTGAACAGCAGCCCTCGACCGACCATGGCCGTGACGGGCTTGCCCGTGGTGAACGAGCGACCCCAGTCCAGCGTCGTCACGTTGATCAGCCAGTTCACGTACCGTTCGAGGAGCGGATCGTCGAGGTTTCGCGACTGGCGGTAGGCCTCCAGTACCGCGTCGAGTTCCTCGCCCGAGAGGCCGCCCATGACCGCCGCCCGCTTGACCATGTGGATGGTCGGATCCTTCGTCAGCGCGATGAACAGGAACACGACGGTCATGACGAAGTAGACGAGCAGGACGGCCACGGCCAGTCGCTTGGCGAGCCACCAGCCACGACTCACGGCCGGTCACCCGTGGAGGAGCCACGGCGGGACGGGTGGCCGATACGTGGCTGCGCTGATCCGGTCGCTGTGGAGCAGGGGACCACCACTGGCGTGTGAGTCGTTTACACTCAAATATAAATATTTATATCCGAAAGTCGCATACTCGGAGCCGAATGCTGGTCCCCGATTCGCAGCCATGACTGTGGCTCCCGAAACGAGTGACGAGCCCCGTTTCAGGAACGTCGACTGGGAGAACGAGACCGGCCGAACCTGGTCACCGTCGCCCTCCACCTGGTTCGTCCTGGCGGGGCTGGTCGCCATCGGCCTGGCCGTCGCGTACGACTACCTCCTCGTCCCCCCGAAACAGCCCGTCGTCGGCGGCTGGGAGGCGCCGATCATCGACTGGCTCCTCCTCGTCTCGCTGGTCCTGTTCTTCGGGTACGCCCTGGTACCCCTCGCGAGCCGGGAGCGCACGCGACGGCGGTTGTGGGTCCAGGTGCGGAACCGCCCCGCCGTCGCGGCGAGCGTCCTCTGGCTCGTCCTGGTGCTCCTGTTGGGCACCGTCGGCTACGCGATCCTGGGCAAGCCGACGAAACACCTCAGGATTCCCTACCAGCCGCCGGCGTTCCTGGCGGGGGACCCGTTCCTCCCGGGCCGATGTGTCGGGGCCGTGGTGGACGGGCGCTGTCACGGCACCCTCCAGCACCCCCTGGGGACGAACGTCTACGGCGAAGACATCGGCGTGCTGATCGTCTCCGGGATGCGCGTCGCGGTGACGCTGTCGCTCGTGACCGCGACCATCCTCGTCTCGGTGGCCACCGCCGTCGGGACCGTCGCGGGGTTCGTCGGCGGCCGGGTCGACGCGGTCCTGACCGGGTACGTCGACATCCAGCGAACCGTGCCCGCCTTCCTCGTGTACGTCGTCTTCGCGTTCGTCACCAAGCCGAGCCTGCTGGTCCTGATCGTCGTGTTCGGCTTCCTCAACTGGGGCGGGATCGCCCACGTGGTCAGGAGCGAGGTGAAGGCCATCCGGGAAGCCGGATACGTCCGGGCCGCCCGGAGCGCCGGGGCCGGGCGCCTCCACGTCCTGCGCCACCACGTCCTGCCGAACGTCTCCGGCGGGATCGCCGTCGCGACCACCCGCCAGATCGCCACGCTCATCCTCGTCGAGGCGGCCATCTCCTATCTCGAGTTGAACGACGTGATGGTGCGTTCCTGGGGCGAGATCGCCGCCTCCGGGATGGGCCAGTGGTTCCCCGTCAACTGGTGGGTGGTCGCCGGCCCGGGCCTCGCGCTCGTGATCACCGTCGTCGCCGTGAACGTCCTCGGCGACGCCCTCAGGGACGTCTTTGACCCGCGGGGTGTGCCATGACCGGCGACGCCCTCCTCTCGGTCGATGACCTCACCGTCGCGTTCGACACGCCCCGGGGAACGATCAGGGCGGTCGAGGAGGTCTCGTTCGAGGTCGGATCCGGCGAAACCGTCTGTCTCGTCGGCGAGAGCGGGTCGGGCAAGACCGTCGCCGGGGAAACCCTGACGCGGCTCGTCCCGACCCCGCCCGGCGAGATCGTCGGCGGAACGGTTCGCTTCGACGGGCGGGACCTCACGTCGATCGACGAGCGCGAACTCCGGTCGATCCGCGGGAACCGCATCGCCCACGTCTTCCAGAACCCGCAGAACGCGCTCGATCCGGCCTACACTGTCGGCGACCAGGTCGCGGAAACGATCGAACTCCACTGGGACGCCCCCGACGCCCACGAGCGCGCGGTCGAACTCCTCGACCGGGTCGACCTCCCCCGCCCGGCGACGGCCGCCGGGAAGTACCCCCACGAACTCTCCGGCGGCGTGAAACAGCGGGTGGTCATCGCCACCGCGCTGGCCGCCGATCCGGACCTGCTGATCGCCGACGAACCGACCACCGCGCTGGACGTCGTCACCCAGGCCCAGATCCTCCGCCTCCTGGCGGACCTGCAGGCGGAACGCGACCTGTCGGTCCTGTTCGTCACCCACGACCTGGGGGTCGTCTCCGAGGTCGCCGACCGCGTCGTGGTGGTGTACGCCGGGCGCGTGATGGAACGCGGCCCGACCGAGGCCGTCCTCGAGGACCCCGCCCATCCCTACACCCGGGCGTTGCTCGCCAGCCTTCCGGGGCGGGGCGAGTCGATGACGGCCCTCCAGGGCTCGTTCCCGGACCCCGTCGACCGGCCGGCCGGCTGTCTCTTCCACCCACGCTGTCCCCACGCCGTCGACGAGTGTCGCGAGACGGCCCCCCCGGAACACGACGCGTCACGGCTCCCCCACGAGGAGCGGTCGGCGGCCTGCATATACTACGGCGAGGGCTACGACGCGGCCGAACTGAGAGGCGACGACGCCGGGCCGGACGGCAACGCACCCAAACCGGATGGCGCACCCGGCGACCCGGACGACGGCGCCGCCGACTCGGACGGTGATCGGCCGTGACCGACGACCCGCTGCTGTCCGTTCGAGACCTGAAGAAACACTATCCCGTCACCGAAGGGCTCCTCGACCGCGAGGTGGAACGCGTCCGGGCCGTCGACGGCGTCGACTTCGACCTGCGCGCCGGCGAGACGCTTGGGCTGGTCGGCGAGTCCGGCTGTGGCAAGTCGACCGTCGCGGCGACGACGCTCCGCCTCGAGGAGCCCACCGAAGGGGAAATCCGCTTCGAGAGCGACGACGTGACCGCGTACGAGGGCGACGATCTCAAGCGGTTCCGTCGGCGCGCCCAGCTGGTCTTCCAGGACCCCAATGCCACCTTCGACCCGCGCATGACCGTCGGCGAGGCGGTGGGCGAGCCGCTCCTGATTCACGGGATGGGCGACCCCGACCGTCGACGGGCCATCGTCGAGGACCTCCTGGAACGGGTCGGGCTCTCGGCCGACGACGCGGACCGCTACCCCCACGCGTTCTCCGGCGGGCAGAAACAGCGGATCGCCCTCGCGCGGTCGCTCGCCCTCGACCCGGACCTGCTGGTCGCCGACGAACCCGTGAGCGGCCTCGACGTGAGCGTGCAGGCGTCGGTGCTGGAACTGATTGCCGACCTCCAGGAGACGTTCGACCTCTCGATCCTGTTCATCAGCCACGACATGAGCGTCGTCCGGGAGTTCTGCGACCGAATTGCCGTGATGTACCTCGGCGAGATCGTCGAACGCGGCCCGATCGAGGCCGTGCTCGACGACCCGGCCCATCCCTATACGCGGGCGCTCGTGGAAGCGATCCCGGATCTCGGGACGGACGAGGGCCCGCCGCCCGAACCGCTGACCGGCGACGTCCCCGACCCCGCCGACCCGCCCTCGGGCTGTCGGTTCCGGACGCGCTGTCCCGTCGTCATCCCGCCCGACGGCCTGGACCTGGCCCGGGAGACCTGGCGCGCCGTCTACGACCTCCGGCTGGCCCTCGAGCGTGATTCGCTCGACCGCGAGGCGCTCGAGGAGCGGGTCGGCACGACCGACGACGCGCTCCGTGACGGAGTCCGGGAGGCGTTCGACGTGCCGGCCGAACTGGCGGACCCCGGGGCGGAGTCGACCCTGGCCGCCGCGCTCGACGCACTCGCGTCCGGCGACGGGGACGCGGCGGCCGCCCGCCTCCGGGAGACCTTCGTCTCGCCGTGCGAGCGCCGGGAACCGGACCCGGTCGGCATCGATCGGGACCGCGACGCGTCCTGCTTGCGCCTCGAGGACCGCGTCGACGGTGAGGCGGACTGATCGGCGCGGGGCTTGGCGGAACCCCTATGGGGATTCGGGCGAATGTTCCCTCATGATACGGTCTCGCGTCGGTTTGGGATCGGCGACCGTCGAAACGGTGCTGCCGGACGAGGAGTTCTCTCCCGGCGACACGGTCGAGGCCAGGATCGACGTGACTGGCGGCCGGTCGGACCAGCGGATCGACGAGTTCCACTGCTCGATCGTCGCCGTCGGCGACGCTGGCGGCGACGACGTCGAGTACGAGATCGACAGGTTCGATCTGCTTGAGGGGTTCGTCATCGAGGCCGGCGAGTCGGAACGGGTGCCGTTCACGATCGCGTTCCCGGTCTGGACGCCCATCACCCGCGAGAACGTCGGCGTCAGGATCGACCTCGGCGCGGACATCTCGTGGGCGGTCGATCCCCGCGACTCGGTCGCCGTGGACGTCGTCCCGGATCCCCTGATCGGCGCCACGCTCGACGCGGTTTCGGCCCTGGAATTCGAGTTCCAGCGCTCCTGGTTGCACGAGGTCGACCGGGTGAGCGACCGGGAGTTCGTTCAGGTCTTCGAGTTCGAACCAGGGGCGGACTACGAGGCCCGGGTCGAGCGCCTGTTGCTCACGCCGATCCTCGAAGACGACAAGCTCCGCCTGAACGTCGAGATCGACCGCGTCGACGCCGTCGCCGAGGAGTACGACCTCGATTTCAACAGGGACGAGGTGTCGTTCGCGATCTCGACCCCCGACCCGTCGATGATCCAGGGTCGTATCCGGACCGAGATCGAACACCACTCCTGACCGACGGGGCGATCCGCCGGACACCGAAGGGTTCCCGGCAGTGTTCGTCCGGTTTCCCGTGGCCGGTTCTCGACCATCCGAGATCGACGAACCCCGTGCACCGGGGGACCGAGTCGGTCGGATACCTACCGAATGTACGACAGACCCCGGCTGGTGAATTTCGAGCGTGTATTCGACACCGAATCCCTCCCGGCGTCGGCTGATCTAAGTGACCGGTGGCCCGCGAATATGACAGAATAGATCGACAATCTTTTTATTGGGCTGACCTACAGCGGTGTATGGCATTTAGCTTTGGCCAAGCAGTGGCCCCACTCGTTCTCATCGTCGCCGTCGCAACGGTGGCGCTCACGTCCGTCATGACGACGTCGACCGTGTTCATGATGGTGCTCCCATCGATGATCGTCTTCGCCGTCGTCGCGTTCTTTTTCGGCATGAAGTTCGGCGAATCCGGGGCCTAGCGTCTGTTTTACCGACGATAGCTCCGCCTGTAGGTCTCAGGCGCCCTTTCGAGCACCTCCCGTCGGATATCGAAGCAAAACGATGGATCGCCCCGCGAACCACTAGCAGTCGACGCGCTCGGCGAACCCGTACCGCGGCTTGACGTCCGTCACCTCGACGTCCACCGATTCGCCTGTCTCGGCGCCGGACACGAACAGCGTGTAGCCCTCGACCTTCGCGATGCCGTCGCCCTCGCTGCCCTCGTCAACGATCTCGACCGTCAGCCGGTCGCCCGCCCGGACCGGCGCGGTCAGGAAGCCCTTGCCGATCAGGTACAGTTCGGAGGAGGCGTCCCGCGAGGCGTCCGGGCTGGTCGTCCGGACGTACTCGAACTCTCCCTCGACCTCCGCACGGAAGTCCGCCAGGTCCGGGCCGTCGAAGACCTTCACGACGAAGTCTCCGCCACTCTTCAGGACGTCGCCGGCCGTCTCGAAGGCCTGCCGGGCGAGGTGGACCGACCGGGCGTGATCGAGTTCGTACTCGCCGCTCACGTTCGGCGCCAGGTCCGAGATGACGACGTCGACCGGGCCGCCGGCATCGTCGGTGTCGCCGACCGTCTCGACGATCCGGTCTTTCGTCGCTTCGTCGGTCATGTCGCCGCGGATCGTCTCCACTCGAGCGCCGTGGGTCTCCTCCAGTGGGTCGATTCGCTGGCGGTCGACGC
>JBLGCL010000068.1:0-14027 GCA_047617305.1 Natronomonas sp.
ACCGAAGACGGCCGTCAATCTCGCCGAACCGGCCTCGGACCGTTCGCGATACTCGAAGGACCGAACGGCATCGCTCTCCTCGACCGGGGGCGACGGCCAGGGGTTCGATCCGCGTGAGAGCCCCAACCGTCTCGCGAAGCGGAGCCCGGGGGGTGGTGAGAGCGGTCGCTCCCGGGCAGAAAACGGATATAAACCGCGACAGGTGCGGGTCGACCGTCGGTTCGGAACGGTCTGGCGGGACGGAGGCGGGGCCGCGCATCCGACGACGGCGGTGGAGCGCGGTTCGAGGGCGGTGGACGGGGCTATCGCCTACGTCACATCGTCGTCGCCGAGCAGAGCTCGGCGGACAATGAAGACCGGTCAGGGACCGATCTTACATCGCGCCGCCCATGCCGCCCATGCCGCCCATACCGCCCATGCCGCCGCCCATACCGCCGGGGCCGCCGGCGCCGGGGCCGCCGCCCATGTCGTCGTCGCCGTCGTCGATCTTGCCGCCGGAGAGGTCGCCGGCAGCGATCACGTCGTCGATGCGGAGGATCATCGTGGCGGCTTCCGTGGCGGACTCGATGGCCTGGGTCTTGACGCGGAGTGGTTCCACGACGCCGTCCTCGGACATGTTCGAGATCTCGCCCGTGTAGGCGTCGAGGCCGGCGTCGTCGTCGCCGGCGTCGTGCTTGCTGCGGAGGTCGACCAGGGAGTCGATGGGGTCGAGGCCCGCGTTCTCGGCGAGGGTGCGCGGCGTGATCTCGAGCGCGTCGGCGAAAGCCTCGACGGCGAGCTGCTCGCGGCCGCCGACGGAGTCGGCGAAGTTACGGAGTTCGAGCGCGAGCGCGGTTTCGGGCGCGCCGCCGCCGGGGAGGACGTGACCGTCCTCGAGGGTGACGCGAACGACGCCGAGGGCGTCCTCGATGGCGCGCTCGACCTCGTCGACGACGTGCTCGGTGCCGCCGCGCAGGATGAGCGTGACGGACTTGGCCTCCTCGACGTCCTCGATGAAGATGCGCTGGTCGCCGCCGATGTCCTTCTGGGCGACGTTGCCGGCGAAGCCGAGGTCGTCATCCTCGAGGTCGTAGAGGTTGGAGACGAGCCGGGCGCCAGTGGCGCGGGCGATGCGCTTCGCGTCGGAGGACTTCACGCGACGGACGCCGATGATGCCCTCCTGGGCGAGGTAGTGCTGGGCCATGTCGTCGATGCCGTCCTCGGCGAAGACGACGTCGACGTCCAGGTCGGCGAGGTGGTCGACCATCTCCTGGAGCTGTTTTTCCTCCTGGTCGAGGAAGTCCTGGAGCTGGTCGGGGTCGGAGACGTTGACCTCGGCGTCGACCTCGGTCTCCTTGACCTCGAGCGCGTCGTCGAGCACGGCGACCGAGGCGTCCTCGGCGACGTAGGGCATCGAGTCGTGGACGCGCTCCTTGTCGACGATGACGCCCTCGACGAGTTCGGAGTTCTGGATGGAGCCGCCGACGACCTTCTCGACCTTGACGTTCTCCGTGTCGATGTCGTCCTCGTCCGCGACGCTCCGGACGGCGTCGACGACGAGTTCGGCGAGCGTGTCCTTGGCGTTCTCGGCACCCTTCCCCGTCATCGCCGTCTCGGCGACGCGAGTCAGGATTTCATGGTCGTCCTCGTCGACCTCGATGGCGGCCTCCTCGAGGACTTCCTTGGCCTTCTCGGCGGCCTGGCGGTACCCGCCGGCCAGCGTGGTGGCGTGAATGTCCTGATCGAGAAGGTCCTCCGCGTTCTGCAGGAGTTCGCCGCCGAGGACGACTGCCGAGGTGGTGCCGTCGCCGACTTCCTCTTCCTGGGTCTCGGCGACTTCGACGATCATGTTGGCCGCCGGATGCTCGATGTCCATCTTCTTGAGGATGGTCACGCCGTCGTTCGTGACGACGACGTCGCCCGTGTCGGAGACGAGCATCTTGTCCATCCCCTTCGGGCCGAGCGTTGTGCGTACGGCCTCGGAGACCGCCTGCCCGGCCTGGATGTTCATCGACTGTGCGTCCTTACCGGAGGTTCGCTGAGATTCCTCCGAGAGAACGATGAGGGGCTGACCGCCCATCTGCTGCTGTGCCATAGTCAGTGATGGATTGTATTGCCATTCTATATAAATGTTCTGTATCGGTGGTTCCGAATCGGGTGAACACGCCATCAAGAGCCGTGTTAAAAGATACCAATCGACGAGAGTTTAAATACCGATTCGAGGGTTTGTCGGGTCGAAACGGCCTCGCGTGACGGTCGTTTCCGCGGGAGTGAGCACCGGTTTACCGGTTGCGGGGACCGTCGGAGTTTGGGCGGATCGAAACGGTGGCACCTCAGGCGTCGCCGCTGCCCGGGAACTGGTGGTACTCGATTTCCTCGTGCTTGAGTTCGTTGTGCTTGCGCTCGAGGTACGAGTAGACCGAACCGTGTGGGGCGCCGTCGAGCAGGCGCTCGGCTGCCTCCCGGACGATCTGGGTTTGCTCGGCCGTGCCGATGACCCCCAGCGTCGAGCCGTAGATCACGACCGAAGCGCCCGTCAACTCCTCCATGAGTTCGCGGGTGCGGCCGTCCTCGCCGATGAGCCGGCCCTTCTTGCGCTTCAGGTCGCGATTGTTCCGGGCGGCCGCCTGGACGTCGATGACGTCGAGCATCATCAGGTCGTCCTCGAGGAGTTCGAGGGCCTCCTCGGGCGGGAAGCCCCGGCCGATCGCCCTGACGATCTCCGGGGCCTTCAGGCCGCGGACCGGGTCACCGTTCTTCTCGATGGCGACCGACCCGTTCTCGGAATCGATGTCGAGACGGACCTCGGCGCGATCCTCGATCTCGCGCATCGTCTCACCGCCGTCACCGATGAGAACGCCGATCCGGTCCTGCGGGATCTTCACGTGCTGCATAATACGCTCGGGGCTAGGAAACGATCACGAATAAGCGTTCGGTCACAGGGACGTAACGGACTGAAAGGCGTTCCGGCGGGAATCGGAGCGCGAGTCCGGTGCGATATCAGGCGATCGAAACGTCATCGCCTGAATGCTCACTTCCGGCCGTTAGCGTGTCCATCGCGGTGATGGTCGGGAGACCGCGCAACGTCGGGAACGCGAAGACGTACGCCCCGAGGAACAGGAACCCGACGCCGGCGACGAACATGACGGGGACCGGGCCGAAGGTCGACGCCGCCGTTCCGCCGGCCAGCGCTCCGAAGGGAATCATGAACGAAGAAACGCTGCCGAGCACGGCGGAGACGCGCCCGAGGAGTCGATCGGGGGTGACCGCCTGGACCAGCGAGTTGAGGAGGACGTTCGTCGTCCCGACCGGCACCCCGGCGAGCGCGAGGAGGACGGCCGTCGCCGGGAGCCACCCGATCCAGATGGCCGCGACCCAGACGACGCCGCTGAACAGGAAGCCGGCGATCGAGAGATGGCCGAACGGGAACCGCTCGAACCAGGACGCGACCGCCGCACCGACGAACACCCCGATCGAGAGGGCGGCCAGCAAGATCCCGTACGCCTCCGGCCCGCCGATGCCGTCGGCGTAGGCGGGCATCGTGCTGTTCATCGTCCCGAGGGTGAAGTTGATGACGAGCGAGCCACCCATGAGCACCGCGAGGAAGGTCCCACGGAGGTACTGGACGCCTTCCTTGAGGTCGACGAGGTACCCGCCGTCTTCGTCGTCCTCGCCATTCTCGCCACCCTCACCGCCGTCGGTGACCGGAACCGCGTCCGGGTCGCCCCCGTCGCCGGAGGTGCCCTGATCGACGCTGATCTCGCCGGCCTCCGGTTCCGACGCCTCCTCGGCGGCCGGGATGGTCAGCGTGGCGAACAGGAGCGCGGCGGCGAGGAACGTCACCGAGTCGACGACGAACAGCGTGACGGCGCCGATGATTGCGATGAGGACGCCAGCGACCGCGTTGAACACCGAGTCGATGCCCTGGTAGGCCAGCGCGAACGCCGAGTTGGCCTCGACCAGTTCCTCGTCCTCAACGATTCGGGGGAGCGCAGCGGTCTGGGCCGGGTAGACGAACTGGTTCAGCGTCGAGAGGACGGGCATCACGACCAGGATCAGGGGCGCCGACAGCATTCCAAGGACGTGGGCCACCGGAAGCGAGAGGATGACGACGCCCTGGACCACCTGCGTCCGGACCAGCAACCGCCGGAGGTCCCAGCGGTCGACCAACGGGCCGAAGAACGCCTGGAGCCCGGAGGGCGCGAGCGTCAGGAACCCGGCCACGCCCGAATAGAACGGATCGCCGGTTAGGTCGTACACGAGCCACATCGCGGCGATGAAATAGAGGCTGTCCCCCGCGTTCGTGATCACCCGTCCGGCGAACAGCCGGACGAAATCGCGGTTCCGGAACGGCGCTTTCATGTCGGACCGAAGGCGAGGGATGGGCATAAAGATAATTCGAATGATACTTCTGTTCGATCCCTCACAGAACGTCCCTTCGGTAGATATCCCGACAGGTCAGCGGTCCGCTGGCGTTCGATCGACGTCGACCACCTCGGCGTCCGCGTCGAGAACGAGATCCAGTCGATCGTCGTCCCGTTCGAAGGTGATCCGGATCCGGAGCGGATCCTCCTCGAGGACGGTCGTCAGGTCCTTCAACTCCCCGTAGTTCGGCCCGAGCAGTCGCCAGAGCGGTTCCCGCCGGACGTCGACCCCCTGATCGTAGTAGAACGACACGACCGCCGGGTGCGAGAGGACGACGCCAGCCGGATCGGCCTGCAGGTGATCGCCACATCGCTCGCACTGGTACACGACGGCGGGGTCGCCGTCGATCCGTTCGAGCGACGGGGTCATCGGGCCCTCACAGGCTGCACAGAAGCCCGCGACGATACGCTCCACGTTGAGCCTGAGCCAGCGATCGAAAGTCTCCGGCAACGCGTCGCGGTCGCGGCCGTCGAGGACGCCCGGCGGCATCGAGAACTCGTTGCGGAACTCGTCGCACCGGGAACACGAGATGTGGACGCGCTCGTCCTCGTAGCGGACGACGACCGGTGCCCCACACATCGGGCAGGAGTCGTCCAGTTCGATCGGATCGATGGCTCCCGATTCGGTGTAGGTCCCGGCGAGGATGGCGCCGTGGAGGTGCCCCCCGGCATAGGTGGTCGTGTAGCTCTCGTCGGTCTTGCGAACGAATCGCCCCAGGAGCTTCCCGAGATGGTAGTTGAACTGACCGCTGTCGCGGACGCCGACCCGGTCCTGGAGTTCGGAGAACGGGACCGCCTCGGTCGGGTCCTCGGCGAGTGCGCGAATGATCTCGATGCGCGTCCGGTCCCCGAGGGCCGCGAATGCCTCCTCCGGTTGGGTTTCCGGCTTCTCGTCACCGTGAGATTCCATGCGTACACTCCGGTGTCAGAGGCTATACAGATATCGGTGAGCGTCGCGGTGCCGGCGACCGGACGGATAGCGGCCGGTCACCCCAGCGTCGTCGTCGGCGCGAGGCGTTCCCGTTCGTCGTCGTCGAGTCGATACGGTTCGAGCTCGGGTTCGAGCGGTCCGAGGGCCCTGCGTCGGCGCTGGTGGGCCCCCAAGAAGTCGGCGATCCGATCCGCGGCGAGGGCCTTGAGTTCGCCCGAGAGGAGGTCCCCCGCCCGATACTCGTGGGCGAGTCGCTTGATGCTCTCGTCGTCTTCCTCGAAGAAAGCGTGCAGGTACTGGTAGGCCACGTCGACCTCGGGATCGCCGCCGTGCTCGCGGTGTGCTTCCAGGCTCTCGCGCCCGCCGGAGTACGCGTAGCGGTCGATCTTCTCCCGGACGGTCTCGCGGTCGTCCGAGAGGTCGACGGTCGGTTCGTCGTCCGAGGAACTCATCTTGCCGGGGCCCGAGAGCGACGGGAGGAACTTCCCGAGGAGCGCCCCGGGCTTCCGGACGTCGAACCGTTCCTTGGCGGCGACGTCCCGGCAAACTCGGACGTGCGGGTCCTGGTCGACAGCGATCGGAACGAGCGTGGGATGGGGCCCGTGCAGCAGCTGGGGCAGCAGGAGGTGGACTGCCTGTACCGCGGGATAGAACGACAGCCCGATCGTCTCGGGGTCGCCGTAGGTCGCATCGACCGTCGACTGGGTGATCGCGTCGGCGGTTCGGACGGCCTGCGGATAGACGACGTCCGCGTCCAGCGTGTCGACGAGGAACGTAGTTCGGTCGGGGTCGAACCCTACGGCGAGCAGGTCCCGGAGGTTGTCCCGGGTGTACTCGGCGATCGCTTCGAGGCCCATGTCTTTCGCGAGGAACTTCTCGTCGTCCGAGAGCGGGACGTAGACGTGCGCCCCGGTCGCCGCCTGCAGGCGTTTCGCGAAGTAGAAGGGGAGGACGTGCCCGAGGTGCATCGGGCCCGAGGGGCCACGGCCGGTAACGATCGAGTGGCGCTCGCCCGCCTCGGCGGCCGCGAGGTACCGGTCGACGTCGCGCCCGGCGTAGAACACCCCCCTGCGGACCAGCGGGTGGTCCGGGAAGCGCCGGACCTGCGCGTCGGTCAGGCGGTCGGCACCGAAGCGGTCGAGGAGTTTCTCGTAATCGATCTCCCCCGCAACGTCGTAGGGTGTGACGGTAGCCTGGTTGGCGTTCGGTTCGTCCGGTGGCGTCTCGGTCGATGGCATGGTGTGGGATTGCTGAGAGGGATCGGCTGGCGTCTCGCGAATGGTTCGACGGACGAAAGAAGCGAAGGGAGCCCCGACCCCTGGGACCACGGTTACGCCGCGGCCGCAGCGAGGACGACACTGTCCGCTCCCGGGAACGGCGGCCACGGCTGCCACGCGGGAGCGGACCTCATCGCGTGGAGATGACGTGGCGACGGAAAAGAGGGTTGTGGTCCTGTGCGATCCCGTGTCGCGGAGTGTGGCGTCGTGGAGAGCGGACGCTGGCGTTTTCAGGACGTGTAATCGCGCGACCCGTTTTATGGGCTCGGCGCCCGGTAACTCACCCGTCGATAGGACGAGCGGGAACTATCGAGGCGGACTCCGGGACGACTGGCCCCGGTTCACGGTATCGCTCGGCTCGTGGCCCGGTCTCGATCCTTATTCCCCGCGGTTCCTATCGGCGCTCTCCCCCCACGCTCTTACCGTGGCCACCGAGAGCAATCCGGCGACCGCCCCTCAGTCGCTCCCGGAGCAACAGTGATCACCTGTCGGGTCGAAGGTCCGGACGTGAACTACCGTCGACTCGCCACGGCGTTCGGTTCCGGGTTTCCCACGTTCCTGATCGTCGCCGTCGCCGCTGTCTTCGGCCTGTGGGACCGGACGGGCCCCCGTCTCCGGCGGGTTCTCTACGCGTACGCGGCCTTCGGGTACGTCTTCTTCGCCGTCTGATTCCTCCGATACGGCCACGTCGCGAACATCGACGATTTCGTCGACGTCCCGGGGGAGTTGGTCGTCGCCCTCGTTGCGGCGATCGCCGTATTCCTGGCATCGTGGTTCCGAGAATCCCAAGCGGACGGGCGTGACCCGGGAACGATCCGCCACGGGGCCGTCTCGCCCCGATCCTACTCGCCCTCCCGGGAGGCCTCCAGGACTCGCAAGTCTTCGTCGACCCGGAGCGAGAGCACGTCGCCGTCGACCGCCATGCTGATCCTCGCGACCGGCGGTTCGTCCGACTCGTACCACGAGGCGTCCTCGTCGTAGAGCCAGTCGAACTCCCACAGCGGGGACCTCCGAACGTCGACGCCGTGGTCGTCGTAAAAGCGGACGACGGCCGGATGGTCGAGCAGGAACGCCCCGGCCATCGCCCGGAGCGTCGTATCGCAGCGCTGGCAGGTGTACGTGCCGCCGACCAGGCCGCGTTCCTCGATGTTTTCGTCGCCGAGGGCGGGCACCGTCGGCCCCAGACAGAACGGACAGAACCCGGTCGCGACGTGTCGGGCGACGCTCCGGACGTACTGCGAGAAAACCACCGGCAGGTCCTCGCGTTCCCGGTCGTAAAGGATGCCTTGCGGAACGACGAAGTCCATGTACCCCGCCTCGCACTCGGGACACTGGACGGCGACGTGCCCCTCCTCGTAGCTGGCCTCCACCGGGCCGCCGCAGTCGTAACACTCGATCCCGACGGGGATCGGATCGACCCGTTCCGACGAGTCGGAGTACGTCCCGGCGAAGACCGCCCCGAGGACTCGGATCGCGGCGGTTCCAAGTCGGTAGCCATCGTCGGTCCGGTCGACGAAGTGGTCGGTGAGTTTCTTGAGGTGGTAGTTGAATCGCCCGCTGTCCTCGGTCCCCACGCGATCGCGGAGGTCCGAAAAGGGAAGCGGCCCGTCCGCCCACCACAACTCCCGCAGGATGGCCAGTCGCGTCTCGTCGGCCAGGACGGAGAAGGCCTCGTCCGCTCCGTCGGCGAAATCGGCGTCCGACATGTCCCCAAATGCACAGCCGGGTAACAAGGAACTATCGCCGGGCAGGCCGGATCCGTGAGGCTATAATTAAGGATCGCCGTCACGCAGTCCGAGCCATGTCACTGTTCGGGACGAGCGGCGTGAGGGGTCCCGTCGGGGACGGGATCACGGCAGACCTCGGCCTGTCGATCGGGCGGGCTCTCGGATCCACCCGGGAAGGGCCGGTCGTGGTCGGCCGCGACGCCCGCGAAAGCGGGGAATGGCTGGCCGAGGCGGTCGTCGCTGGCCTCCGGGAGTGCGGCACGGACGTGGTCGACCTCGGGCGCGTCAGCACGCCGACGCTGGCCCGGAGCGTGGGGTGGCAGGACGCCGGCGCCGGCGTGATGGTCACGGCCTCGCACAACCCGCCCGGCGACAACGGGTTCAAGCTCTGGTCGCCCGACGGCTCCGCGTTCGACGCGGCACAACGTCTGGAGATCGAGGACCGGATCCGCGACGAGGCGTACGACTTTGCGGGTGCACCCGGCGGCCGCCGACACGACCCCGATCGCGACCAGACCGAACGGCACCGCCGGTTGCTCGTCGAGTCCGTCGACGCCGTCGCGGACGTCGGCGACCTGTCCGTCGTCGTCGACGTCGGGAACGGCACGGGACTGGTTACCGCCGAGGCGCTCGCGGATCTCGGGGCCGACGTCGTCACGCTCAACGCCCAGCCCGACGGCGAGTTCCCGGGGCGACCGAGCGAACCGACCGCCGACCACTGCGCCGACCTCCGGCGGTACGTCGCCGCCGGGGACGCCGACCTCGGGATCGCCCACGACGGCGACGCCGATCGAACGATGGCCGTCACCGAGTCGGGCGAGTTCGTCGGCGGCGACGTGCTCCTCGCGCTGTTCGCACGCGAGGTGGCCGGCCCGGGGGACCGCGTCGCCGCGCCCGTCAACACCAGCCGCGCCGTCGACGCTGCCCTGGAAGCGGTCGGCGCGTCAGTCGTCCGGACGAAGGTCGGGGACACGTACGTCGCCGAGCGCACGGTCGAGTCGGACGTGGTCTTCGGGGGCGAACCCAGCGGCGCGTGGATCTGGCCGGACGGCACTCGCTGCCCCGACGGTCCCCTCGCCGCGGTCCGCCTGGCCGAGATCGTCGCCCGGGACGGATCGCTCGACGCCCTCGTCGACTCGGTGGGGCGCTATCCCATCCGGCGCGAGTCGATCCGCGTCGAGGACAAGGCCGCCGTCGTCGGGGGCGTCGAGAAACTGGTCCGCGAGGCGTACGACGCGGACCGCCTCATGCCCCGGGACGGCGTCCGCGTCGACCTGGACGACGGCTGGTTCCTGGTGCGCGCCAGCGGCACCCAGCCGCTCGTCCGGGCCACCGCCGAGGCGAGCGATCCCGAACGGGCCGACGAGGTCCTCGCGCGAGCGATCGACCTGATCGAGCGGGCGCGAGCGTCGTGACCGGACGGAGGAAGAGCGGCGAATCGCCAGTGAATTCAGCCCGCCCGTAACGCCTCGAACGACGTCTCGCCGGCCCTGAGCCGCGAGACGAGTTCGGGCACGTCGTCGAGGGGGACTCGCACCTGATCCGTCGAGTCCCGATCGCGGAGGGTGGCCGCGTCGTCCTCGGGCGTCCGCTCGTCGAGCGTGACGCAGACCGGCGTCCCGACCTCGTCTTGGCGGCGGTAGCGCCGGCCGATGCTCCCCGAGTCGTCGTAGGCGGCGTCGACGCCGCGTCGCCGGAGACGGTCGACCAGTTCGCGGGCGCGCTCGGCGTTGTCGTCGGTCAGCGGGAACACGGCGACCGGCGTCGGAGCGATCTCGGGCGGGAGCGAGAGAACGGTCCGCGGTTCGCCGTCGATGACGTCCCGACGGAGCGTGTGGACCACGACGGCGTAGAGGACGCGGTCGACGCCGAAGGCCGGTTCGACCACCTGAGGCCGAATGTGCTCGCCGCGTTCGGTCCGCTCCTCGACCCGGAAGTCGACCCACTCCGCGGGGATTTCGTGGGGTTCGCCGTCGACGTCGACCGTGACGGCGTCACCCGCGAACGCCTCCGGGTCGTCGGCGGCCAACCGTTCGAGCGCGTCGACGACGGCGCCGGCCCGGTCGCCGAACCGCGGACCGATCTCGCTCATGTCGGGATCGACGGTCGGGCGTTCGACGTGGCTGGGCTCGTCGTACTCGCGGAACAGGGTGAAGGCCTCGTTCGAGGCGGCGGCGTGGTTCGCGAGGTCGTGGTCCCCCCGGTCGGCGATGCCGGCGAGTTCGATCCACTCCTCGTCGGCGTCGTCGTCCGTACCGACGCTCACCTCGGCCTCGGCGTCCCAGCACTCGACCGCGTAGTGGGCGAGTTCCTCCTCGCGGTGCTGGCGGAAGCGCAGGCGGTCGGGGTCGACGCCGACGCGTTCGAGCCACTCCCGGGCGACGCCGAGGTAGTAGGCGAGCCACGGGTTCGCGACGATGTCGGCGTCGACGGCCTCGGCGACGGTTGTTTCGATCGGCTCCCGGGCGCCATCCTCGTCGACGTCACCGTCGGCGTCCGCGCCCTGCCGGTCGACGGGGAGTAACCGAAGCGGAACGCCGGCCACGGCCGACAGCGGCGGGTCTGCCCGCTCGGGATCGGAGAACTGCTGGAGTTCCGCCATCGTCAGCTCCCGCACCCGGACGATCGCCTTCCGGGGATTGATCTCGTTGCGGTAACCCCGGCCGATCTGTGCCACGCCGAAGGGCAACCGGTTCCGCGCGTACGTCTTCAGTTGCGGGAACTCGACGAGCGTACCCTGGGCCGTCTCGGGACGGAGGTACGCCGGCTGGCCGTCGCCGGGACCGGCCTGCGTCTCGAACATGAGGTCGAACGCCTCGACGGGTCGGCCGGCCAGGCGCTCGCCACAGGACGGACACCGCACGTCGTGGTCGGCGACGAGTTCCTCGAGGGCAGCGGGGCGCAGGTCCTCGGCGTCGGCCAGGACGCCGGCGTCCTCGACGAGGTGGTCGGCCCGGTGGTGGGCGTCGCACGAGGGGCACGCGATCAGGGCGTCGTCGAAGCCGTCGAGATGGCCCGACGCCTCGAAGACCGGTTCGGGGATCACGGTCGGCGTGTCCACCTGATCGTGACCCTCCCGGACGACGAACCGCCGGCGCCAGGACTCCTCGAGGCGACGCTTCAGGTCGGCGCCACGCGGGCCGTAGGCGTAGAACCCCGCGACGCCGCCGTAGGCCTCGTCAGCGGGGAAGAAGAGACCCCGTCGCTTGGCCAGGTCGGCGACCGGCTCGTCGGTGGTCATCGAGCATCACCCGCGGACGCGGTCCTCCAATTCGGGGCGTCGGTATGGTCGTTCGAAACCGGTCTTTCGGGACCCGGATCCGGGGCGTCAGTAGGGTCAATCGGAAGCGCTTGGTCGGGACTCGGTACGGTCGATGCAGTTGGTGCTGTCGAGGCAGTCGGTGCGGTTGCGGGGTGCGGTGCGATCGAGCGGTCGTGTGCGAACATCGTTCTGGACGGTGGAGATCGTCGGGGGTGGTCGGGAGGCGACGCGGGAGAACTAGCGAGGCACTGGGTTTCGGCCCCGGGGACGACCGTGGGAAGCGGTCGATTCCCGGGACTCCCCCCTCCTCGAGGGGGTTCACCGTCCGAACGGGGCGGCGGGAAACGGCATCACCCTTTCGTGGGAGGACGACGGTAAAAAGGGTTATCCCGGTGTGTCATCGCGACACGCCCTGTCGCCGTCGGCCTTCAGGGGCGGCCGGCGGCGTCCAGGTCTGCGAGGTTGACCAGGTACCTCCCCCCGAGGGCTGCGCTCGCGAACGCGATGAACGCGAACACGACCATCATGCCGACTTCGCCGCCGACGCCTGACTGAATCGATCGGGCCTCCATCGCGAGGACCGCCAGCCCGAGCGTGGCGAACTTCACCA
Source organism: Natronomonas sp. (assembly GCA_047617305.1). Classification (GTDB taxonomy): domain Archaea; phylum Halobacteriota; class Halobacteria; order Halobacteriales; family Natrialbaceae; genus DATFIX01. The sequence continues at coordinate 12,211 of JBLGCL010000068.1, forward strand.
GGAGGACGCCCGTGAAGACGTAGCCCCAGGCCCGGCGGTGGCGGAGCCAGACGGCGACCAGGAGGACCGCGGGCAGGAGCACGGCCAGGTCCATGGCGTAGATGACGCTCGTCGGCATCTGCGCGAGTTCGACCGACTCCGGGACGGTCCCGTCGAGGGTCGCCGGGACGATTTCGGCCAGCCACCCCGCAGCGATGAACAGGCCCATCCCGACGAGGTAGGCGATCATGAGGCGGTTGTGAAGTCGTCCGTCGAGCCGGGACCGGACCGCCTCGGGGTCGAGGTGGAGGATACCACCGACGAAGGCGTACAGCGAGAGGCCGAACAGCGCGACGTATCCGAGGAAGAACTCGTTGAAGTACAGCATCAGGGCGTAGGACGCCCACGTGTAGAGCATGTACCCGAGCGCGCCCAGCCAGACGACGTATCCCCGGAGCGATCCGCGCATGGCGAACCAGAGGCCGACCGCGAGGAGGGGCACGCCCAGGGCCAGCGTGACCGCGTCCTGACCGAAGGTCTGGGGCAGGAAGTACTCGGCGTCGCGGTAGTGGCCCGCCCAGAAGAAGCCAAGCAGCGTCGCGACGATCGAGAGGGCGAGAATCGCGACGGTGGAATAGACGTGCCAGGGCCGGAGCAAGGGGGATCGTGACGGCGACGGTCGTGACGACGACGAAGGGTTCATGAACGTATACTTCGAGTGGAGGAAGCTTAACTCAGTATTGTCGGGCGTCAGCGTGGAACAGCTTGCGAAACGACGGACCCATTCTCACCCCTGCCAGATCCGAACCCCGTCGAGAGTCCCGGCACCGACCGCGACCCGACCGTCATCTAGAGCGACTCCGGCCACGTTGGTCGCGAGAGCACCCGCAAGCGACAGGTCCCAGGCGGTCTCCGCCCCATCGGAGGTCCGGGGAACCGCCGCCAGCGTCTCGCGGTCCGTGGTCGGCACCAGCAATTCCGGGGTCCCGTCACTGTCGAGGTCCGCCGCGAGTCCCCCGTCGAGGTTCCGGGAAGCGTAGGTGTGGCTGGCGAACCCCTCGTGGGTCGCGGTCACCGTCAATTCGCCGCCGTCGAGGCGGTAGAACTCCACGGTCCGGTCGACGTGGGGCTTCCGGACGACGGCGAGTTCCGGCGTCCCGTCCGGCGCGAACGGTGCAACGCAAAGCTGGTGCCGCCAGCCGGGACCGTAGACCGGCCCGGTCGCCACTTCCGTCCCGTCGGTGCCGTAGACCCTGATCCGCGCCCCCTGGCTCGAGTCCGCCACCGTCGTCACGAGTTCGTTCGTCCCGTCGCCGTCGAGGTCGGCGACAATCGGCGACAGCCCCTCGAAGACCGTCCGGGCGTCGAGCCGCGTCTCCGTTTCGACCCGTTCGTCGCCGGCGTCGATCACGACGAGGCTGCTTCCCTCGACGGTGTCCCCCAAGGCGCCGTGCGTGTACCGACCGGTCTTTCGGCCGTACAGCGCGTACCGGTCGTCGCCGAGGGCGACGATCCGGACGTCGTCCGGCGCGGCGACCTCGAACCGGGCCGTCCCGGTTTCACGCCGGATGACGGCGTCGCCGTCCGCGGTGACGTACAGCCAGCCGTCGTCGACCGGCACGGGGTGGGTCCGTTCAGAACAGTCGGCCGGCGGGTCGACCAGCCCGACTGTCCCCTCTGCCAGGGCCCCCACTGGCGGTGACCACGCGGTGTCGTGGGCCGCGACCTGCTCGGTACTGCCGGCCGCCACACGATGGGTCGTCGCTCGTCCCGCTTCCGTGACGATCGTCCACAGGCTCGCCTGCCCGTCCCCCTCGGAGCCCGCACCGGGCGGGAAC
>JBLGCL010000069.1:0-13742 GCA_047617305.1 Natronomonas sp.
CGCGAACCAGCGATCCGAGGAAGGCCGCGACGACGGGGATGGCGACGCTCAGGTAGAACACCTGGCCCATGCCGACGTACCCGGCGACCGTCCCGTCCAGCCCCAGCGTGGCGAGGAACGCTCCCCAGACGACGACGCCGAATCCCGTTCCCGAGACGATGCCTCGCGGGACGGTACGCTGGGGGAGCGCCACGAGTGCGGCTCCCACCAGGAATCCGATCCAGTGAGTGGTAGCCAGCACGAGACCGAGGAGCCCGCCTGCCACGGCGACGGCCCAGCGCCGCGGGCCGTCGTCGCGGACCTCGTCGATCCGCCGAGCGACGCTCACGAGTCCTCACCCCTCTCGAAGGTGATCGCTGTCGTGCCGGTCATCTCGCGCGAGAACGACCGGTACTCGCCGTCGGCCCACAGCCCGAGCTGGTCGTCGTAGTGATCGGAGAAGTAATCGCCGTCGTTGCCGCCCGGGAGTACTGCCTTCGATTCCCCGTCGCCCATCGGCACCACCTGCCGCCAGCTGGCCCCCACCGCGGCGTCCTTCCGGAAGTTGTTGAGGGTGGCTTTCGAGCCGTCCGTCGGGTGGCGGGGATACCGTAACCACGACTGGCCGAACGGATGGTCGATCGCTGTGACGTTGTAGTCGCCGTAGACCGACCAGTCGTTCGACTCGATTTCCTCGACCGCGTCCGCCAGGGCCGTGGCGATTGCGGCATCACGGCCCTCCGGAAACCAGTCCTCGTCGTCGAGGTGCAGGAGGACCCAGTCGTTCGGGAAGTACTCCTCGACGTCCCGTCGGTCGTCGAGAGCGTCCCGCAGTTGGGCGTCGAACACGTCCCGCCGGTAGTGCTCCACGAACCGGGCGAACACGAGGGCGGCACGGGAATCCCGGGTCATCCGGTAGTCCCAGGCTTCGAGGCGGTCGAGTTCGGGATCCAGATCGTCGTCGATCGTCCCCCGGGCCGCCAGGATTCTCGGGACGAAGAGTTCGGCGCGTTTGTCGTACGCGTCGCCCTGGAGGTCCCGCATGAAACCTGGCGTTACCGGCTCGTCGCTCTCGATCCGGCGGTCGAGGCGTTCCCGGAGACGTCGCCCCCTGAAGGGTTCGCTGTACGCCTCCGCGAGGTAGTACGGATACCGGTCGTCGTCGACGATTCGCTGGTTGGCGGTCCCGAGGTATTCGGGGTTCTCGACGTGTGGCTTCTCCTCGAATGGGACGAACCCCTCCCACGAGGACTCGCCGTACGGGGTGTATCCCGGCCACTCCCCCTCCTGCTCCGAGCCGTCGAACACCCGCGTTCCACGGACCGGTTCGCCGTCGGTGTACCGACGCGGGTGGCGCCCCGTCACGTAGTACAGGGTGTTGCCCTCGCGGTCGGCGTAGACCATGTTCTGGGGCGGCAGGTCGAAATCCCGGAGCGCCTCCCGGAAGGAGTCGACGCCGTCGCTGTGGCTCATCCGGCGGACGGCGTCGACGGTTTTCGTCGCCGAGAAGCCGGTCCACGCGATCCCGACCTCGCCGACGAGATCGTCGCCGTCGGACTCGGCACCGACCACCGGACCGTGGACGGTCTCGCGGACGGTCACCTCGCGGTCCTCGCCGTCCGCCACGGCGATCGTCCGGGACTCGGTCTCGAACTCGCGCCACTCGTCGCCGTAGCGGTACTCCCCGTTCCGGGTGTCGTACCGGTAGAAGTCGATCACGTCGGTCCCGGCGTTCGTCACGCCCCAGGTGCCGGCGTGGTTCTCGCCGATGATCACGAACGGGACCCCCGGGAAGGTCACGCCGCGGACGGACAGGTCGTCGGTTGCGAGGTTCGTTTCGTACCAGACCGGTGGCGCCATCAGCGTCAGGTGCGGGTCGTTCGCGAGGATCGGCTGCCCGCTCTCCGTGTGCTCGCCGGACACGACCCAGGAGTTCGAGCCCACCCCGGGCGGCGACTCGGAAGCGGAGAGCCAGGAGAGGAGGTCCGGATCGACGGCGGCTGGCGGCGCTTCGGCGGCCGACGCCTCGGCGTCGAACTCGCCGACGCCGTCCCTGATGATCGGCGCGTCGTGCTCCATCCGGTAGGGATACAACTGCTCGGCCGCCTCTTGGCCGAGCTCCGCCGCCACCGTCGCCTTGCGGAGCGTTCTGAAACTCCCGGTCAGTCCCCAGGAGATCTGCTTCTCGCCGAGCATGACGTCCGTTCCGGTCCACGGGTCCGGCTCGTACTCGAGGAGGCGGAACTCCAGCGGCAGCGGTTCGTCCTCGACGTACCGGTTCACGCCGTCGACGAACGCCTCGACGACGTCACCGGTTTCGGTCCCCTCCGTGGCCTCCCACGTCGCTTCGGCCGCACCGGCGAAGTCCATCGCGACGTGGAAGCGATCGGAGGGCAGGGTCGCCTCGCCGACCACTGCCGACAGTGCGCCCCGCATCTGGCGGCGCTGGAGGTCCATCTGGAAGAGCCGGTCGGCGGCCTGCGCGTAGCCGACGGCGAAGTACAGGGCTCGCTCGTTCCCGCCTTCGACGTGGGCCACCCCGTAGTCGTCGTAGCGGAGGGTCGCCTCCCCGTACGGGCTGGTTACCGTCCCCGGAAGGTCGCGTCGGGCCGCTCCCCAGACGTCACCGGCGAAGGGTGCGAACCGCCGGAGGTAGCCCCGGACGGGGGAGAGAAACCCGGCCCCGATCCCGCCGGCCACGACGGCGCCCACCAGCGCCCGTCGCGTCAGATCTCGATCCATGCCACCGTGGAACCCGGCGGCACAAATAAACGTGTTGCCGAAATTACCTTCGGCGGTCGATCGACGTCGCGGGCGAAAACGGTCGAACGAGCGAAATATTCGGGACTACTCGTACAGCCAGGTCTCGTCGATCCGGTCCCAGTCGAGGAGTTCGTCCTCGTCGAAGAACAGCTCGATCTCGCGCTCGTTGGCGCCGGGGTCCTCGTCGTCCGAGCCGTGGATGACGTTGCGACCCAGGTCGAGCCCGAGGTCGCCGCGGATGGTGCCGGGGTCGGACTCGGCCGGATCGGTTTCGCCCATCATGGTCCGGACCTGACTGACGGCGTCCTGGCCCTCCCAGACCATGGCCATGACCGGCCCCGACGTGATGAACGAGACCAGATCCTCGAAGAACGGCTTGTCCTCGTGCTCGCCGTAGTGCTGTTCGGCCAGGTCGCGGTCGATCCGCATGAACTTCGCGCCGACGAGCTTCAGGCCGCGGTCTTCCAGCCGGGAGATGATCTCGCCGATCAGACCGCGCTGGACGCCGTCGGGCTTGACCATCACGAACGTGCGCTCGGCGTCGGTCATTCCTCGTCGTCCTCCGGTTCGTCGGGTTCGTCGTCGCCGGCCGTCTCCGTTTCGGTTTCGTTCGATTCCTCATCCGGCTCCGGGGCGTCCGTCTCGGGTTCTTCGGCCTCGGGTTCCTCTTCCGCCGTTTCTTCGGCTTCGGGTGCTTCCGCTTCCTCGGCCGCGGCCTCCGCCTCGGTACTCGACTGGCCCGCTTCGGTCCACTCGACGTCGCGCGGTTCGCGTCCCAGGTCGGCGTTCTTCTCGCACTTCGCCGAGCAGTAGTGGACCGTCGAACCGTCGGTGCGGACGAACATCGTGCCCGTGCCGGGTTCGATCTCGTCGCCGCAGTAGTCACAGGTACGACTCGCTGGCATTATTGCCCTCCGATGGCGTCGGCCTCGCGGGCGGTCTCGCGGAGCTGGAGCACGTCCCCCTCGCGGACCGGGCCGAGGCAGTTACGGGTGATGATTCGTCCCTGGTTCTCGCCCTCCTGGATGCGGCACTTGACCTGCATGGCCTCGCCATGCATCCCGGTCTTGCCCACGATCTCGATGACCTCCGCGGGCGTGGATCCTTCTTCGGATTCTTCTGCACTCATGATCGATTACCTTACCGGAGTTCCTCGATCTTCGAGGCGATCTCTTGGACGTCGTTCGACGCCTCGCCGGCGTCGACGATCGCCGCGGCGGCGCTGCCGACCTCGAGGCCGGCGGCGTGGCCGACCTCGTCCTGGGACTCGACGTAGACGAACGGGGTGCCCTTCTCGTCGGCGATCTCCGGCAGATGCATCACGATCTCTTCCGGCTGGACGTCCTCGGCGATGTACACCAGGTCCGCGTTGCCGCGTTCGACCGCCTTCGTCGTTTCGTTCGTTCCTTTCTTCACGCTACCCGTGTCGCGGGCGACCTCCAGCGCTTCGAGCGCGTCGTCCTGGAGATCCGCCGGCACATCGTAGTTGACGTAAATTGGCATGGTTGCGGAGTCACCTCCCGCGCGTGGGCTCGCGCTCCCCTGCCGTCGGTACGGAGTCCCCAGAAGGGGGCTCCGCCCCTGCCGCGAAGCGGCCTGAGAGTCCCTTTGCGGCTAGGAGCATCATCAACCCCGCGCAGGCTGTACGCCGACGTAGCACATCACCCCATAAAAGCGCTTTCAAACGAACGGACGGGTGTGAGCCGGATGCACGGTGTCGATTCAACCCTCCATACTGTCGCCGCGGCGAGTGGAAACGCCCTTGCCGGCTTCGGTACAAGGTCCGGTATGGACCTGGTCGCGCTCGCCAGCGAACTCAGGGCGGAAGCGACGCGGACGAACGAGCGTCGCCTGCTCGTCCTCTCGGGGGCACGGGCCGTCTGCTACGAGTACGCAGAGCGCGTCCTCGAGGAACTGGCCGTCCCGATCGCGGAGACGACGACCGTCGGCGAACGCGAGTTCCTGGAATGCGAGCGAGTCCCGCCGCGAAACGCCGACGAACTGCTCGGGACGACCCGAGGCGTGATCGTGGTCGACGCCCACGACGAACTCCGGCCGAACGCGCTCGGAACGGTCGTCGGGGCGGTGGACGGCGGCGGCTTGCTCGTGCTCTGTACCCCGTCGTTCGACGAGTGGCCGGACCGCCGCGACGGGTTCGACGAGGGGCTCGCGGTCCCGCCGTTTTCCGTCGACGAGGTGACGGCCCGGTTCCGGCGGCGGCTGATCGACCTCCTTCGGCGCCACCGGGGGAGCGCGGTCGTCGACCTCGAGGCTGGCGAGGTCCTCGACGACGGGCTCACGCACCCGGCACCGCGTCTGGACGAGGGCTGGTTCCGAAGCCACGAAGTGCACGGTTTCCCCGACGCCGCCTACGACGCGTGCCTGGTGAAGGATCAGGAAGAGACGGTCGCCGCCCTGGAGACGTTGCGCGAGGACGGGCAGGCCGTCGTGATCGAAGCGGACCGCGGAAGGGGCAAATCCAGTGCCGCGGGGCTCGCCGCGGGATCGCTCGCCGCCGAAGGTGCGGACGTCCTCGTGACTGCACCGGCGTTCCGGAGCGCGGCCGAGGTGTTCGCCCGGGCGCGGGAGTTGCTCGAAACGCTCGGCGATCTCGACGAGAGCGAGGAGCAACGGCTGATCGCGACGGACGGGAGCGTCGCGTTCCGTGAACCGATCGACGCCGTCGATGCGATCGAGGAGTGCGACGTTCTGATCGTCGACGAGGCGGCGGCCCTGGGCGTCGACCTGCTCGAGTCGACGCTGGCGGCCGACCGCGTCGCGTTTGCCACGACCGTCCACGGGTACGAGGGCGCTGGACGCGGGTTCTCGGTCCGGTTCCGCGACCGTCTCGACGAAAGCGAGCACGAGGTGACCGACGTTACCATGTCGGCGCCGATCCGCTACGCCGCCGGCGATCCGGTCGAGGTCTGGGGATTCCACGCGCTCCTGCTGGACGCCAGGCCGCCGGTCGACTCCCTGGTCGCGGACGCCACGCCAGAGACGACGACCTACCGGCGGATCGACGCCGGGGAACTCGCGGCGGACGAACACCTGCTCCGGGAGGTATTCGGCCTCCTCGTGCTCGCTCACTACCGGACCGAGCCGAACGACCTCGCCCGACTCCTCGACGCGCCGAACGTCCGCGTCCGGGCGCTCGTCCACGCAGGGCACGTCGTCTCCGTCGCGCTGCTCGCCCGCGAGGGCGACCTCCCGGCGGACGTCCGGGCCGACATGTACGAGGGCGGACGGGTGAAGGGGAACATGCTCCCGGACGTCCTGACGAGCCAGCTGCGCGACGAGGCAGCGGGCGTTTCGGTCGGCCTTCGGATCCTGCGTATCGCCACCCACCACGCCGTCCGGTCGAGCGGCCTCGGCTCGCGACTCCTCGGCGAGATCCGCGAGGAGTTCGCCGACGAGGTCGATTGGCTCGGGACTGGCTACGGTGCAACGCCCGAATTACTCCGGTTCTGGCGGCGCAACGGCTACCGGTCGGTCCACCTCGCGACGACCCGCAACGAGACCAGCGGCGAGTACTCCGTGCTCATGCTCGACCCGACGAGCGAGGCCGGCCGCGAACTTGCCGACCGCCACGAACGCTGGTTCGTCGACCGGATCGGGAGCGTGCTCTCCGACCCGCTCGACGACGCCGACCCGGACGTCGTTCGGGCGGTCCTCCGGGCGACCGACGTCACGCGGCCGCCGGATTTGACCGACTACGAGTGGCGACTCGTCGCGGACGCCGCGTTCGGCCCGGGGCTGTTCGACATGGCTCCGGGACCGTTTCGGGAGGTTGCGCTGGCGGGGTTGCTCGATCCGACTGACGAGTTGACCGACCGCGAGGAGCGCCTCCTCGTCCGGAAGGTCCTGCAGGGCGGGGACTGGCCGGCAATCGCGGACGAACTCGACTTCCACTCCCCGAGACTCTGCATGCGCGCGCTCGGGGACGCCCTCGCCCCGCTCGTGGAACGGTTCGCACCCGTCGAGGCCAGACGGGCCGGGGAGCGGTTCTGACTGTCGCCGTTCCCGCCCCGGTGTGGAGGTTTCCGACTCCTCCTGGTACTTGCGAAACTGCGATTCCAGTTCGAACCCGACCGAGGGATCCGTCGGGGTGAGGCGGCCGATCATGGCGCCCCGCTCCATCGGCTCGATCACTCGAAGCACAGTTCTTCGTGGTCGATGTGGGAGAACGAGCCCCAGAACTCGTCGACCGTTCCGACAGTGACGGCGCCGGAGGTGGTGGTCCGACACCCCGACCCATGACAGGGCAAGACTGGTAAGGCCGACGGCGCGAATCGGATACTGATGGTCGACCTGGTGGTCTTCGTCGCAGTCGCACTGGCCGTGCTCGGCGTCGTCGGCAGCGCGACGCCCCTCGTGCCCGGGGCGGGACTGTCGCTGGTCGGGGTCTTCCTGTACTGGTGGCACACGGGCTACGCGGATCCCGGTACCGCGACCCTGATCGCGCTGACAGTGCTGGGCCTGATCACGATGGCCGTCGATTACCTGGCCGGCTTTCTCTCGGCAAAGGCAGGCGGCGCCTCGTGGACGACCGGCGCCGTCGCCGGCGTCGTCGGGATCGCGTTGCTCTTCGTCGCCGGGCCGGTCGGCGTCGTCGTCGGCGTGGCCGGAACGGTCTTCGCGATCGAGTACTACCGGAACGGTGATCGACGGGAAAGCCTCCGGACGGCGATCCGGACGACCATCGGGATGGTCGGGTCGACGGTCCTGCAGGTGCTGTTCACCGCGACGATGCTCGTCGTCTTCCTGATCGTGGTGTTCACCTGACCGAACGGCCCTTGCCCCTCGCCCCCCTACCGACGGCCATGCGGACGTGCACGGAACCCGACTGCGACCGGGACGCCGTCGTCAAGCTCCGCGTCCCCTGGGACGAGGACCGGGTGGTCTGTGCGGCGCACGCGCGAACGATCGCCACGCAGGACGGCGTCGTCGCCGAGCCGGTCGAGGACGCGGGCGAGAAGTGGCCCTGACCGGGCGTCGAATACGGTCCGCTAGATCCACTTCGCCATCATGACCTCGTCGACGTACTCGCCGTCGATCCGGTAGTGGTCCTCGCGGACGGCCTCGGTCTCCCAGCCACGTCCCCGCAGGAAGTCGATGGCGCCACTGTTGGAGGCCGGAACGCTGTTGTACAGTTTCTCGTAGCCCTTCTCCCGGCCCCAGGCGACGCCGCGCTCCAGCAGGTGGCTCCCGAGGTCACAGCGGCGATACTCCGGCAGAACGCCGACGGTGATTTCGGCGGTGTGTGCGAGTTTCTCGAGTTCGGGGGCCCGTAGGTGGACCCACCCGACGACCTCGTCCTCGACGGTGCCCACGAAGAACATCCGCGATTCGACCTCGTTGTGCCGGAGCAGGACTTCCTCGCGGTCGATCAGGTCGGCGACGGATTCCGCTACGATGTCGGGTTTGTCCTCCGCCACACGGCGGATCGCTCCGACGAGTCCCGACAGGTCCGCCTGCTCCGCTGGTCTGATGGAGAATTCGCAGGTTCCAGTCCGATGCTCCTCGGAGGCCCCCGTTCCGAAGGCGACCTCGAGTTCGTCCCCCTTCGCCTCGGCGAGTTGACCGTCCCGCTTGAGAATAGCGACGTGATGCCGCAGTCCTCGGGGATCGATCGACAACGCGTCCTCGAGGTCGTCGATCGACGCCCGACCGCGGCGCTCGACGTACTCGTAGATCCGACGTCTGTCGTCGTGATCGAACGAGAACGCGGTCGATCCGTCCATGCACACCGTTAACGTAACCCAACATATATACGTTGGCCGTGGTCGGTTCGACCGCGGCGCTGCTCCGGGGCGAATCGAGCCGATAAGAGGAACCGGACGCACAGGGTTTCGGTCTCGTCGTCGCGATAGAGGCCGACGAAGATCCCTTCCGCGGTCGCGTCCTCTCCCGGATAGAAGTGGTGGTGATGCCACTGCCCTCGTCCGAATTTCGGCAGCACGGTAACGAGGTACCGTCGGTGCTGGACCACATCGGGTTCCCGGACGACGCCGGCCGGTTCGTCCTCCGGTGGCGCTGGAAGTTCGAACTCGCGAGCGAACGCGAGTGCGTCCCCGTGATCGTCGCGATCGGTACGGAGTAGCTCCAGCTTGAGCGGCTGGGGTTCGGCGGTGTAGTTGGGGAGGTTGAGGTCGACCGTCGGAGTGCTCGTCGAGAAAACGTCCGCACAGCCTGCCAGCGAAGCGACGGTGCCACTGCTTCCGAGTAGGAACGCTCTCCGTCGGAGTGACATGCTATGGGGACGTGAGCGGCGATTGCAATAACCGCCCAGGAGGATCAAAGGTCCGTTTCAGTAACACTCGGTCCCGTTCTTTACACTCCTCCGGAACATCGGCGGGCCGTCCCGCACAAATAGCTGTCCGAAGCTCCTACGAACGCTCCGGAACGCCGGTCAGGATCTGGGCCGTGTGCATGGCGCTGTGCGTGTCGACGAAGACCTCGGCCGCCTCCCGGACGGTCACGTCGGGATCGGCGTCGACGCCGTAACAGCGGGCGTACAGCGCCAGCCACTCGTTGAGCGTCCCTTCCAGGCGGTCGAACGTCTCCTCGCCGAAGGCGACGAGTTCGTCGCCGGCGCGCCCCTCCACGTAGACGAGGATCGTCGGGCCGACGCCCTCGCGACAGAGGCGTTTGGCGCAGTCGTCGGCCTCGTCGGGATCGTCGGGCGGCTCGAACGACTCCCACTCCTCGCGAACCCGTTCCGCCAGTTCGTCGACGCGGTCGTCGGGGGACGCCATCCGTTCGAGGGGCGTGAATCGGGGGCGTTACCCCTCCCTGTACTCGACGCCCTTGCCGCCCCGCGGGTGGGTCCAGTCGGTGTCGGCGACGACGGCGCAGGTACCACACTCGACGCAGGGCTGGGTGTCGAGGCTGACGACCCGGCGCTCGCCGCCGTTGGTCTTGACGGTCTCCTCGCGGTAGCACCCGCCGCCGAAGCCCTCGGCGCTGACGGGACAGGCGTGGACCGCCGCCCCGCTGGCGGCGATGGACTCGTCGAGCACCTCGATGTGGGGGTTCCCCTCGTCGATGTCGTAGGTCAGGTCGCCGATGCGGTCGTCGAGTTCCGGCGGTTCGACGTCGTTGATCTCCCGTACTTCGGTGCCCATCTCCTCGGCGATGACCGTCGGGAGCGTGACGTAGGGCGTTTTCGTGTCGGGGAGCATCGACACGAGGAGCGGGGAGTTGTACGCCCGCTCCAGGACGCCCTCGATCGGGCCGAGTCCGAGGACGGCCCGGCCGACGGGGGACTTCGTCAGCCCGTCGACGATGGAGGTGACCGTCTCGTCCTCCGCGACGGACCTGGTCAGATCGTAGCGGCGGGGCCTGAGCTTGTCCATGACGCCCCGTTCCTCGAGGGCGTCCGCGTAGTCCCGCCCGGCCATCCGTGGCTGGCCGCGATCCCGCGCCCGGGCGAAGGCGTCCGCGGCGAGCGCGCCCGCGGTCACGGCGTGGTTCATTCCCTTGATGATCGGGCCCTGGGCCTGCATCTGCCCGGCGGCGTCGCCGACGAGGGCGAGCCGACCCTTGTACGGTCGCGGGTGGGCGACCTTCTTCGAGTCGGGGACCAGTTTCGCGGCGTACTCGCGCTCGTGGTACTCGTCGCCCAGCCACTGGGCGAGCAGCGGGTGCGTGAGCAGCGCGTCGAGCAACTCGTGGGGTTCGGCTTGTTCCTCGACGAGGCTGTCGAGGTGGAAGACCGTCCCGATCGAGAGGCTGTCCTCGTTCGTGTACAGGAAGCCGCCGCCCCGGACGCCCTCGAAGAGGTCGCCCGAGAACAGGTGGGCGGCGCCCTCGTTCTCGCCCAGATCGAAGCGTTCGTCCACGTCGGGCAGGTCGACGACGGCCTTGACGCCCTGGAACCACTCCTCGGGTTCCTCCCAGTCCATCAGGCCGGCGTCGCGGGCGAGTTCGGAGTTGACGCCGTCGGCCGCGACGATGAAGTCCGCCTCGATCGGATCGATCTCGTCGCAGGTGACGCCGACGATCTCGCCGTCCTCGCGCAGGAGGCCGTTGACCCTGACCTCGGTGAGCAGGCCGCCACCCGTCTCCCGGGTCTTCTCGTGGACGCGTTCGGCCAGCCACGCGTCCATCCGCCGGCGGAGCACCGCGTCCGACCACTCGGTGTCGTGGTGGTGGAGGTCGCCGAGGTCGAACGTCTTGACCTTCCGGCCGGCGACGTTGTGGATGTAGTGCTCGGTGACTGGCCGTTCGGTCGCCTCCGCCCTGAAGTTCGGGAAGAGGTCGTCCATCGTGTAGGGCGCCGACTCCTCGGCGTAGAGCAGGCCGCCGGAGACGTTCTTGGACCCGGCGTCGACGCCGCGTTCGAGGACGAGCGTCTCGACGTCGTGCTCGGCGAGCCGGGCGGCCGCCGCCGCGCCGCCGGGACCGGCCCCGACGACGACGGCCTCGTAGTGTTCGTGGTCGTCGCTCACGCGTTCTCACCTCCGGCCCCGTCCGCGATCGCCTGGACGTCGAGTTCGCCGGACTCGACGGCCTCGATCATGGCGGGAAGCACGTCGAAGAGGTCCCCCTCGACGAAGTAATCCGAGAAGTCACGGATGTCCGCCCCCGTGTCGGTGTTGATCGCGATGATCGTGTCGGATTCGTCCATGCCGACCTTGTGCTGGATCGCACCGCTGATCCCGGCGGCGATGTAGACGTCGGGTTCGACCTCCTGGCCGCTCTCGCCGATCTGTCGCTCCTCGGTCACGTACTGCGCCACGTGGCCGTCGAAGTTGTACGAGGCGGTGACGACGCCGCGCGAGAGCCCCAGGTCGGCCTCGTCGAGGGCGTCCACGAGGTCCATCCCGAGTTCGATCCCGCGGGTCGGGTCGTCGCCGATCCCGCGACCCAGGGCGACGACCACGTCGTTGCCGGTGAGATCGACGCCACCCTCGAGCACGTCGTGGTCGGTAACCTCGACCCGGAACCACTCGTCGGGGAGGTCCAGGTCCCACTCGACGACTTCTCCCTGGCGCTCGGGCACCGGTTCCGGAATCTCGAAGCTCCCCGGGATCACCGACCCGCCCTGCGGGTGGAAGTCCCGGTTTGGCTTGTCCAGACAGAGGATCGTCGAGTACTCGAACCCCGAGAAGTCCGGGCGCTTCATGTGCAGGACGCGGTCGAACTCCCGCTTTTTCCCGGAACCGCCGGTCTTGGCGGGGTTCGAGATGACCGTGTCCTCGATGGTCAGCCCCGAGCAGTCGCTGGCCAGCCCGGAGTCGAGGTCCGCCATCGCCGTCGCCGAGAGGTCCCGGCCGTTGTTCGTCGCCGGGAACAGCGCGTACCGCGGTTCGTCGTAGTCGCGCCAGTCGTCGTCCTCGCGGGCCATCGCCGCGTAGATCTCGGTATAGGGTTTGAGGAGGAACCGCGAGAGGCGGTCGTCCTCCTGGTAGAGCACCACGTCGGCGCCGTACGCGATCACGTCCTCGACGTGGTCGGACGCGTCGTCGCCGATCAGGATCGCCACGACCCGCTCGTCCTCGTCGTAGTCGGCGTTGTACCCGTCCATCAGCTCCCGGGCCTTCCCGAGCATCTCCTTGCTGACGTCGATCAACTCGCCCTGCTGGGTCTCGCAGTAGACCCACATGTCGCGGTACTCGCCGTCGGCGACGCCCTCGATGTACCGTTTGTCCTCCGTGGGGTGGTCGAGGTCGGGGTACTTCTCCTCGGGCGGGAGTTCGGCGTCCGCCTCGCCCTCCTCGCTGCCACCCACGGACTCGATCCGGTTCTGGATGAGCCGCTTGACGCTGTCCCGGTCCTCGCCGGCCTCCTCCTTCTCGATGAGTTCCTCCAGCAGCTCCACGTCGTCGATGTCCCGGAGGTCGTTGCCCATTTCTGCCGGACTCATCTCCGTCGGATCGATCTCCTCGTCCCCGTCGTCTTCGTCCTCGGCGAACTTCTCGATGCGGCTCTCGATGAGTTTCGTCGCCCCGGCGCGATCCTCGCCTTCTTTCTCCTTCTCCAGGATGGCTTCCAGTTCGTCGCGGTCGTCGATCTCCTTGATCGCCGGCCCGAGTTCCTGGATCGTGTACTCGCCGGGATCGAAGTCGGTGTTCGCGGTTTCGTCGTTCTCGCCCATCGTCAGTCACCTCCCGCGTACGGCGCGAGTTCTTCGACGACGGCGTCCATTCCGTCCGGGTCGTCCGCCGAGACCATCGTCGCCTCCCGTTCCGAGGGGGCTTTCGGGATCGGGTCGACCCCCGAAACGATCGTCGGCGAGCCGTCGAGGCCGATGTAGTCCGGGTCCAGGTTGAGGTCCTGATGGTCCCAGACCGTCACGTACTCCTCGTACTCCGGGGCCCGCTCGCGGGCCGTCTCCCGGAGGTCCTTGTGGGTCAGCCGGTGGCTCGCCTTCCGGTAGCTCGGCTCGAACTCCGGATCCGTGACGACGAAACAGGGGAGGTCGGCCTCGACGGTTTCGATTTCCTCGACGTCACCCTGGACGAGGCGCTTGGCGCGGAGGGTCCGCTCGTCCTCGTCGATCTCGAGCGAGATGACGTGCGTGACGATCGGCCAGTCGAGTGCCCAGGCGGTCTGGGGGCCGGTGTGACCCGTCTCGCCGTCGGCGGTCTTGAACCCCGCGAACACCAAGTCGAGGTCCTCGCCCTCCTGCCGGAGTTTCTTCAGCCCGGTCGCAAGCGTGATCGCGGTCGCCCACGTGTCGGCGGCGGCCATCTCCTTGTCGGAGAGGAGGTAGAGGTCGTCGGCGTACACCGTCTCCATCGCCTCCTGCAGGACCTCCCTGTAACCCGGCGGGCCCATGCTCATCACGCCGACGTCCCCGCCCTTCCGGACCTTCGTCTGCAGCGCGGCCCGGAGCGCGTGCTCGTCGTTCGGGTTCATGACCGTGGGCGTCTTTCCCCGCTCCAGGTGGCCGTCCTCGTCGAACGATACCTGCCCCTCACGGAAGTCGGGGACCCCTTTGGTTAGCACGATAGAACGCATGTGTCCCCCGTTATTGCCCCGCCCGCCCGGCG
>JBLGCL010000070.1:0-13629 GCA_047617305.1 Natronomonas sp.
GCCTCTCGGAGGCCCGCCATGACCGTGCCGACGCCGCCGAACTCCTCGGCGCGTATCGGGGCGCGACCCGCGAAATCGACCCCGACTGGGTCGCCGAGCGACGCGAAACGCTCCGGTCGGACCGTCGGTCGTTCGAGTCCGGTCGGGATTACCGCGGCGGGGAGCCGGGAGTGGCCCTGGTCGTCCATGCCGAACTCGAAGGGTACAGCGATCGCGCCCGTCGAAGCGCCGTGGCCTGGCCGCCCGTGCCCGACGACCCGGCGACCGACCCCTTCAGTGTGGGGGAGATCGTTCGGGACCTCGAAGCCGGCCGCGCCGCCCTGTCGGACGCTCGCCGGCTCCGGGACCGATATCTGGACGGGATCGACGACCCGCAGCCGTTCCGGTCGGCGATCACGGTCACTGCACACCGTTTGGATCGGCGGGCGTCGTTTCGCTGGCGGGGGCTCCACGAATACCTCGATGCCGGACCGGACGACCTCCCGTTCGACCGGTCGCTCGACGGGACCCCCGCCATCCACCTGTTCGCCCGGGCGAAACGGACGGTCGACCTCGCGGTTAGGGGCGCCGAGGAAGCCATGCAGGCGGGGAACCAGGCGAACGCCGTCCTCGCGGGGACGAGACGAATCGCGGGCCTTCGCGCCTTCGAGTCGGTGATCGACGCCATCGAGGACGGCAAGTACGATTCACCGGACGACGCGGACCGCGTGGCCGCCGCCCGAGCGGACGCCGTCGAGGCGTTGGAGGCCGCCTGGGGAACGTCGCCGGTTGCACTGAGCGACGAGCTGGCGTTTCCAGCCCACGATGCACTCCGTCTGGGGGTCAGGCGGCTGGAGGAGGCCCGGAACGGGCGACACGACGTCAACAGGGCGTTCGCGTCGCTCGCCTACGCCCGACTGTACGCCGAGGCCGTTCCGGATATCCACGCGACCACGACCCGGTACCTCGATTCGGCCGCGAACACGACGTAACCAGGCGACCGACGTCCGGACGGTGGTCGCCCATCGTCTCCGGCGGCAACGCTTCGAAGGCCACACGGGGGCCGACCGGTCGGTGGGAGAGGCCGAAGCGGTCGACCCGGCCGCCGGCCCCGTCGAGAGCCCGGGGCGGGACCGAGAACGAACCCGGGTACCGCTACTGTCGGTCCTGCGTCGGCGACCTCCCGGGCGACGGGGACTTCGAGACCGAGGCGCGAAGCCAGGCGGGTCGCCTGACGCGCTGACCGACGTCGGCCCGCTGCTCCCCCGTGCACGCCGGGATCCGGAGTCCGGACCCCCGCGTTGCGACGGAGGTCGCCCCGACGTCGTCCTCGCGGTGGGTAGAAGTACCCGCAGGCTTAAGTCCCGTCCACGGGTTCCAAACCAGTATGGATTATTCGCTCGACATTCGAGGGACGGCAGAACGGACGATCCCGGGCGGCACTGCCATCCTCCTGTTACACCCGAGTACGGGCGAAACCGACCGCATCGACACCGACTTCCTGAAGACCGACACCGACCGCTTTCTCGTCGTCTCCACGCGAACCACGGCCCGCGAGGTCCTCCAGAAGCTCGATTACTACGACGTGAACGAGGACCGGGCCGTGGTCCTCGACACGCTGAGCATCGAGCGCGGTTATTCGCGCCGGAGCACGGACCGGATCCACTACGTCTCCGCCCCGGACGACCTGGACGGCATCGTCGATCGGACCGCGGAGTTCCTCGAATCCACCGAGGGCAAACGCCGGGTGAGCTTCGACTCCATCACCGAACTCGCCTACTACGCCGGCGACACGCGGACCGTCGAGGCCGTCGAGCGCCTGCTGGACCTGCTCGACGAACACGACGCCGTCGGCCTCTTCCATCTCTCGCCCGAGGTCCACGAGGACCACCTCGTCGACCGGTATCGCGAACTGTTCGACGGCGTCGTGGAACTCGACGAGGACGACTCGGTCGCCCTCGACCTCTGAGGGTTTCCGGGAGCGGCCCCGTCACGATTCGAGGGCGTCGAACACCTTCTCCGCCCACGTCACGGCGTACGGGGCGCCACGGTCGCGGTACGCCGCGACGTCGAGCGCGTCGAACGGCGCCGGGAGGTCCAGGCCGTGTTTGACCCCGCTACAGGCGAGTTCGATCGCCGCCGGGAGGTCGGTGTCGCCGGTCGCGACCGCCTCCGGAAGCGACGCCACTCGCGGCTGGAGGCGCTCGCCCGCGTCCCGCCAGGCGTCGCCCAGGGCGGGCCGCTCGGCAGGCCAGGTCTCGAACGCGTCGCGCGTCCGCAACCCGGCCCAGGCGTCGTACAGCGCCGCCGCGACCTGGTAGGTGTCGCCCGGGCCGAGCGCGACGGCGGCGTCGAGGTCCCGATACGCGTCCTCGAAGAACCCGAGGAAGTGTTCGGGGACGTCGAGGCCGACCTCGACCAGCGCCTCGGCGACGAGGAAGTCGACGAAATCGGCGGGCGACCCTTCCGTGCGGGGTTTCTCGATCACGACCGGCGGCCGGGTCTGGCGGGACCAGGCGACCGATCCGTCGCCGGGCGCCCCGATCGCGACGTCCCCGCCGGCGAGCCGTCCGAGCACCTCCGGGGCGTCGGGCGGCACCCACGTTTCGGCGTACGTCGAGGGGTCGAACGACTCGACGAACGCGCCGAGTTGCATCGCCCGCTCCGGCGAGAGGGTCTCGAAGTCGCCCTCCGATCGGAGGACGACGGCGTCGGCGGCGTGGGCCGCCCGCACTGACTCGAGTTCGCCGTCGAGCGTTCGGCGTTCGAACATCAGGCCAACAGGAGCTGGACGATCAGCGCCAGCACGAGGACTACGCTGACGACGACGGTCCCGAGAACGATCTTCGTGGCGTCGCTCATGGAGGCCACTGGGGCCGGGTCGGGCATAAACGATGAGGTTTCGGCGGCCGTTTCGCGCGAGGAAGGGTCGGGACGGGGCTCAGTCGGTCCCGCTGGACTCGCCGGCCCGGCCCACCCCGGATTCGCGGGCGATCCGTTTCCACTCCCCCGACCAGAACCGGACGGTGTTGAACCCCGCCCGGACGTACATGTCGGCCAGTATCGCGGCGTAGACGGCCACGGTCCCGAGCCCGAGCCCGGGGTCGATCGTGAACCCGCCGAGCGAGAGCGTGGTCGCGCCCAGCGGGACCGCGACCGTCCCGACCGTGACCGCGGCGGCGCCGGCCGGGACGGCGATCGCGCCCAGGGGGAGCCTGACGAGGTAGGTGCCGGCGAGGCCGCCGTAGAACGGCCACCGCATGTCGCCGGCCCCCCGGAGGGCGCCCCGCATCGTCCGGGAGACGCTGAAGGCGGCGACGCCGAGGCCGAACACTCGGACGAACTCGACCGTGAGGGCGACGTAGTCGGTGTCGAACGCGAGCGTGATGGGCCGGGCCAGGAGGATGATGAGGACCGCGACCGGAACCTGGGTCGCCAGCGCGATGCGGAGGGTCTGCCAGCCGTAGTCGACGGCTTCCCCGTCGTCCCCGGCCCCGATGCTCTGGCCGACCAGGGTGCTCGAGGCCGTGGAGTACCCCCACGCCGGCATCAGGGCCAGCAGCATGATCCGCCGGCCGATCGCGTAGGCGGCCAGCACCGGCGTCCCGAGGACGCCCAGGAAGAACAGGAAGGGGAACCGGCCGAACGTCCTGGAGAGGCGGGTCCCGGCCAGCGGCAGCCCGACCCGGACGATCTCGTAGACGATGCCCGGGTCGAACTGCCGGCCGCCGAACCGGAATCGAACGTCGAACCGGCCGGAGACGAGCAACCCGAAGAAGACGAGCGCGGCGACCGCGTTCGAGATGGCCGTGCCCCAGGCGGCGCCGGCGATCCCGAGCGCTGGAAACGGACCCGGACCGAAGATG
Organism: Natronomonas sp.; assembly: GCA_047617305.1. Lineage (GTDB taxonomy): Archaea > Halobacteriota > Halobacteria > Halobacteriales > Natrialbaceae > DATFIX01. Next base: position 3,846 of record JBLGCL010000070.1, read on the forward strand.
AGCACGGCGTTCAGCGTGACGTTGGTCGGCAGGGTCACCAGGCGGACGTACATCGGGGTGCGCGTGTCGCCGCTGCCCGCCAGCGCGCGGGCCGCGATGATGCTCCAGAAGCGGAACGCGAGGGCCAGCATGACGATCCGGAGGTAGACGGCGCCGAGTTCGATCGCCCGCGGATCGTCGGTGAGCACGTCGATCAACGGCTCCGCGTACACCCACGTTACCGCGGTAACGGGGACCGAGATCGCCAGCGAGAGCCACAGCGACTGCTTGACCGCGAGGTCCGCCCTGGCGTGCTCCGCGGCGCCCTTGAACCGCGAGACGACGCTGATCGTCCCGCTGGACACCGCCAGCGCGAGGCCGAACGGGACGAAGTAGTACTGGAACCCGAGTTCGAGCGCGGCGACGGCCGCCTCGCCCAGCGCCACGCTCACCATGAGGAAGTCCGCGGTCCGGAGGAGCGTCCGCAGTCCGCCGGTGACCATCATCGGAACGGCGAGGTCGAACGCCTCCTCGCCTTTCGTCCGGTCGACGATCCCGAGTCGAGCCAGCGCTGCCGGGAAGAGAACGAGAACTCGGCGCGCCTGCTCCCGGAGATCCGGCATGACTCCTCGTTCCCGTTTCCACGTCCAGTTCCCCACGAAATACGCCTTTGCAATCGACGGGTGGGTTGCCGGTTCTGCCGCGCGAGCGGCGGAACTATCCGGGTCCTCCCTGGCCGCTGGACCCGACTCCCCGATCGTGGAGAACGGCACCACCCCGACGGGGATCGAAGTCCTCGTGGGGGCCGGGTATCGGCGGGGATCGACCGCGGACACCGGTCACCACAGTGACCGCTCGCAGCGACGGCCGCGGCGTCGCTCGTGGTCCCCACGCGGCCGCGAGCGGCCCCGAAATTCACCACTTCGAAACCCTTTTGGCGCTTTCCGGGGGATATGGTGGTAACTGAGGACTCATGGACGTCGAAATCATCTCCAAGGAGGAAAACCCGATGTTGCACCGATCGGACGTGAAGTTCGAGGTGGTTCACGACGAGGCGACCCCGTCCCGTCTCTCCGTGCGCGACAGCCTCGCCGCCAAACTCAACAAGGACGCCAACGAGGTCGTCGTCCGCGAACTCGACACGAAGTTCGGGATGCGCAAGACGATCGGCCACGCGAAGGTCTACGAGACGGCCGACCACGTCCGGGACGTCGAGCAGGACCACATGCTCGAGCGAAACAAGATCCTCGCCGGCGACGACGGCGAGACGCCTGAGGAGGCCTGAGGCGATGGCGCGCTACGAGCACTACACCGATGAGGGCGAGATCGATCGCGAACGCTGCCCGCGGTGCGAGGACGCTTTCCTGGCGGAACACGAGGACCGTCAACACTGTGGCCGCTGTGGCTACACCGAGTGGAAGTAGCTGAATGCGCGTTCTCGGGATCGAGGGCACGGCGTGGGCAGCGAGTGCTGCGATCTTCGAGACCGACGGGTCGATCGCTCCCGACGGCGTCGCCACCGACGACGAGCGCGTCGCGATCGAAACCGACGCCTACCGGCCCGACAGCGGCGGAATCCACCCGCGCGAGGCCGCCGAGCACATGCACGAAGCGATTCCGGCAGTGGTCGAGCGGGCGCTCGACCGCGCGGACGGTCCGATCGACGGCGTCGCCTTCTCGCGCGGCCCCGGACTGGGCCCGTGCCTGCGCACCGTCGCGACGGCGGCCCGGGCGCTGTCCCAGCGACTCGACGTGCCCCTCGTCGGCGTCAACCACATGGTCGCGCACCTGGAAATCGCCCGCCACCTGTCGGGGTCCGAGTCCCCGGTCTGCCTGAACGCCAGCGGCGCGAACGCCCACGTGCTGGGCTACCGGAACGGGCGCTACCGCGTCCTCGGGGAGACGATGGACACGGGCGTCGGCAACGCCATCGACAAGTTCACCCGCCACGTCGGGTGGTCCCATCCCGGCGGGCCGAAGGTGGAGGCGCACGCGAAGGAGGGGGAATACGTCGACCTGCCCTACGTCGTCAAGGGGATGGACTTCTCCTTCTCGGGGATCATGAGCGCGGCCAAGGCGGAATACGACGACGGGACCCCGGTCGAGGACGTCTGCTATGCGCTCCAGGAAAACGTCTTCGCGATGCTCGCGGAGGTGTCCGAGCGCGCGCTGTCCCTGACCGACAGCGACGAACTCGTCCTCGGGGGCGGCGTCGCCCAGAACGACCGCCTGCGGGAAATGCTCGGGGAGATGTGCGCGGGGCGCGACGCCGACTTCTTCGTCCCGGACGACCGGTTCCTCCGGGACAACGCCGGTATGATCGCCGTGCTGGGCGCGAAGATGTACGCGGCCGGCGACACCCTGGACCTCGCGGACTCCCGAGTCGATCCGGACTTCCGCCCCGACCAGGTGCCGGTGACCTGGCGCGACGGCGAGTCGGTCGCCCGACCCGTCCACGACGAGCGCGAGATCCAGGGCGCCGAGGCGGTCGTCACGATCGGGGACGACCGCGTGACGAAACGGCGGCTTCGGCGGTCGTATCGCCACCCCGCACTCGACGAGCGCCTGCGAACCGAGCGCACGCGCCTGGAGGCCAGGCTGACGAGCGCCGCCCGCCGGGCCGGGGTGCCGACGCCGGTCGTCTACGACGTCGACCCGGAGGAGGCCACCATCGTCTTCGAGCGCGTCGGCACCGCGGAACTCCGGGGCGCGCTGTCGGCCGATCGCGTTCGGACCGTCGGACGCCACGTTGCCCGCATCCACGAGGCCGGGTTCGTCCACGGCGATCCGACGACGCGGAACGTCCGCGTCGACGAGAACGGGGATGCGGAGGAAACGGCGGCCGGCGACGCCGGCCGCGTCTACCTCATCGACTTCGGCCTCGGCTACCACACCGGGCACGTCGAGGACCACGCGATGGACCTGCACGTCTTCTCCCAGAGCCTCGACGGCACCGCCGACGACCCCGAGCGGATGCGCGAGGCCTTCGAGGCTGGCTATCGCGACGCGGGCGATCAGTCCGTGATCGACCAACTCCGCGACATCGAGGGTCGCGGTCGATACCAGTAGGCCGGGGGCCGCGTCCCGGGACCCGATCGAATTCCGGGCAGGAGAAAAGGATTTACCCGTCGGACCAGTATCAGGATCCATGTCCGACAAACCCGCCTCGGGAGAGATCTTCGGCGTCCCGTACAACTTCGAGCGACCCAGCATGCGCCGACTCCTGTCGTCGTACTGGAAACCGAGCGAGGGAATGCTCGTGAAGAAGCCGTTCGGCGTCGGCTACACGCTGAACCTGGCGAACTGGCGCTCGTGGATCGTGCTGGCGGTTGCCGGCGTGATGCTCTGGCGGGAGCGGTCCGGCGGCGAAGAAGCCTTCGAGGAGGAATCGGAGGAAGAGGAAGGACCGGTCGAGGTCGTCGTCGACTGACGGCCGCTACCACGGACCGACGGCTCTTTTAGCGCTCGTGGCGCGCCATCGCACATGACGATCCGATTCGTGACGGGCAACGAGGGCAAGGTGCGGGAGGCTCGCGAGTACCTCGACGAACCGGTCGAACAGGTCGCCTACGACTACACGGAAATCCAGGCCGACGACCTGCGGGCCGTGGCGGCCCACGGCGCCCGCGAGGCGTTCCGGGCGCTCGGCGGCCAGGACCCCGTGCTCGTGGGCGACGCCGGCCTGTTCATCGAGGCGTTCGACGGTTTTCCCGGCCCCTATTCGGCCTTCGTCGAGGACACGGTCGGGATCGAGCGCGTCTGGCGCATGACGAAACCGGAGGACGACCGCCGGGCGTCCTTCCGGACGGTGCTGGCATTCGCGGAGGCCGCCCCCGGTTCCAGCAGGTCGGCCGGAACCGACGCCGAGGACGTCCGAGTCGAGACGTTCTCGGGTCGGGTCGACGGCGAAATCGTCGGGCCCCGCGGCGAGGGCGGGTTCGGGTTCGATCCGATCTTCGAACACGGCGGGAAGACCCTCGCGGAGATGGACACGGTGGAGAAAAACGCCATCAGTCACCGGGGCCGAGCGTTGGAGGGGTTCGCCGCGTGGCTGGCGGAACGGGAGCACTGATCGCGATCGTCACGACCTACGCCCGCGGGTTTCGGTCCGGCCCCGGGTACTCGCCGTTCTCGACGGCCTCGTAGAGGCCCCCGGCGTCGAAGATGCTGGCGAAGGCGTCGGGCGTGCGAATCGAGAGGTCGACCCGCGGCTGGACGGTCAGGTTCGTCGCCGTCGATCGCAACCTCTCGTCGAACGTGAGCAGGTGGGCGGCGCCACTACGATAGGCCGAGGCGAGCGCGGGGTGATCGCCCGCGGGGTGGTCGACGGCCACCCGTTCTTCTTCGATGCGCTCCCGCCAGTCGGCCGCGAGGTCGGCGTCCGCCGCGGCCGCGACGACGGCCTCGGCGTCGTCCAGCAGGCCGTCGCTCGCGACCAGTTCGACCCACGAGTGTCGCCGGACGTGATCGAGCGCCCGCCTGGACGCGCCGCCGACCAGGAGGTCCGCCGCGAGCACGTCGGCGTCCGCGACGATCCGCGCCGGACTGGCGTCGGTCATACGCGTATCCCCCGCTTCGGCCCGTCAGTCATCCCCTCGCACCTCCCGCAACTGCTCGCGGATCGCCACGACGTCGGTCCCGTACGCTTCGGCGCGCTCGAACAGGTCGGCCCACGTGTCGGTCATCGTCGGAGGAAGGGCGTGCACCGGTAAGAAAGGCACAGGTTAGCGATCGGACGGCCCGTGTCGGAAGAACCGGTAGCGGACGAAATCGAACCGGGATTCCCGGCCGAGCACCCAGTACGCCGCGGTGCCGACGACGAACGTCACGCCCACGTCGACCAGGAGGCCGGCGACGCCGATCCCGAGGGTCACGAGGCGCCGGTCGAACTCGCGGGCCACGACCCCGAGTGGCACGGCGATCAGGCCAGCGCCCGGGAACTCCCCGTACGTCAGCCCGCCGGCGATGGCCAACCCGGCGAGCGCCTTCATCGGCTCGCCGGAGATGGGGAGTCCGTAGCGCAGGCCCCAGATAACCTGGAAGACGCCGAAGAACAGGAGCGCGTGCGTCAGGGAGACCCGGGTCGTAACCGCCAGCGCCACCAGGATCGGGAGCACTGTAATCGAATCCCCTACCGCCCCCGTGACCTCGCGGACGTCGAACCGAACCCGTGTGGCCGCACCCATCGAGGACGAGTGCGCCACTCGGCCAGTTCGTTCCGTGCAACGTCGGTACCGGTTTGGGAAATGGGAATCTACGGGGTCGGCCGACGAATCGCCCGGACGGCGTCGATCACTCCGCCAGGTACGTGACGTGCTCTTCGGGGAGCGTCAGTCCGACGACGTCGCCGGGCGTCGGCGGGTCGTGGACGAACGCGTCGACGGTCGCCTCTTCGACAGCGAGGCTGACGCGGAACGCGGCGTCCTCGCGAACGACGCGCTCGACGCGGGCCCGGACGTCGTCGCCGCCGATGCCCACGTGTTCGGGGCGGACCGCCGCGGCGGTGGCGTCCGCTGGCGTCTCGCCGTTGGTCCCGAGCGCGGCGACCGGGACCACGTTCGCGCCGACGAACCGGGCGACGAAGGTTGAGGCCGGGTTCCGGAACACGTCCGCGGGGGACCCGGTTTGGACGACACGACCGTCCCGCATCACGGCGACCTCGTCGGCGATCGCCCGGGCCGTCGTGCGGTTGTGCGTGACGTAGACCGCAGTCGCGTCGTCGATAGCGTCCGCGAGGTCGTCCCGGAGCGCCTGGCGGGTGGGGACGTCCAGCGCCGAGAGCGGTTCGTCGAGCAGCAGCGCGTCCGGGCGGATGGCCAGCGCCCGGGCGAGGGCGACGCGCTGGCGTTCGCCGCCCGAGAGCGTTCGGGGACGCCGCTCCGCGAGGTGGTCCACGCCCAGACGTGCGAGGAGTTCGTCGGGATCGCGAACCTCGGGATGGTAGCGCGCGCCGAAGGCGACGTTTTCCCGGGCCGTCATGTGGGGAAAGAGCGCGTAGTCCTGGAAGACGAACCCGAAATCCCGGTGTTCGGGCGGCACGTCGGTCAGGTCGCGACCGTCGAGGCTCACCGACCCTTCGTGGTCGTGGAACCCGGCGACGCTTTCCAGCAGGAGCGTCTTTCCGGACCCGCTGGGGCCGAGAACGACGAACGTGTCTCCGTTCTCGACGGTCAGGTCCGCCGCCAGGTCGAAGGTGTCACCGCTGGCCGTGAACGACGCCGAGACGTCGAAGGACAGCGTCACAGTACTCCCCCCGTGGACTCGTCGTCGTAGGCGAACCAGCGCACCAGGACGAAAATGGCCGCCGACAGCGCGAGCAGGATGACCGACACCGCGCCGCTCTGTTCGATCGACCCCGCGTTGTAGGTCTTGAAGATGAACACCGGGGCGTGGTTGGAAAAGATCGTCTCCCCGAAGAGCGGGAGCGGATACGAGAACTCGACGTTGTAGGCGACGATAGCGACGGCGCCGAACTCCGAAACCGAACGCGCCCAGGCGAGAACGCCCCCCGTGAGGATGCCCCTGGTGGCCAGCGGAGCAGTCACGCGCCGGAACGTCTCGAAGTGCGTCGCCCCCTGCGACCGGGCGGCGTACCCGAGACGAGGGTCGATCGTTTCGAACGCCTCGCGAGCCGTGTTGACCGCGAACGGCGCACTTACGAACGTCATCGCGATCACCATCCCCGTCATCTGGCCGAGGATGCCGACCCAGGGGAAGAGCCCACCCTGGCCAAAGCTAAAGAGGATGATGATACCGGCCACGGAATGGGGGACGACCAGGGGAAGATCGACGAGGGTCTCGATCAGCGCCTGGCCCCGGAACCCCCGCGCGAGGAGGTACGCGAGGGGGACGCCGAAGACGACGGAGACGAGCGCCGCCAGGAGCGGCCCGTACACCGAGAGGTAGAGCATCCGGTGGACCGCCTGCCGGCCCGCCATCTCGGCGATGACGTCGAGGTCCTGGCGGGCGACGAACAGCGCGAGGGGCAGGCCGACCGCGATCAGCAGAATCGACCCCAGGGTTGCGGCGGCCATACCGAACCAGCCCTCGCCGCTGGCGTACGCGAGGAGGGCGGCACTCCCGAGCATGAAAGGTACGTACCAGGTCGGCTTCCCGACCGTGTAGGCGACCCAGAACGCGATGGCCTGGACGACGATTACGGCGAGAACGGTCGACGCTCTCCCGAGCCACCCGAACGTCCCATGGAAACCGGTGTCGGTACTCATCGAATGGTGTCCTGTCAGTGCGGTGTGGACGGTCTTGCGTTATGCCCCTTTCGATACCGCGGTTACAGCTCCAGCGGGCCGAGGTTCTCCTTGGCCTCGGCGTTTTGCATGACACGGTCGGGGACGGAATCCGTCCCGGACTTCGGGACGACGGCCGTCTCGACCGGCTGGAGGCCCTTGTTCCGGAGGATCTCCTTGCCGGGGTCGGTGATCATGTATTCGACCCAGCGCGCGCCCAGGCCGGGATGCTTGGCGTTGCCCGGCACCGTGACGCCGTAGGCGATCGGCGCGCCGGTGAAGGTGCTGTCGCCGGCCTCGACTGTCGCCTTCGCGTAGTGTTTCGCGTACCTGCTGGTCGCCTTCGAGAGGTCGACCTCGGGCTGGAGGTCGACGAACTCCAGGCCCTCGGAGGTCGAGGCGATCGACTGGTAGTAGAAGGCGTAGTCCAGCTTCTTCGTCTTGAGCTGGGCCTTCAGGTTGATCTCCGTGCCCGTGGGAACCGTCGAGTTCTCCCGCATTTTCTCGTAGGTCGCGTCGTCGTAGAGCGTCGACCCGTCGAAGGGGATCGAGCCCAGTTGCTGGGCCATCACGGCGCGGTACCCGCCGGGGTCGACCGCCGGGTCGGAGTGCCCGATCGTGACGTCGTTCCGGGAGAGGACTTCCCACCAGTTGTCAGTCGAGATCTCGTCGGCACCGGGCGCGCCCGGGCGATACGCCAGCGACATCGCGTTCGTCGTGAAGATGGCGTACCAGTCGCCCTTGTCGGGGAGGAGACGGTTGCGGAGCAACCGGAAGTCCGAGACGCCCAGCACGTCGGCCCAGCGACCCTGCTGGGTGATCTTCTTCGTCGAGGCGACCGACCCCTTGGCCTCCCGGTTGACCTGGACGTCGTACTCGTCCTCGAACTCCGTCTCCGCCGCGCCGAAGGGCGGTTCGAGGCTCCCGGCGTGGAAGATGGTCATCGAGTCGCCGAGGTCCTCGCCGCCACCATCGCCGCCGTCGCCATTCCCATCGCCGGATGTCGACGTGTCGTCGCCGCCACCGTCGCCACCCATACAGCCGGCCAGCCCGGCAGCGACGCCAGCGCCGATCGTGGTAAGCATGCTCCGCCGTGAGACGCTCCGTAACCGTTGTTTCGTCATAGATATATCGACGTTCTTTCTTCGAGGACATAACGATTGTGCTTCAGCAACCGGCGGCCTGCGGTCACTCGACACAACGATTTTGCCCCCGGCCGGTCGATTCGAGAACATGAACGCCGACGGCGACGTGGACGACCCCGACGACGGGGGCCAAGGCGACGAGAACGACGCTGGGCAGGAGGTGGACGCTGGGTTCGACGCACGGCTTCGGACGGGAGACGTGGCCTTCGATGCACGCGACGTCGCCCTCCTGGAGGCGATCGACGAGTTCGGCTCCCTCAACCGTGCGGCCGACGATCTCGGGCGCTCCTACTCCCGGGCGCTCGATCGCCTGCAGGAACTCGAAAGCGTCCACGGGACGCTAGTCGAGCGCCGCCGGGGCGGGTCCGGGGGCGGTGGGAGCGAACTCACCGACGCCGCCCGGGACCTGCTCGCCCGGTTCGAGCGCCTATGCTCGGGTCTTTCGGCCGTGGCAACGGCCGAGAAGACCGTCCTCTCGGGGATCGTCGAGGAGCACGAGGGCGAGCTCGGGATCGTGAACACCGACGCGGGCCGCGTGAAGGCCATCGTGCCGCCCGACGTGGATCGCGTCCAGGTAACCGTTCGCTCCGACGCCGTCACGCTCCACGCCCCCGCCGACGCGCCCGAACCCGACGCCACCAGCGCCCGGAACCGCTTCGAGGGGACGGTCGAGACGATCGATCGCGGGGTGGCGGTCGCGCGCGCATCGGTCGAGGTCGGGGCGGAGTCGTCGCTCGTGGCCGTGGTGACCATGGACAGCGTCCACCGACTCGACCTCGAACCGGGTCGGGAGGTCGTCGCCTCGTTCAAGGCCACCGCGACGCGGGCCGTCCCGGACGTGGACGGCGGTCGTGACGGGGCCAAAACCACCGCGAACGGCTCAGTCTAGCCCGGCGTCCTCGACCAGTCCCGCCAGTTCCGCCGCCACCTCGGCGTCGACGGGGCGGAGCGGCCGCCGTGGTTCCCCCGCCGGCAGCCCTCGTTCCTTCATCGCCGCCTTCAGCCCGGGGACGCCGTACTCGGCGGTCACCGCGTGGTTCAACGCGACCAGATCGCGGTTCAGCGCCAGGGCACCCGCCACGTCGCCGTCGGCGTACCGGCGGTGGATCCCGCTCGCACCCTCAGGGGCGACGTTCGCGAGCGCCAGGACGCCGCCGCTGGCGCCCACCTGGAGGCCGGCCCCGTAGATGCTCCCGCTGCCGACCAGGAGGTCGAAGTCGGCGTCGGCGGTGGCGGTCGCGATCCGCTGGAGCGCGTCGAGGTCGCCGCTGGAGTCCTTCATCCCGGCTACGTTCTCGTGGGTCGCGAGGGTCCCGACGGTCCCGGGGTCGAGCCTGACCCCGGTGTACTTCGGCACGCTGTAGAGGTAGATCGGGATCGGGCTCTCGTCGGCCAGGTCGCGGTAGTACGCCGCCA
>JBLGCL010000071.1:0-13595 GCA_047617305.1 Natronomonas sp.
CGAAACCGCCGATAAACGCTGAACAACGAGTTGCGCGTTCGAGGAGTTTTTATTTCGCGGAACTGTGGGAAATGGTATGAACTGGCAAGAGGCGGAACGGGGGTACGACGACGAGGTGCTCGGGATGACACCGATCCCCCGCATGTTCGAGGACGCCGCCGAGCGACACGCGAAGCGGCCGGCCCAGCAGTACAAAGGGGGCGTGTACGATCGGTCGTTTGCCGATTCGGTCCTGTCGGCCGCGCCGGACGGGGAGTATCGCGCCATCTCCTATTCGGCGATGCGGGATATCGTCCGGAACCTGGCCGCCGGGTTCCGGGACCTGGGAGTCGAGTCGGACGATCGGGTCGCGATCTTCGCCGACACGCGCATGGAGTGGGCCCAGACGGACTTCGCGCTGCTGGCGGCCGGCGCGGTCGTGACGACCGTCTACACCAGTTCCTCCGAGAGCCAGGTCGAGTACCTCCTGTCGGACCCGGAGGCGGTCGGGGTCGTCGCGGAGAACCGCGACCTCGCCGAACGGGTGATCGCCGTCGAGGACGACCTCGACCACCTGGAGTTCGTCGTCGTGATGGACGACCTGGCCCCGGCGACCGCCGCCGAGGACGCCGCCCCGGACGTCGCCGAGGGCGACGACGTCCACACCCTCGCGGAGGTTCACGACCGGGGAGCGACGCTGTTCGACCCCGACGAGTACGACTACTGGATCGAGGATCGCGACGTGGACGACCTGGCGAGCCTCATCTACACGTCCGGGACGACCGGCCAGCCCAAGGGCGTCAGGCTTTCCCACCGCAACTTCCGGGCGAACGTCAACCAGGTCCGGCGGCGCTACGGTCCCCGGCCCGACAAGGGGGACACGCCGGTCATCGACGCCGACTCGCGGACCGTTTCCTTCCTGCCGCTCGCCCACGTCTTCGAGCGCACCTCGGGCCACTTCGTGATGTTCGCCAGCGGCGCGACGGTCGCCTACGCCGAGAGCCCGGACACGCTCCGGGAGGACTTCCAGGGCGTTCGGCCGACGACGGCCACGAGCGTCCCCCGGGTGTACGAGAAGATCTACGCCGCCATCCGCGAGGAGGCCCAGTCCACCGACCTGCGCCAGCGGATCTTCGAGTGGGCGATCGACGTGGGGCAGCGCTACACCGAGGCCGACTCGCCGGGGATCGCCCTCCGGACCCAGCGGGCCGTCGCGGACCGCCTTGTGTTCAGCCAGGTGACCGAGGCCCTGGGCGGGGAGATCGACTTCCTCATCAGCGGCGGGGGGAGCCTCTCGTCCGACCTCTGTGCGCTCTATCACGCGATGGGACTGCCGATCCTCGAGGGATACGGCCTCACCGAGACCGCCCCGGTCGTCTCGGTCAACCCGCCCGAGGACCCGGAGATCGGGACGATCGGGCCGCCGGTCGTCGACGTGGAGGTCGAAGTCGACGAGGCGGTCGTCGACCAGTCGGCCTTCGAGGACGATCCCGGCGACGTGGGCGAACTCCTCGTTCGGGGACCGAACGTCTCGGACGGCTACTGGAACCGCCCCGGAGCCACCCGGCGCGTGTTCGACGACGAGGGCTGGTTCCGGACGGGCGACGTCGTCCACATCAGGCCCGACGGCTACCTGGAGTTCCGGGAGCGCGCCAAGCAGATCCTCGTCCTCTCGACGGGCAAGAACGTCGCGCCGGGGCCGATCGAGGACGCCTTCGCGGCCAGCGACGTGGTCGAGCAGTGCATGGTCGTCGGCGACGGCGAGAAGTTCGTCGGCGGGATCGTCGTCCCGAGCATGGACGGCATGCAGGACTGGGCCGACCGCGAGGGGATCGAGTTGCCCGAGGACGAGGCCGCGTTTTTGAACGACGACCGGGTCCAAGAGCGCATCGCGGAGGAGGTCGACCGGATCAACGAGAACTTCGAGCCCCACGAGCGGATCAAGGACTTCCGGCTGGTGTCCGAGGAGTTCACCGAGTCCAACGACCTGATGACCCCGACGATGAAGAAGAAGCGCCGGAACATCCGCAAGTACTTCGCGGACGAGATCGAGGACATCTACGCCGCCGCCGAGGCCTGAGGGCGGTCGGCACACGAGCACTCCGGCACGGAGGGCCCTGCCGGCGACGGAACGGTTTAAAGGCGCCCGGTCGTTGTCCCCTACGAATGGGACCGACATCGCCACCACCGGGGCGTGATCCGGCGTGAGCGCGGCGGGCGGAACGGCGGTCATCTACATCGTCGCGACGATCATCGGGATCGGGGTGATCGCCCAGGTGCTCTCCGACCGGTTCCAGGTCCCGAGCGTTCTGTTTCTCATCGTGGCGGGACTGCTGCTGGGACCGGTGAGCCGCTGGATCGGCCAGCGCGTGTTGACCGATGCCCTCGCCACCGGCGTCCTCAGCCAGGAAACGTTCGGCGCTGCCCTCGGGGGGATCGTCGGCCTCGCGGTCGCCATCATCGTCTTCGAAGGGGCTTTCCACCTGCACATCGACCGCCTGCGGGAGGCGCCACGGGCAACGTTCCGGATCGTGACCGTCGGAGCGGCCATCTCGCTGGTCGGGACCGCCCTCGCGGTCCGGTTCCTGCTCGGGTCGCCGTGGTCGGTGGCCTTCCTCGTCGGCGCACTGCTGGTCGCCACCGGACCGACCGTCGTCACGCCCATCCTCCAGGTCGTCCCGGTCCGCGACCGCGTCAGCGCGGCCCTCGAGACGGAGGGGATCGTCAACGACGTGACCGCCGCCATCCTCGCGGTGGTCGTCTTCGAGGCGATCGTGGCGGGGGTCGAGGAACCGATCGAACTCCTCCGCCTGTTCGCCGAGCGGCTGGGCACCGGCGTGCTCGTCGGGATCGTGATCGCGGCTCTCGTCTACTACGCCCTCCGGTACGTCGACCTGTCGCCGGGGAACGCGCCACGGAACGCCCGGCTCCTGGTGCTCGCCGGCGCGCTCGTCGCCTACGCCGGCGCGGACGCCATCTACTCCGAGGCGGGCGTGGCGGCCGTCGCGACCGCCGGCGTGTTGCTCGGCAACGCCGACGTGCCCTACAAGGAGGACATCGAGCAGTTCAAGGGGGACATCACGCTGATCGTCCTCTCGTTCGTGTTCATCACGCTGGCGGCGCTGTTGCGCTTCGAGTTCCTGGTCGACCTGGGGCTGCGCGGCGTCGCGGTCGTGTTGATCGTGGCGCTTGTCCTCCGTCCGTTGCTGGTGTTCCTCTCGACGATCGGCGGACGGTTCGAAACCGAGGAGCGTTGGTTCATCAGCCTCGTCGGTCCCCGGGGCATCATCCCGGCCTCGGTCGCGACGCTGTTCGCGATCCAGTTGCGCCCCGAGACGGGCGTCGCCGTGGCCGGGCTGTCCGAGGCCGCCGCCGCGTCTGCCGCGGACACGCTCGTGGGAACCGTCTTCCTGGTCATCATCGCTACCAGCGTCGTCGAAGCAGGGTTCGCCAGACAGATCGCCCAATACCTGAACGTGATACCAATGCGCGTACTCGTCATCGGAGGCGGAAAGGTGGGCCGCTCGCTCGCCGAACGCCTCGAGGATCGTGGAGAGAACGTCGTCCTCGTCGAGGAGGACGTCGAGATGATCGAACGGGCCCGCAACGAGGGCTTCACCGTCCATCACGGGGACGGAACCAGTACCGAGGAACTGCGGGCCGCCGGCGCGGACAACGCCAAGATCGTGGTCGCCGCGACCGGGGACGACGACGCGAACCTGCTGGTCGCCCAGCTGTCGAAGTCGAAGTTCGACGTCGAGGACGTCATCGCCCGGGCGAACAACCCCGACAATGTCGACGCCTTCGAGGACCTCGGGGTGCGGACCATCTCCTCGACCGACGCGACGGCCTGGGCGATCGACAACGCCATCGAGCGACCCGCCCTGGCGAACTGGATGACCAAGCTCGGCGAGGGCGGCGACGTCCAGGAGATCGAGGTCACTGCCGAGGACCTTATCGGCCGGACGATCCGCGAAATCGGGCCGGAACTCCCCGAGGGCTGTCTCATCGGGCTCGTCACGCGGAACGGGGAGACGTTCGTCCCCGGGGCGGACCTCACCCTGGAGGAAGGGGATCACATCACGCTGCTCGGCGGGGAAGCGGAAGTCAAGGCGGCGATGCAGTACTGCAACCCGGGGTGACCGAACCGTGACGGCGCCGAACGGCAGCGGACCGACTGTCGACGGATCGACGCCGGAGCCGGAGGTCGGACCGACGGTCTACGATCTCACGCAACCGGTGACGTCGGGTATACCGGTCTACCCCGGCGATCCGCCGGTGGCGATCGAGCCTCACGCGACGATGGCCGAGGACGGGTACCGGACGAGCGCGCTCTCGCTGGGCAGCCACGCCGGCACCCACGTCGACGCCCCGGCCCACACCGAACCGGACGGGAAGACCCTCGACGAGATCGATGTCGAAGCGTTCCGGTTCGACGCGGCCGTGATCGACTGCACCGACGTCGGCCGACGGGCCGCTATTTCACGCGAGACCATCGAGACAGCGGATCCACCGACCGGCGCGAACGCCGTCCTCCTCCACACCGGCTGGGACGAACACTGGGGGACCGACCGCTACCGGGACCATCCGTTCCTCGCACCGGCGGCCGCCGAGTGGCTGGCCGACGCGGGGTATCACGTCGGGGTCGACGCGTTCGGTCCGGACCCCACCCCGCCGGCCGAGAACGAGTCCGGCGTCGACGGGGACGAATCGGACGCGGAACCGACCGGGATTCCGGCCCACCACGCGCTGCTGGGTGCGGAGCGGTTCATCGTCGAGAACCTCCGTGGTCTCGATCGGCTTCCCGATCGCGTCACGCTCCACGCCTACCCGGTCGCGATCGAGGACGCCGACGGTGCCCCGGTTCGGGCGGTCGCCGTCGTCGATTGACAGCCGGCGAAGGACCGGCCCCTCGCCAACCCTTATCGGGGTTCGGCAGCATGGTTCGATCATGCTCCACGCCGAGGGCCCCCTCTGTTCGATCGACCTCGACCGCCACGAGCTCCACGCCGAGGCCATCGACGACCTCCTCGCCGACTACGTCGGGGGGAGAGGGGTCGGAACGGCGCTCGCCCACGGGCGGATCCCCTTCGACGCCGACCCGCTCGGTCCCGAGAACCGCCTGTACTTCGCGACCGGCCCGCTGCAGGCCTCGACGATGAGCTTCACCGGGCGGACGAACGCGACCGCGGTCTCGCCGCTGACGGATGGCCTCGCCTCGTCGAACGCCGGCGGGTTCATGTCCCGAAACCTCGCGGACACCGGGTACGCCGCCGTCGAGCTGGTCGGCGAGAGCGAGGACCCGCTGATCGTCCACGTCCGGGACGACGGCGTCGAGTTCGAACCCGTCCCCGACCTGTGGGGTGTCGAGGTCCCGGCGGTCACCGACCACGTTGCGGAGCGAGGACTCGACGCCGACAACGTCGCCGCGATCGGGCCCGCGGGGGAGAACGCGGTCCGGTTCGCGTCGATCATGACCTCCGAGAGCCGCGCGTTCGGCCGCGGCGGCCTCGGGGCCGTCATGGGCTCGAAGAACGTAAAGGCGATCACGTTCGCGGGCGACTCCCGCCCCGAGATCGAAATCGACGCCGTCGCCAGCGAGATCCACCGCGAGGCCGCGGAGAGCGACAGCATCATGAAACGCCAGGGGACGACCAGCGTCACCGACCTCGCCAACGAGATGGGGACGTTCCCGTCGCGGTACTTCGCCGACGTCTCCTTCGAGGGCTACGAGTCGATCAACGGCGACGCCGTCGAGGCCAAGAAGTACCGGAAGGGCACCTGCTCGGCGTGCGCGTTCGCCTGCAAACTCCCGACGAAGGACGAGGCGTCCGGCCTCGAAACCGAGGGCCCGGAGTTCGAGACGGTGATGTCCTTCGGGGGGAACCCGATGGTCGACGACATCGTGGACGTCATGCAGTCCAACGAACTGTGCGACCGTCTCGGCATGGACACCATCTCCTGTGGCAACGCGGTGTCGGCCTACCTGGCAGCCCACGACGAGTTCGGCAACGCCGACCTCGTCCACGAACTGGTCGAGAAGATCGCCCATCGCGAAGGCGAGGGCGACCTGCTCGCGGAGGGCATCCACCGGTTCGCCGACGATCTGGGCGTCGAGGACTGGACCGTCAAGGGCCTCTCCTTCTCGGCCCACGACGGCCGGACCCTGAACGGCCAGGGACTGGCCTTCGCCACGGCGAACCGCGGCGCCGACCACATGTACGCGACCTTCTACGCCTGGGAGTACCCCCTCGTCGACGGGAGCGAGGCCGTCGATCCCGAGGGGCTCGACGGGAAGCCACCCCTCGTGATCGAGCAGGAGCACCGCCGCGCCGTCGAGGACTGTGGCGTCCTCTGTCGGTTCTCGCGTGGGATGCAGTCCGTCGACCGCCTCGAAACCCTGTTCGACGCCGACTACGAGTCCCTGATCGAGGTCGGCGAGCGCGTCGTCACCCTGGAACGCCACTTCAACAACCAGCGCGGCTTCGACCGCGGGGACGACCGCCTGCCGTACGACCTCCCGGGCTTCGAGGCGGCGCTCGACGAGTACTACGCCGAGCGGGGCTGGAACGACGACGGGACGGTTCCCGCGGAGCGGGTGCCGGAGGTGCCGGTCTGATCGACGCTCCAGGAGTCGGCGGCCGGCGCCCGTTCACGCCGTCGGTTCGGCCGTCTCCTCCGTCGTGACCTCGAGGAAGGCGTCCTCGAGGCTCCGCTGCTCGCCGGTCTCGGCCCGCCGCTTCAGCCCGTCCGGCGTCCCCTCGGCGACGAGCCGGCCACGGTGGAGGACCCCGACGACGTCGGCCAGTTCGTCGACGACGGGCAGGATGTGGGTCGACAGGAACACGGTCATCTCCCGGTCCGCAAGGTCGGCGATGGTGTCGCGCATCGTCCGCGCGGCGCGTGGATCCAGTCCGCTGGTCGGTTCGTCGAGGAACACCACCTCGGGTTCGTGGACCATCGCCTGGATGACGCCGACCTTCTGGCGCATCCCCTTCGAGTAGGCGTCGATCCGCTTGTCGGCGTCCGCGGTCATGTCGAACCGATCGAGGAGCGCGTCGATCCGGTCCCCGGCGGTCCCCTCGTCCATGTCGCGCAGCCCCGCGAAGTACTCCAGTTGCTCGCGGCCGGTCAACTCTTCGTACAGCGGCGGTTCTTCGGGGAGGTAGCCGATATGTGGCGTCACCGCGTCGCGGTCCGAGATGGGATGACCGGCCACTCTGGCCGTCCCCGAGGTCGGTTTCGTGAGCGTCGTCAGCATCCGCATCGTCGTCGTCTTCCCGGCGCCGTTCGGGCCGAGAAAGCCGTAGATGGCCCCCCGGTCGATCGACAGCGAGAGGTCCTCGACGGCGACCTCGTCGTCGTACACCTTGCGGAGGGCGGACGTCTCGATGGCGGGCTCCGGGGTCACAGTCACAGTGTGTCTCTCGCGGAGGCACGGGCATGAATCTTTCTCGACCGCCCGACGGGGGCGAGCCTCTCGAAGCAGGGAGAACCGAACGTCGAAAAACGGCGTTTCAGGCGTAGCGTTCGAGGTCGGCGCGGTCGAGGTCCTCCATGACCTGACCGGCGACGTCGTCGAGCAGGCTCCGGCCCTCGGCAGTGATCCGGCGCCCCTCGCCCTCGGCGGTCTCGACGAGGCCTTCCTCCTCGAGTTGCTGGAGGATGGTGCGGATGATCTTCTTCGACCCGTCGGTCCGGCGCGGCGGGGCGACCCGGTAGCGGTTGCTGCCCTGCTTGGCGCCGCCGTACTCGGTCGAGAGGCGCTCGACGCCGACGGGGCCGTCGGTGGCGACCTTGCGGAGCAGGCTGGCGGCACGGACGTACCAGAAGTCGTCGGTCTCCGGCGGGAGTTCGGCGTAGTCGCCGGACTTCACCAGCGAAGCCCAGGCCGGCTCCTCGATGCGATCCTCGAGGTCCGCCGCGACGGCCTCGTAGAGGTCCTCCGCGGGGACGTCGTAGAGCGTAGTCATGGGGGGAAATTTCCCCCGACGGCATTTAAGCGCGTCGTCTTTCCCGCATCGCCCGGTTCGTCCCCCGACGGCGCGAATCCCAACCGTTCTGCTTTTGCCCCCGCCGCCGGAAGGGTCGCCCATGGACGAACGGACGGCCCTCGGGTTGCTCGACGACGAACTCGACGACGCCGGCGACGACGCGGCCGTGGTGGGCGATCAGGTGCTGACGATCGACATGCTCCACGCCTCGACGGACTTCCCGGATGGCACCACCCACTACACGGCCGGCTGGCGGGCGGTCGGGGCGTCCCTCTCCGACCTGGGGGCGATGGGCGCCGACGCCACGGCTGCGGTGGCCGCGTACGGCGTCCCCGGTTTCGACCCGGAGGAACTCCTGGCCTTCGTGCGTGGTGCCAGCGACGTCTGCGAGGCCGTGGACGCACGGTACGTCGGGGGCGACCTCGACCACCACGACGAGTTCACCGTCTCGACGGCCGCGCTCGGCCGGACCGACGATCCGGTGTGGCGATCCGGCGCGTCACCCGGTGACCGCGTCGTGGTCACCGGCGAACTCGGGGGGACCGCCGCCGCTGTCCGGCTGTTCGAGTGCGGCGAAACCAGCCAAGGGAACGACCTCTTCCAGTTCGTTCCCCGCGTCGAGGCCGGGCGGGCGCTCGCGTCCCACGCGACCGCGATGATGGACTCGAGCGACGGGCTCGCCCGGTCGCTCCACCAGCTCGCGGCGGCGAGCGACTGCGGGTTCGCGATCGACGCCGACGCGGTGCCGGTCCACGAGACGGTCGAGACGCTCGCGACCGACGACGAGGACCGTCGGTCGATGGGCCTGTACTTCGGCGAGGACTTCGAACTCGTGGCCACCCTTCCCGAGTCCGCCCTGGATCGAGTCGAAGCGGCTGCGCCCGTTCCGATCACCGTCGTCGGCGAGGTGACCGACCCGGACGCGGGGATCACGATCGACGGCGAGCGGCTTCCCGACCGTGGCTACGACCACGGCGACGCGGACGGAAATGGGGAGGACTGAACCGGTCTAGCCGATGATCTGGATCGGGATCGGGTGGAAACAGAGGACCCCCACCAGCAACGTGAGGACGCCAACCAGCTTGCGCCGGGGATCGAGCGACTCGTCCTGCACCGGCGTGGCCGCACCGACGAACGCGAACACCGACGCGAACAACCCCCAGAACACCCACAGGAAGACCGCGTTCCCGGCGACGTTCTCGACGAAGTAGAGGTAGCCGGCGAGCCCGAACAACAGCGCGGGCACGACCACGGCGATCCGTTCCTGCTGGCGGCCCAGGATGGCCCGCACGACGTGGCCGCCGTCCAGTTGCCCGACGGGAATGAGGTTCAGAAAGGTGACGAACATGCCGACCCAGCCCGCGATGACGACCGGGTTGACCGCCTTGTTCGCGGCCTCGTACCGGAGCGGCTGTCCGGTCGCCCAGGAAAGGAATTCGAGGAGGAGCGGGTAGCCGAACTGGATCTCGACGGCGTTCTGGCTGTTCATCACCGACTCGGGGATCGTGACGGGGTCGAGAAAGAGCCCGATCGTCGTCACGACGAGGGTCGCAACGATCCCGGCCAGCGGCCCGGCGACGCCGATGTCGAACAGGGCCTTGCGCGAAGGCATCCGGCCCTTCATCCGGATGACGGCGCCCAGCGTCCCGATGAACGTCGGGATCGGGATGAAATACGGGAGCGTGGCCTCCACGTCGTGATACCGACTCATCACGTAGTGGCCCATTTCGTGGACGCCGAGGACGGTCATGATGCCCAGCGCGAAGGGCCAGCCCTGGAGGACGTTGAGCGGGTCGGCCGCGAGGTCTGCCTGGTACCAGATCGATCCGGCGTACAGGGTCGTCAGGACCGTCGCGACCGCGAGGACGACGTTCGTCCACGGGATGCCATCCACGCCCTCGCTTCGCGGTTCCGCGACGAGCACGAATTCGCCCGTCCGTCGCGTCAGCCGGATCTCGTAGCCGGCCGCCCGGAAGTCTGGCCAGAGTTCCTCCACGAGTCGCTCGCGGTCGACGAGCGGCTCGCCGTAGTACAGCAGGCGATCGCCCTCGGTCTGAACCTCGTAGACCTGAAAGAGATGGGCGAACCGATCGGGCGAGGGCCCGTCCTCGGGCGATTCCATCCCGGTCATCACCCGGCGTTAGGGTTGATCGGGGATAAACCCACGGCTCTCGGTAGCGCGTGTTTCACGAAGAGAAAGGACGGAGGGCGGGGACCGTGGGTCGGTGCGATCGACGCCTACGCGGGTTCGACGCGCCAGGTCGTCGCGCTCGTGTAGGACCACTTCTCGATCTCGAGGTCGGTCGCCGAGTCCTTGAGTTTGACCATCAGGGCGCCGATCTCCTTCGGAGAGAGCCCCACCTCGTCGGAGATGAACTTGCTCTTGAAGTACACCTCGCCGTTCTCGGCCTTGCGGCGGAGGAACCGCTTCAGCCGTTCTTCCTTGCTCTCCGTGGAGGGCTGCGTCGTAGCGCTCATGTGTTGACCTCGATCCATCCTATACCCTGGAAGGGTGTTATAAAGGGCAGTTGCTTCGGACGATTTCGAATGGTTTCAGCGAAAAGCGGGGTTTCAATCGCCGTTTTTACTCGTGGCGTTTCGTTTTACGACGATTTCAGAGGCCTTTAGACGTTTTAAAACCGTATCTAACTCATTATCTACGCATCAGCAATTACATGTCATTACGAAACGTCGACACTGTGCGGACTGGCTCAGGACCGCTCGTGCACCCAGAACTCGTCCTCGACCGTCACCTCGCGCTTGAACAGCGGAACTTCCTCCTTCAGCCGGTCGATGCCGTCCTCGACCGCCCGAAACGCCTCCCGGCGGTGCCCGGCGAGCACGACCACGAAGACGATGTCCTCGCCGTATTCCACGACGCCAGTCCGGTGGTGCAGACGGACGTCCAGGACGCCCTCGCGCGCTTCGAGTTCCTCCCGCAGTCGTTGCATCCGTTCCTCCGCGAGGCCCTCGTACTTCTCGAACTCGAGGTACTCGGTCGGCGCGTCGTCCTCGTCGTCCTTCGCCCGGACCCGGCCGGTAAAGGTCGCGATCGCGCCGGCGCGGTCGGCGCGCGTCGAGCGCTTCACCTGGGCGACCAGCGATCCGAGCGTTTCGTAGGGCTCCGCCTCCCGAAGTCGTTCGACGACCGCGTCGACGTCGACCGCGTCGGCCTCCGGCGCCTCGACGAGCGCCGGGCCGGCGTGGTCGCGGTCCCCGAGGACGACCTGGGGCAGGTCGACGTCGCTGAAGCCCTCGACGATGCAGTAGTCGTAGTCGGGGGCCAGGTCGTCCAGCGTCGCCTCGATCGAGTGGTCGTCGCCGGTGGCGAACCACCCCTCGTCGTCGGTGATCCCGTACGTGGCCGTCGCCCCCGCCGTCCGGTGGCGGTCGGTGTCCTTGTCTTCCCTGTCGAGGTCGGGGGCGTGCGTGAGATGCTTGACGGTTGCGACCCGCCCGACCGCGCCGAGCCGCTCGGTCAGCCGTTCCACCAGGGTGGTCTTGCCAGCGTCGGACGGGCCGACGACGCCGAGTACTTTCATGTCGGGTCGGTAGGCCCGGCGGCGCTTGTAGGTGTCGCCCTCTCCGGGCGGGGAACCGTTCGCCGAGGCGTCTCCGCCGTTGAAAATCCTTAAACCCGCAACCGGGCTACTCGGCGGTAGCATGAACGTGGTCGTTTCTATCGGCGGCAGCGTCCTCGCAACCGACCTCGCCGCCGACGAGGATCTCGCCGCCAGCCAGGTCGCGGAGCACGCGTCCATCGTCGACGACCTCGCGACCGACGGACACGATCTGGGGGTCGTCGTCGGTGGGGGACCAGTTTCGCGGGAGTACATCGGGACCGCCCGCGACCTGGGCGCCAACGAGATCGAACTCGACCGGATCGGCATCGACGTGACCAGGCTGAACGCTCGCCTCCTGATCGCCGCCCTCGAGTCGGACGCGGTCGTCGCGCCGCCGGCGGACTACGAGGCGGCCGGGGCGGCGATCCAGCGCAGCGACGTCTGCGTCATGGGCGGCGTGACGCCCGCACAGACCACCGACGCCGTCTCCGCGGCGCTCGCCGAGTACGTCGAGGCCGACCTGCTGGTGTACGCGACGAGCGTCCCAGGGGTATTCTCGGCCGACCCGAACGAGGACGCGGACGCGGAACGCTACGAACGACTCACGCCCGGGGAACTCGTCGACGTGATCGCCGGGATGGAGATGAACGCCGGGTCGCCGGCCCCGGTCGACCTCCTCGCGGCGAAGGTGATCGAACGCGCGGGCATCCGGACGGTCGTCCTCGACGGGACCGACCCCGAGCGGATCGCCGCCGCAGTCCAGCGCGGCGAGTACGACGGCACGGACGTGATCCCGGACGGGACGCCCGAACCGCCGGGGTGGGGGCGATGAGCGCCGACGACGGGAGCGGTACCGACTACGGGGGCGAAACCACCCACTCGCCGTACACGCTCCAGTCCGGCGGGACCGACGAGGTGAGCGAGGCCCACCACGTCTTCTGGGCGGACGAGGTCGCGGACCGGATCGAGGCCCGCGACCCCGAGGACCCGATCGTCGTCAAGGGTGGCATCTCGCCGTCGGGCGTGCCCCACCTGGGCAACGTCAACGAGATCATGCGCAACTACTTCGTCGCCGAGGCGTTGCGCGACCGCGGGCACTCGGTTCGCCAGGTGTTCACCGCCGACGACCGCGACCCCCTGCGAAAGCTCCCCCGCAAACTGGCAGACATCGACGGGAACGTCGTCGACCTGGGCGAGGTGAACGCCGGCGCCCTCGGACGCAACCTCGGCCACCCCTACACCGACGTCCCCGACCCGTTCGGCTGCTGTGACTCCTACGGCGACCACTTCGCGACCCTCATCCAGGACAGCGCCGACCGCATGGGGGTGCCGATCGAGGTGCTCTCGAACACGGAGCTCTACGAGGACGGCACGTTCGAGGACGTCACGCGATTCCTGCTCGAGCGCCGCGAGACGGCGCGGGACGTCCTCGCGGACTACCAGGACAAGGTCGACGAGAACTACGTCCCGTTCAACCCGGTCTGCGGGAACTGCGGGAAGATCACGGAGACCGTCACCGCGGTCCACCCCGAGGAGGGTACCGTCGAGTACCGCTGTACCGACATGGAAGCCGGTGACCAGACCATCGAGGGCTGTGGCCACGAGGGCACCGCCTCCCTCCGGGAGGGGAAACTCCCGTGGCGGTTCGAGTGGCCCGCCCAGTGGCAGGTACTGGACGTGGACTTCGAACCCTTCGGCAAGGACCACGCCGAGGGATCGTGGCCGAGCGGCGAGGACATCACCCGCAACGTCCTCGAACGCGAACCGCCGGTCCCGATGGTCTACGAGTGGTTCACCCTCGACGACGAACCCTTCTCCTCCTCCGAGGGGAACGTCATCCTCGTCTCGGAGGTGCTGCAGTTGATCGAACCCGAGGTCGTCCGGTACTTCTTCGCGAAGGACCCGAGCAAGGCCCGGGACTTCAGCGTCGAACGCCTGGACCTCCTCGTCGACGAGTTCGACCGCTTCGAGCGCCTCTATTACGGCGAGGCCGAGGGATCGGACCGCGAGGAGGCCCTGGCCGAGCGCGTTTACCCGCTGCTCGTTTCGCCGTCGGACC
>JBLGCL010000072.1:0-13587 GCA_047617305.1 Natronomonas sp.
GCTCGCGGCGCTGGTCGGCGTCTCGCTGACGGTACGCGAACTCTCGCCGTCCGGGGGCGCGGGCTGGCGGCGATCGGGGAAGTGACAGACGGATCGAGGGCGGTTATCGTTCGTCCATCGGCACCCACGTCTCGTCGTCGGGTCCGACGTACCGGCCGCGCGGGCGGATGAGCCGGTTGTCCTCCTGGTACTCCAGGACGTGGCCGATCCAGCCGCCGACGCGGCTCATCGCGAAGATGGGGGTGTAGAGGTCGATCGGGATGCCGAGCTGGTAGTAGACGCTCCCGGAGAAGAAGTCGACGTTGGGGGCGATGTCCTTCTCGGGCAGGCCGACCTCGTCCGTGAGGTACTCCTCGATCTGCTTCGTGTAGTCGTACCACTTCTCCTCGCCGGAGGTCTCGGCCAGTTCCTTCGTCTTCTCCTGGAGGAGCGTCGCCCGCGGGTCCTTCACGTTGTAGACGCGGTGGCCCCAGCCGGGGACGCGCCGACCCGCATCCATCACGCCCTGCACCCACTCGACGGGGTCCTTCCCGCTCTCGTCGAGTTCGAACAGCGCCTCCATGACGTCCTGGTTGGCGCCGCCGTGCCAGGGGCCCGAGAGGGCGGCGATGCCGCCGGTCACGGCGTTGTAGATGTCGGCGAACGTGCTCGCGACCACCATCGAGGTGAACGTCGAGGCGTTGAGGCCGTGGTCGACGTGGAGCACCAGCGCCATGTCGAACGTCTCGACGGCGACCTGGTCCGGTTCCTCGCCGGTCAGCATGTACAGGAAGTTCCCGGCGTGGCTCAGGTCCTCGCGGGGCTCGATCGGATCCTGGCCGTTCCGGAGGCGGTCGTAGGCCGCCAGGATGGTCGGGGTCTTCGCCGTGATTCGCCGCCCCTTCCGCATGGCCGCGTCGAGGTCCTC
Organism: Natronomonas sp.; assembly: GCA_047617305.1. Lineage (GTDB taxonomy): Archaea > Halobacteriota > Halobacteria > Halobacteriales > Natrialbaceae > DATFIX01. The sequence goes on from JBLGCL010000072.1 coordinate 908, forward strand.
CGGATCGGCGTCGGCGTCGGGATCGTACCCCGAAAGCATCGACACGCCGGTCCGGAGGGCGGCCATCGGTTCCTCGTCGACCTCGGCCAGCGACCGCATGGCCTGAAGGACGTCGGGGTCGATGGCCCGTTCCGCGGCCATGGAATCGACGAACGCGTCGTACTCGTCCCGGTCCGGGAGGTGACCGTGCCAGAGCAGGTAGAGCACCTCCTCGTAGCTCGCTTCCCTGGCCAGGTCCTCGATCGCGTAGCCCCGATAGATCAGTCGGCCCTCGTCCCCGTCGATGAAGCTGAGTTCCGTTTCGTCGACGGTGACCCCCTCGAGGCCGCGTTTGAGTTCGTCGGACATGTCTACCCCATTCGTTTTGAGGGTTGATAACAAAAACGCTCTTGTGAAGGTGATTGTTGACTGTACTCGACCGCGGGACCGATTCGGCGTTCGAACGCGAGTCTGAGTTTTTTTGTCTCCGTCGATCGTGACCGCGGCGACGCCGATGACGTCGTTCTCTGGATCCGTCGCTGAATCCCACAGTCCCCACAAGAATGGACGTCCTGGTATTACTCAGTGAGAATCCCCGGGAACTCTTAAACTAATTCGTTGAATGGTATCAACTGTCATGGACTCGATTGACTCCAGTGAAACCATCCAGAAAGGACTCGAAGGCGTGATTATCGACGAATCGGAGATCAGTCGGGTGTTCGGTGACGAGGGCAAATTGCTGCTCCGCGGCTACGACGTGCACGACATCGCCGCGCACGCCGACTATCCGGAGACGCTCTACCTGGTCTGGAACGGCGACCTTCCCACACGGGAGGAGTACGAATCGTTCCAGGACGACATGACCTCCCGCCGTGCGTTGCCGGACACGATCATCGAGTGCCTCCACAACTACGCGGCGGCCGACCTCCACCCGATGGAGGCGATGATGGCGGCCACCGTCAACCTCGCGGGGCACGACGAGCATATCATTACCGGGAAACCACAAACGTTCGAGGACGAGATCCCCGACGTCATGGAGATGGGCAAGTCGATCGCTGCGAAGTTGCCCACGATCACCGCCGCGTACAATCGCATCCGAGAGGGCAAAGACCCCATCGAGCCGCGGCCGGATCTCGAGTCCGGAGAGAACTTTCTCTACATGCTAAACGGCGAGGTACCGCCGGAGATCTTCGCGGACACGATGGAAACGGCGTTCCAGATCCACATGGATCACGGCGCGAACGCGTCGACGTTCACTTCGCGCGTCATCGCGTCCACCATGGCGAACCCGTTCGAGGCCGTCACGGGCGCGATGGGTGCCCTCGCCGGCCCGCTCCATGGGGCGGCCAACCAGGACACGCTGAACATGCTGGAGAAAATCGACGAAAGCGACAAGTCGGTGGGTGAGTGGATCGACGACACCCTCGACGAGGGCGGTGTCGTCTACGGCTACGGCCACCGCGTCTACAACACGAAGGATCCGCGCGCCTACATCCTCCAGGACCACGCCGAGACGATCATCGACACGGAGTACGGGAACGACAAGTGGTACAGCCTGGCCAAAGAAGTGGAGGCTCACATGGACGAGAAGGGGCTGGAGGAGAAGGGAATCGCCCCGAACGTCGACTTCTTCTCCGGCACGATCTACAAACAGATGGGGATTCCGACGGACGTCTACACCAACCTGTTCACGATCAGTCGCGTCGGTGGGTGGATCGGCCACGTGGTCGAGCAATACTCGGACAACCGAATCATCCGTCCGCGGGTGAAATATACGGGCCCAGAGGAGCGGGACTGGCCGTCGATGGAAAATCGCGATTAGTCGACCGCCCGGGGGCGGCGTTCGTTCACTGACTACCGGTGGGGCGAGACCTGCATCCGGGAAAGACCTAGGTCGCGTCCGTACTCGACGACTTCACGGTACTCTTCTCGAGAGACCCGACGGTCGATCGCGGCGTATCTGTCGCTCCCCGGCACCTCATGCGCAGGGCGGTACTGGGCCATCACGTTGAGATAGGTCCCGCGAGAAACCTCTCTCGCGACGAATTCGAGGACCTGTTTCGAATTCTCGACGTGATCCGGCATCACGAGGTGGCGCACGAGGAGGCCCTCGGTAGCGACTCCGTCGTCGTCGGTTTGCAGATCGCCGACCTGTTCGTGCATCCGCCGGAGCGAGGCGCTCGCCTGCTCCCAGTAGTCCGGCGCCTTCGAGTACAACGCCGCCGCATCGTCGTCGGCCCACTTCACGTCGGGCATGTACACGTCGACGATCCCCTCCAGCAGGTCGATGATCTCCGGCCGTTCGTAGCCGCCGCAGTTCCAGACCACCGGGATCTCCAGTCCCCTGTCGGCCGCGATGGCGACCGCTTCGACGAGGTGTGGCGAGACGTGCGTCGGCGAGACGAAGTTGACGTTGTGGCAGCCGCTCTCCTGGAGGTCCAGCGCCATCTCGCCGATCTCCTCCGGTGACGCCCGGCGGCCGCGGCCCCCCTGGCTGATGTCGTGGTTCTGGCAGAAGACGCAGGCGAGGTTGCAGTTCGCGATGAAGATCGTCCCGCTGCCGCCGTGCCCGCGAAGGACCGGCTCCTCGCCGTGGTGTGGGTGCGCGGCGGCGACCAGCGCCACGTCCTCGAGGTCGCAGGCGCCCGTCTCGCCCGCCGTCCGGTCGATCTCGCAGTCCCAGCCACAGAGGTCGCAGTCGGCGGAGCGCTCGCGGAGCGCAGCGGCGCGGTCCCGCCGCTCCTCCGACGAGAGCGTCAGGTAGTTCGGCGTGCGGGATGCCACATCCGTCGTCATGGGGGACATATACGTGCCGGTCCGGCAAAGGGGTTCGCCCCCGGTAAACAGACCTTTATCCGGCGACGCGCAACCGTGGGCCATGCTCGAGGAGGGATCGGACGCGCCGAATTTCCTGCTGCCGGCCGTTCACGAGGGGGAGATCCGGGAGATCGCGCTGGACGATTACGTCGGCGACGACGTCGTCGTGCTCGCGTTCTACCCGGCCGACTTCAGCCCGACCTGTACCGACGAGATGTGTGCGATCCGGGACGTCGACGTCTTCGACCTCGAGGCGGACGTCACGGTGCTCGCGATCGGTCCCGATACCGTTTGGAGCCACCGGGCCTTCGCCGACCAGTACACCATCCAGTTCCCGCTGCTGTCGGACAACAACGGCGACGTCGCGGAGGAGTACGGCGTGCTGATGCCCCAGTGGCGGGGCCACCAGCGGATCCCCAAGCGGTCGGTGTTCGTCGTCGACGACCGCGGGCGGATCCAGTACGCCTGGTGTACCGACGACCAGTCCGTCCTGCCGGACCTCGGCGAGATCCGGGAGGCGATCGACGCCGTCCAGGACGACCGGACCGCCGCCGAACGGTACGGCCGCGGGTACGACCACTACCAGTACGGTCGGTCCGAGTTCGAGTCCGGTCTCGGCGCGTACGATCGCGAGGAGTGGGACGCGGCGAGGGCCGCGTTCGTGGAGGCCGTCTCGTACTTCGACGTCGCGGAGGACGCCTTCGACTCGGCAAAGCGGTTCGCCGCGTCCGACGCGGTCCACGACCGGGCGGCGGACGCCCGGGACGGGTCGACCGCGTTCAAGCAGGCCGCGAAGTGGTTCGGAGAGTCGGCGGACTGCTACGAGGCGGGTGACGAGGAAAGCGCCGAGGAGTACCGCCGGGACGCGGCCGACCCGCACCGCGCGGCCCGGGAAGTCGGTGAACTCCCCGATCCCGAGACGTTGCTCGAGACGGCCGACGCCCCGACCGAGTGAAGCCCGGTTCTTCCCCCGAATTTTTCTCCTCCGACGACACACCCCCACCCATGGCCCGGACGGACGCCGTTCGCGCTTACTACGGCGCGCTCGACGCCGGCGACTACGGCACCCTCCAGGAACTGCTCGCGTCGGACTTCGTCCAGCACCGGCCGGACCGGTCCTTCGAGGGCCGCGAAGCGTTCGTCACGTTCATGCGCGAGGCGCGGCCCGTCCACGAGACCACCCACGAGATCGCGGGGATCTTCGTGGAAGGTGAGGGGGACGGGTCCGACGCCGCGGTCGACGCCGACGGCGGCGAACGGACCGAGGTCGCCGTCCGCGGGTGCGTCGTCGACGAGAACGAACAGGTGCTGGTGGACTTCGTCGACGTCTTCACCGTCGAAGACGACCGCATCGTGGCACTGCGGACCTACACCCGGTAACGCCGGGGGCCGGTTCCCGCGACCGGGAGCGGCCCGATCAGTCGAGTTGCCCGCGAAGCACCTTCGCCGCGGTCAGCACCGGGTCCCAGGTCGGCCCGAACGGCGGCGCGTACGAGAGGTCGAGATACTCGACGTCCTCGACGGTCATGCCAGCGTGCAGCGCCGTCGCGACGGTGTCGATGCGCTTGGCGACGCCCTCCTCGCCGACCATGCTCGCGCCGAGGAGTTCCCCGGAGTCGCGATCGGCGGTCAGCCGGATCGTGATCGGGCTCCCGCCGGGGTAGTAGTGGGCTCGCGACCCGGCCCGAATGGTCTTGGAGACGGGATCGAACCCCGCTTCCTCGGCCTCGTCGTGGTGGATGACGCCGGTCCGGGCGACCTCGAGGTCGAACACCTTCACGACCGCCGTCCCCGCGATGTCGCCGACCTCGACCAGTTCGTCCCCCCCGACCGTCTGGCCGATCGCCCGCCCCGCGCGGTTGGCGGTCAGGGCCAGGGGCACGTGGGTCGGGTCGCCGGTGACGACGTTCGTCGCCTCGGCGCAGTCCCCGGCGGCGAAGACGTCCTCGTAGTTCGTCCGCCCGTACTCGTCGGTGGCGACGGCGCCGGTTTCGCCGACCTCGATCCCCGCCTCCGCGGCGAGGTCGCTGTTGGCGTCGACCCCGACGCCCACGAGCACCATGTCCACGTCGTGGACCTCGCCGCCGGCCTCGATCCCGGTCACGTGGTCGTCGCCGACGATCCGTTCGACCGCGGTGTCGAGGTGGAGGTCGACCCCTTGCTCGCGGAGGTGGTCCTCGACGACCTCGGCGATGTCCTCGCCGAAGGGCTGGAGGACGTGGGGCAGCATCTCGAACAGGGAGACGTCCAGGCCCTGCCCGCTGAACGCCTCGGCCATCTCGAGCCCGATGTACCCGCCGCCGACGATCCCGACCCTGTCGGGCGGATGGGGCGTCTCGGCCCCCGGATGGGCCTCCTCACCCTCGAGGATCCGCTTGAGGCGTTCGCCCTCGGGCAACGAGTGCATCGTGTAGACCCCGTCCCGGTCGATCCCGTCGAACGGCGGGACGATCGCGTTCGCGCCCGTCGCGACCAGAAGCTTGTCGTACGGTTGCTCGAAGGTCCCGTCGGGACCATCGACGGTGACCGACTTCCCCTCGGGGTCGATCCCGACGACATCGTGGTGGGTACGCAGGTCGACGTCCCGTTCCTCGCGGAACTCCTCGGCCGGGACCGCCACGAGGTCCTCGATGTCCTCGATCTCGCCCTTCACGTAGTAGGGGAGGCCGCAGGCGCCGTAGGAGACCCATTCGCCCTTCTCGAAGACGATCACGTCGAGGTCAGGGTCCTCGCGCTTTGCCTTGCTGGCCGCGCTCATGCCGGCGGCGTCGCCGCCGACGATGACGAAGGTGTCGCTCATAGTCGTCGATGGCTATGCGGGCCGACGACATAATAGCGTTGCACGGGACGATCAATACCGCCGGCGGTCGATCGAACGTCGGCCGATCCGATCTCAGGCGGTCGAACCCTGCCGGTCCCCTGAGACGTGGCTCCGGCGCGTCGGTGGCTAGAGTTCGGCTCGGAGGTAACTCCCGACGGCCCCGCCGACGCCTCCCGCGACGAGATAGTACACCGGAACGACGACGAGGACGAAGAGGACGAAGATCGGGGCGACGGCGAACCCCGACAGCGGAGTGAACCCGAGGAAGAACCCGCTGAAGAGGAAGACGCCGAGGACGGCCGGGACGGCCGCGATAGCGCCCGCGAAGGCACCGACGCGTGCGCCAGCCTCGAGGTCGCCACGCTCGAGATACCCGGCCACGGTCCCGCCGACGATCGCCGCGAACGGCAGTAGCGGTCCCGCAACGATCGCCACGACCGCGCCGATCAGCGCGTTCATCTTCGTACTCGATCCCCCACTCCCGAAGCGCTCGGTCCGTGCGGCTGTCATCTGTCTCTCTACCGTCCACCCGGGGCTTCGTCTCGTTATAGACGGCGATAACTGAAAATCCGACTTGGGTCACCCCATCCGATTCGGGACGGTTACGGCTGGTCCGCTCCCGATTTGCCCTCCGACGACTCCTCCCATCGGTCGTCAGCGGGCGGTTCGTCCCATCGTCCCTCACTCGGCCGAGGTTCTTCCTGCACCAGCGCCTCCCGGCGCTCCTCGAATTCCTCGCGGTCGATTTCACCGCGGGCAAAGGCCATCCGGAGTTCGCGGAGGGCCTCGTCCTCGCGTTCGCGCTCGCCCCACCGCCGGTAGAGGGCCAGGACGGCGACGACCAACAGCAGCGGGACCAATAACGTGATGAGCAGGCCGACGATCGCTAACCCGCCCGCCCCGGGCATCCCCAGCATCATCATCCCGCCCATGAACGGGGCCGCCACCAGCATCAGGAGTACCGGCCCGAGGATCAGGACGGCTGCGATGACGATCACCAGTTTGACGAGGGAGTCCGAGTCGGCGGTCTGGCTCATGGCGGGAATTACGACGTCAGGAGGAATAAAAGGAGTCGGTAGTCCGAGACGTTTTTCGGTGCTACTCCTTCCGGCCGGCGCCGACGGCCGCCTCGCCGACCGGGTCGTGCCCCTCGATCACTTCCTGACCGTCCATGTACGGGCGCAGGGCCTCCGGGACGGTCACGGTGCCGTCCTCGTTCTGGTAGTACTCGAGGATGGCGACGACGACTCGCGGGAGAGCGACCCCGGAGCCGTTCAGCGTGTGGAGGTACTCGGCGGACTCGTGGCGCTCGGGGCGGTAGCGCAGGCCGGCCCGCCGCGCCTGGAAGTCCTCGAAGTTTGAGATGGAGGAGATCTCGAGCCATCGACCGCCCTCGTCGGGGCCCTCGGGCATGTCGTCGGCGGGCGCCCAGACCTCGATGTCGTACTTCTTGGCCTGGGTGAAGCCCATGTCCCCGGTGCACATCTCCAGCACGCGGTACGGGAGTTCGAGACGCCGGAGGACCTCCTCGGCCTCCTCGAGGAGGCCGTCCAGACGCTCGTAGCTGTTCTCCGGCCGGACGAAGTTGACCAGTTCGACCTTGTTGAACTGGTGGACGCGGACGTAGCCCCGCGTCTCGGTGCCGTGCTCGCCCGCCTCCCGCCGGAAGTTCGGCGTGTAGGCCTGGTGCTTGATCGGGAGGTCGTCGTCGAGCAGGATCTCGTCGCGGTACATGTTCGTGACCGGTACCTCGGCCGTCGGCAGGAGCCACAGGTCGTCGTCGTCGTAGGGCTCGTCGTTGCGCCCGCCGATGCGGTAGGCGTCCTCGACGAACTTGGGGAACTGCCCGGTGCCACGCATGGCCCGGCTGTTGACCGGGATCGGCGGGAACACGTCGGTGTACCCCTGCTCGCGGTGAACGTCGAGCATGAACTCGATCAGGGCGTACTCCAGACGGGCCCCGTCGCCCTTGACGAACTGGTAGCCGCCGCCGGCCACCTTCGCGCCCCGCTCGAAGTCCAGGATCTCGAGGTCCTCGCCGAGGTCGTAGTGCGGGACGACGTCCTCGGGCATGGGCCGGAGGTCGTCGAAGCCCTCCCGCCGGAGTTCGACGTTGTCGCTCTCGTCCTCGCCCACGGGTGCGCCGTCGTAGGGGATCTGCGGGACTTCGAGCATCGCCGCCTCGAGTTCGTCCTCGAGTTCGTCGGCCCGCTCCTCGACGGCCTCGAGTTCGTCCTTGAGTTCCTGGGAGCGCTCGATGGCCGCCTCGGCCTCCTCGTCCTTGCCCTCGCGCTTCAGGTCGCCGATTCGCTCGGAGATCTCGTTGCGCTCGTGCCGGAGGTCGTCGCCCGTCGCCTTGAGGTCGCGCCACTCCTCGTCCATCTCGAGGATCCGGTCGAGGTCGACGCCCTCGACGCCCTTCTTTTCGATCGCGTCCCGGACGACGTCCGGGTTCTCGCGCAGGAACTGCCTGCTAATCATTAGGGTGTCGTTCTTGTGGGGTCGGGAAAACCGTGTCGGAAGTGTGGGAGCGTTTCGAATCCCCCGACGCCACTCGTCGTTGGCGGTGATCGCACGCGCGCTGGGCCGACACAGACACCTTTTTCTCCCGCGCACCTCCCCGTTTCGACATGGCCATCGGCGACGTTCGAACGGTGAGTTCGGGGCACTGCACCGACCTCCACTACGTCGACACGGGGATGTACGACGCGCCCGAGTACGGGTCGGTCTACCTGCTGGACGCGGAGGAACCGGCCCTGATCGACACCGGGATCGGGAAGCACTACGAGCGAATCGTGAACCTGCTCGACACCGTCGGCGTGGGGACCGACGAACTGGAGTGGATCGTCCCGACGCACGCCCACCTCGATCACGCGGGCGGGGCGGGCTTCCTCGCGGAGGAGTGCCCGAACGCGACCGTCGCGATCCACGAGCGCGGCGCGCGCCACATGGCCGACCCGACCCGCCTCTGGGAGGGGACCAAATCGGCCGTCGGGGGGATGATCGAGTACTACGCCGAACCGGAGCCCGTGCCGGAGGACCGCATCGAGGAGCTCTCGGACGGCGACGTGATCGACCTCGGGAACCACGAACTCCGGGTCCACGAGGCGCCCGGCCACGCCCCCCACCAGCACGTGTTTCACGACCCCGCCAACGAGGCGGTCTTCACCGCGGACGCGGCGGGCATCTACGTGCCGTCCCGGGACGTCGTCCGCGAGACCACCCCGCCGCCGCAGTTCGATCTCGAACAGTCGATCGAGGACGTCGGGTTGCTCCGCGATCTCGATCCCGAGACGCTCCTGTTCGGCCACTTCGGGCCCTGCGACCGCCTCGACGTCCTCGACGAGTACGAGGAACGCCTGCGGGAGTGGGTCGCCTCCGTCGAGGCGAAACGCGACGTCTACGGGGACGACGAGGAGGTCCAGGAACAGTTCGGCGAGCGGACCGCCGCCCTCATGGGCGACCTCTGGGGCGAACACAAGGCCCGCGAGGAGGGCAAACTGAACGCGCGCGGCGTCCTGACGTACCTGGATAGCTGATCCGGCTGGCAGTCGTAACGGTAGTGGGCCCGTCGATTACGGCCTTGTTGAAGCCGTCAAGTGGTGATAGGTTGCAACGGTCGTGCTGACTCGATGGAAACGCTGCTATTCCAGGAGAACGTGAAGTAAACATGGGACGCAAGAGACCGACCTGTATTCCGTGCCATCGAGCACGTCGTGCTGACTGGTCCATGCGCGAAAGAAGCCGAGTCATGGGCGCTACAGCTCGGATGCCGCGCGGCGCGGCATCCGAGAAAGCCCGAATAGGTGAATCTCTGCTTCACGTGCTGGCGTCCCGAGTCACGAGATCGTCTGTCCCGGCAATGACGACCGCTGAGTGATCGCAGAGAAGAGGGAACTCAGTCGCCGATTCACCTACCAGTTCAAAATTATATTCAATCCGTTATGCAAGATACAGGGCGCATGTCTTGCAGAAAAACCGGTTGCGAGGCTACGCTCCTCGGAGACTGATAATCGGAATCCTCAGAATTCTAGTCTCCTCACTATTGACAATGCGTGATTCAGATCTCGTCCACAATCCTATCCTGGTTTTACCCGGGGCGAGGCATCTCATCCTCGAATTCACTCTCGCAATCATCACGGCCTACCTCTTTTCCAGTATCGTGGGATGGATACAGAGCGGCACGCCCTCGAGCTGCCACTCGGTGCTGGACGGATCGAGCCGAAAACCGACGGCCTATGGCGGGCCTACTGCTGGCTCAGTGCAGTGAGGGTCCGTTCGGCCTCTGCGGGGCGCGCCAGGTCGCTGAACCGGACGTCCGCTGAGGGTGATCGGACAGTCACGTTCCCGAGTCCAGTCAGCGTCTCGACAGCCGACTGGCGACGCTCGACGCTTCCGATTTCACCGATTTCCGCCGAGTTGCGCTTTACCCCGATAAACCGGTACTCGCTGATGACGCGGTCGTCGGTGACGTAGTAGGTCGTAAGCGAGTTCTGCCAGTACCGGACGAGCCCCTTCACAAACAGGGACACAAACATGACGAACGCCAGCGTGGGCCAGACGTAGGGAAACCGGGTCCAGAACAGGAGATAGATCGTGACGACAAACAGCGGGAGGCTGGCGACACCGAGCAGCTGCGCGGAGAGTTGACTCGGTTTGAATATCTCGATCGGCTCGACTTCGGGAGGTTCCGGCGAGACGCGGCTGACGTAGAACCCCAACAGGAGCGCGACCGCGCCCAGAATCACGAACGGATAGCCCAGCCCTGCCGGCGCGGTTTCGGTACCACCCGTGGCGAGCACGTACACACCCCCCAGGAGCGATGGGATCCCTAGCCCGGCTCCCCAGAGGTGTGGCACTCCCCTCGCCATCAGTTGTTCCCCCTGATCATATCGAGGGCCGTGACAACTGTGGCGACGACCGTGATCAGCGTGCTCATCAACGTTACGTTCGATCCAGTGATCGAGAGCAATCCTTCGCTCTCACCGTTCGTGAAAAATCCTCTATTCGGGCGACCGTCGCCTTCACTCCGCTGGATTTCCCGGTCGGACTCCGTTCCAGTCCGAGGCGTCCCCGGCTGGGACCCGCTTGTCGCGGTCGGGGACTGAGAGCTGAATTCGCCGTCCGTTCCGGCCATGGACCCAGCGTCGACCGCGTGGACCGTTCCGAGGTGTTTCACCAGTATCCCGTCCTGTGTAAGGATCGGCGCAGAACCACTCCGACGTCCGACGTTTGGGACCCGTCCCCCCGGGACATCCTCTGTCAGTCGGTAGCTCCACTCCTCGAGGCCATTCTCGGCGTCCACCGCGATAAGCTTCCCCTGGAGCGCGAAATAGACCAGAGACCCCGTGGTCGAGACACCCGATCCCACGCTCGGTACCGAGTCGGTCGCGTACGTCCACTCGCGCTCCCCGGTGCGCGCGTTCACCGCAACGAAGCCCAACTCCCCGTTTCCGGTCGGCTCTTGGACATAGACCGCGTCCTCCCCGATCGTGACCACGTCCGGGGTGATCCGCAGTCCACTCCCATACCCGAACGGTTCGAAGACTGTCTCCCAGCGGACGGAGCCGTCGGCGATCGACACCCGGTTGACACTCTTATCCGTTATGGCGTAGCAGGTGTTCTCCGTGAGCGAGGGCGGATAACAGACGTCCCCGAGGGATGTCTGCCACTGCTCCGTTCCGTCCGTCGGGTCCAGCGCGACCAGTCCGCTTCCGCCAGCGTCCTCCAGATTCTGGACGTTGGCGACGACTGCGTCCTCCAGCACAGCCGACGTCGGGGCGGTCATCGCGGAGGGGTAGGGTTTGGATCCAGTTTTGGACACGTCCGTTTGCCAGCGGAGGTCACCCGACTCCGTGCCGAAAGCCATGATCCTCGCCGCGTCCCCGTCGCTTTGTCCGAAGTAGACGTTTCCGTCCCGTACCCCCGGGGCGGACACGCCGCCGCCGGCACCGACGCTCCACTGTTCCTCCCCGCTCCCCCGATCCAGGGCCACCATGTCGCCGTCTCCGGTTCCGATGAAGACCGAGTTGTCGCCTACCGCGGGTGCGATCTGGACCCCGCCGGCGGCCGTGTAGGACCACTCGACGGTCCCCGAGGGAACGTCGACCGCGACGAGGTTTCCGTCCGCGTTCGCGGTGAACATCGTCCTGCCCGCGACGACAGGGGCCGTCCGGTTGTGGCGGCCCTCTCCATCACTGGCGACCTCGAGGGTCCAGCGCGTTCGCGTCGGCGTCTCCGGGTCACCCGCGGCCGGCCGTCCCGACCGCCGGGCGTTACCGTGGTACTGCGGCCAGCCGGCCTGCTGGCTGGGCTCGGTCGCCGCCCAGGGGCCTGCCCCGATCCGAGGTACCGCGAGGATACCGCCCAAACCGGCGAGTACCCCCCGACGCGTGGTCCCGTCGCCGACCCAGCCGCGCGCTTTTCGGGTTCTGACCCTCGATGGGTCTGGGTACGTGTCTAGGGACGAGGACGGGGCGTCGGACTCAGCCTCGGGCATGGCCCATACCCCTCCAACCGTCGTCGGGAATGTTCTTGCTCGCATCGCTCCCGTCTCTCTCCGTCCGTTGACGGCCTCCCCCCACGTCCGTACCCCGTTCACGGGTTCTGGACCAACAGTACTCACCACTTGGAGTCAGGTTCGGATCTGACTTAGTGTACTCCGAAATCATGTCTCACACCTGGGCTAGCTGCTTCATATAGCTTGGGCCGTCGAAACCATTCATAATTCTCTCGGTCGATTGGTCGATCGTGAGCTACCATTCCTTCATCAAAAGTAGACACGAGGACGGGATTTCGAAAGTAGGAAGCAGCGATCTCCGCGGGGTTCTCGTTCAGTGTGCCAACGTTGCCACAGTGAGGTTCGTACACGTACAGGGCAATTGATATCCGACGTACGATATGTAATCCAAAATGAACGAGTGCTGGATATATGCTCTTCACCTATGGAAACGCTGCTACCCGCCACCTATGGAAACGCTGCTACCCGCCACAAACCACCGCTGACGACAAAATAATTACGCTGCCCTGGGGCCGTCTTGCGGTCGCGGTCGCTGGGCGGGGC
>JBLGCL010000073.1:0-13443 GCA_047617305.1 Natronomonas sp.
GGTGAAGGACTTCGTGATCGACGCCACGCCGTACCGGGTTTCAGCGGTGGCGGGCGCGTTCGACGCGAGGTCGCGGGCGCCGAAGCCGTCGGCGTAGACCACGTCGTCGCCGTCGACGATCGCGATGCTCGCGCCGGGGATGCGGTGTTCGCTCAGCCACTCCGTCAGGAACGACTCCACCTCGCGGCGGACGTCGTCCGGAAGGTCGTCCTGCTCGTCCATATCGGACCTCCGTCGAAGGGGACGATAACGTTTGGGTCCCGTCGGTTTCGACGTCCCCATCGAGGGGAAGCGACGGACCCCTCGACGTCGGGAGCGACCCGTTCCGAAAGTGAACGTTGCGGCGGCGAACGCCGTCGTTTTCGGGGTGTGGTTTGATACCCTTCCCCAGTGTAGCTATTCCCGACGGTCAGCCATGACGACCGACACATTCGACCTGCCGAACGGCAGTCAGCGGAGCAAACGGCGCCACGAGGAGGCCACCGAGGTCTTCCCCGGGGGCGTCTCGCACAACATCAGGTACTACGAGCCGCATCCGATCTACGTCGATCGCGCGGCGGGGGCCCACATCCAGGACGTGGACGGCAACGAGTACGTCGACTTCTGGATGAACCACGCCGTGAGCGTCCTCGGTCACGCCCATCCGGACGTCGTGGAGGCGGTACGGGAGCAAGCCGAACGGGGGCTTCACTACGGGGCGAGCAACGAGACAGCCCTCGAGTTGGGCCGGGAGGTCATATCTCGCGTCCCGTCGGCCGAACGCGTCCGCCTGTGTGGCTCCGGGACGGAGGCGACGATGTACGCGACCCGGATTGCCCGGGCGGCGACGGATCGCCCGGACGTGCTCAAGGTCGCCGGCGGTTGGCAGGGCGGCAACACCGACCTCTCGATGGCCGTGTCGTCCCCGTTCGACGAGGCCGAGACGGACGGGTTGCCACCGGGGGCGCAGGACCACCTCCACGCGTTCCCGCTGAACGACCGCGAGGCCGTCCTCGACCTGCTGGACACTCACGACGTGGGTGGGATCATCCTCGAACCGGTGCTCATGGCCGGGGGAGGGGTCCAGGCCGACGATTCGTTCCTCCGGTTCCTCCGCGAGGAGTGCGACGACCGCGGGGTCGTCCTGATCTTCGACGAGGTGGTGACCGGGTTCCGGGTCTCGCCGGGGACCTACCAGGAACGGGTCGGCGTCACGCCGGACCTGACCACGTTCGGGAAGTTCCTCGGCGGCGGCCTCCCGGTCGGCGCGGTCGCGGGCCGGGCGGACCTCTTCGAGGCCACCCGACCCGACTACGACGGGGACGATTCGGTCCTGGTGGGTGGCGGGACGTTCTCCATGAACCCGATGACGGCGACGGCGGGTCTGGCGAGTCTGGAGGTCGTGGACTCGCAACCGGTCTACGAGGAAACCGAGGCGAGGGGCGAGCGCGTTCGCGACGGACTGGAACGGATCTTCGCGGACCACGGGATCGACGCGACCGTCCTCGGGACGAGTTCGATGTTCGTCCCGCACTTCGGGACGACGGGCCCGATCGAGTCCCCCGCCGACGTCGTCGAGCGGACCGATCCGGCGGCACTGAAGGCGTTCCACCGCCGACTCATCGAACGTGGCTACTTCTTCCTGCCCGGCCGCGCCGGGTCCGTCTCGTATCAGACGACCGAGGACCACCTCGACGGGTTCCTCGCGGCCGCCCGTGACGTCGCCGCCGGGATGGAGGGGGTGATCGCGTCATGACGGACGCGCCTACGGCGGTCCAGTACGGCGTCGGCCCGATCGGGGGCCGGGTCGTCGAGACGGCGGTCGATCGCGGCTACGAGTTCGTCGGCGCGGTGGACGTCGATCCGGAGAAGGTCGGCCGGGACCTCGGGACGGTCGCCGGCATCGACGACCTGGGCGTGGAGATCACGGACGTCGCCGACGCGGCGCTGGCGACCGGACCGGACGTGGTCTTCAACTCGACGCTGTCGCCCCTGGAAAAGGTCCGCCCGCAGATCGAGGAAGCGATGGCGGCCGGCGCGGACGTGGTGTCGACCTGCGAGGAGATGGCCTATCCCTGGCGGGCCAACCCCGAGGAGGCGGCGGCGCTCGACGAGGCGGCCCGCGAGTACGGTCGGACCTGCCTCGGGACGGGCATCAACCCTGGCTTCGCCATGGACACGCTGCCAGCAGTGCTTACGGGGGCCAACCGACGGGTCGACAGCATCTACGTCGAGCGGGTCCAGGACGCCGCGACCAGGCGCGGGCCCCTCCAGGAGAAGATCGGCGCCGGAACCGACGTGGAGACGTTCGAGGCCGAAATCGCGACCGAGGCCGGCCACGTCGGCCTCCCGGAGTCGGTGGCCATGCTCGGGGCGGCCCTGGGCTGGGACCTCGAGGCGATCGAGGAGTCCATCGAACCCGTCGTGGCCGACGAGCGGGTCGAGAGCGAGTACGTCATCGTCGAGGCGGGAGAGGTGGCCGGCATCCACCAGGTCGGGAAGGGGTTCGTCGACGGCGAGGCCCGGATCGAACTCGACCTCAGCATGTACCTCGGGGCGCCCGACCCGCACGACGAGGTCCGGATCGAGGGCGTGCCGGACGTCCACTCCGTGGTGGAGGGCGGGTTCCACGGCGACGTGACCACGCCGGCGGTCGCCGTCAACGTGGTACCGTCCGTCCGCGACGCCGACCCCGGGTTCGTCACGATGCTCGACGTGGCGCCCCCTACCTGTCGGGAGTTGTAACCGGGGCGCGTAGCACCGTCGAGGGCGAATGGTCGCCGCTCGAGCGGTTGCCTCGCGACGGCGGGTGATTGCAGCCGAAAACGTTCGGAGGGTGATCTCGATCGCCGTCCTTGAGCGCCGGATCCCGACACGTATCGACCGCGAAATTGTTGCAAAAATGGAGTATGTTTGCTTCCACCATGCTAGACGTTACCGCACCTTGGGAATTCCCGAAAGGATCAAGAGGGTCTTATACGATGGGATGTTACCAATTCCCAAGCGGCGGGAACCGCCACTGTTGGACCGAAACGTAGCGACGGCCGTACCGCTACCGTTGACGGGTTTCTTTCCGAAGTCGGGTTCCCAAAGTTCCCGAACCGTCCCGGCGACGAGCCCGACTGGGATCCGACCGAGTACTGGAGCATCGTTCGGCGATCCATGGGTTTCGCGTCGGCTGGAGGGGCACAAATCGCGGCGGGTTTGCGGACGGCCGGCAGGGCGCGGTTGCCCTTCTGTCGACGCTGGCCGGCGAGGAGGCGGTATTCGACGGCGTACACCTCGACTTCACCAGGCTTCGGTGGCTCGCGCGGGGCGTCGGCAGCGACATCCGGCGGGAGACGGGTGGGTCCGTCGTCGGTGAAGGCAACGTCGTGGAAACTCACGTGTCGGCCCTCCGGCCACACCGGGTTCCTCGGGCGTGGTACGCGGGAAGCCAGTCGGGGACGAACCGTTTCCCGGCAGGGTTTTTTCGGTGGCGAAAGAACGATCCGACCGGACGGGGCGACCGGCCTGTACGACCGCCCGTCCGACCGCCCGCGCCAGGACGCGGGCTGATTCTGCTGAGGAGGAGTTCGTCAGCGATCGGTTCGTCTCCTCGGTCCCCGGCGTGCTCCCGGCGACCGATCCGTGCGGTCAAGTGGGGCCAATTCTTATTGGCCCCCGGATTCTCCGTTCTCATGGCTCCAAACCTTCGCTGGGTTGGAAGCCACGTCCGCCGTGCTGGTACACGGCGGGCACTTTCTCGTGCCCCGATGGGACTGGCTTCCACCGGCCGGTTTGCCTCCGGATGCCTTAATCTTTTCTTAATTACTGTACAATTAATTAATAGTGAATGGTCCAACGTCATACAGCCAGTCAAGTGAATACAGCTGAACGAAACCTCGGAGGAAACGTCTGAAATACCGGTGGTCCGGCCGGTTATTCTGGGTATATCAGCACTTCAACCAATGAAGAGTACGATTGAAGCCCGTCGTTGAGGACCTTGCCCTCCTGACGGCGTCGCTGGCCTCACCCCCACGAGGGTCCGTCTAAAACCCACCCTCATCGTGGAACCAAACGGACGGTTGATACGGTCGCCGTCGCGACGGACCCTAAACTACGACCAAACGGTCGTTTCGCCGGCGAATTCGCCGTCTTTCGAGATGATCGCCTCGCTGTTTTGCGCCCGGTGCGCGGCGACGAGCAGCGCGTCGTGCATCGAGTAGAGGTCCAGGAGGCTTGTAAAGACGGTCAGTTCGGTTTCGCCGATCGTCGCCACTCCAACCGGCCCATTCGTGACGAGCCGTTGGAACGTCTCGCCGGGGGTCCCTTGCAGTTCGATCCCGGCGACGTCCCCACCGTGTGCGACTTGATAGAGCGCTTCGGCCAGCTGCGTGTCGGGTGCTCGGACGACGTCGATACCCTGCTCGGCCCGCGTGAAGATCTCGTCGGCGCGGACGGGGAGTTCGTCGACGAGGTACCGCAACAGCGCCACCGCGTCCGCCATGTAGACCGTCATGCTTCGTCGACGCCATCGAGGAGATCGTCCTCGATACTCTCCCTGTGCTCCTGGATCCGTTGCTCGAGTTCCTGTGCGACTTTCTCGCGTTGCTCTTCCGAGGTATCTTCAGGAACGAGCATCCCCCTCGCATTCTCCCGGTTCGCTTTTCGAACGACGATGCCGTCGTTCGTGAGACTCCAGACGACTTCGTCGCCCGGTTCGAGACCGAACTCGTCGCGCAATTCCTTCGGGATCGTCACCTGCCCTTTCCGCGTGACCCGGGTGATGGCACCCTCCGTGTCGTTGTCCGTGCTCATACGCGGTACTACGAATTGTAGTACCTAAACCGTTCCCCCGACTTCCAGCCACTCGACGCGTTCGCGGGCCCGGCGCTGCGCCTTGGGCGAGCTTCAACCCCACGAGGGTCCGTCTGAAACCTGCCGGACAGCGCCGCCAACGGAAGCCTAGGCCGGGATTTGAACCCGGGCTCTCGTCCTTACCAAGGACGCGCTTTACCTCTAAGCTACCCAGGCGCAATAGGGGTACGCAATACCCGTTTTCGTCTTCTGCATCGAATTCTACTACACAGCCATATAAGAATGTAATGAAAGCCACCGGATGTGCCGTACTGTAATGCGCCACATGCTTGATTTATGTGTGCGTCATATGAGTCGGACGAATACGTAGTTGAAAGTAGGATCGGCCTAGTGAACTACCCCGCCCTACTCGTCGCCTTCGGCGACTCCTTGAGGACGGGGGCTTAGCACCCTCACCGCAACGCTAAATCACAGCCACGTACTGTCTCGATCCGCTCACCGCTTGAGGAGGCTACCAAGGCGATGGTCACGGTCTGGCTTTGTTAAATTCGTCAGAATCTGACAAGAATCTCGGTAGTCACCGAGCATATTCGCGCCGAAAACGAATCGCAATACGGCGGCCTGTTAGCCGTTTTGCGATTTCCGTCATTCGAGCGTGCCTTCTTGCGTTAGTGAGAAGGAGAAAATGGGGCATTATGGCCTTTACCACTCGAAATAGGTTCTCGCGTCCTTGATTTCGGTCTCGTCCTTACCAAGGGCGCGGTTTACCGCTAAGCTACCCAGGCGCGCCGCACGTGTGGCTTGGACGGGAACCGACTTCAGGCGTTTCGATTCCCCTCAGGGGTCGGTGATCCAGGAGCGGGGCTCCTCGAGGGAATCGTTGGCTGGGCCGGTGGTCCGTGCTCGCATCACCGCGGCGTCCGGGAGGCATTCCTCGGCCGGTGGCAACGGCGATTCGACCGCGTCGGCGAGGGCGGCGGCGACGCCGATCAGGGCCGAGGGATCGCTCCCCACGGCGGTCGTGCCGGCGATCGCGGCGAGTTCGAACACGTCGTGTTCCAGCGTGGCATCGAGGGACGCCGCGCCGTCGCGGTCGTCGGGAGCGAGCCCCTGGCGGTCGGTCTGGGCGCGGCCGAACCGCCGGACGGTCTCGACGGCCTTCTCGGCGGCCTCGGTCCGGGCCAGGAGGTAGAACCCCCGGGAGACGAGAACGTCGGCGGCGACCACTTCGACGTTGGCCCGCGTGTGGTCGTCGGTGCGGGCCCACGGCTCCTCGTGGGCGAGGCGTCGGGTCAGACGAAGTCCCTCGTAGATGAGCTGGACACCGGCGGCACGGTCGGTGAGCGAATCGAACCCGACGGTCTCGTCGATCGCGCTGGCGCAGAGCAGGGTCAATGCGCCCGGCGCCATCGAGCCGTCCGCGAGGATCCCGTCGATCGTCCGTCCAAGATCTGCCGGATCGACGTCCGAGACGGCCTCGCGAGCGGCTTGCCGGCTCCTCGCGGCCTCTTCCATCGAACCCACCTAGCGATGGGAAGGGCAAAGACCTTTGGAAACCAGGGCAAGCCCCGAGTATGATCGGGACCGAGCGGGGCGACGACGTTACGGCCGTCACCCTGGAGCGTCCGGAGCGTCGTAACGCGCTCACGCCGGAGGCGCTCGACCGCCTCGAGACCGCCGTTTCGGGCGTCGACGCGCCCGTGCTGTACCTCCGTGGCGAGGGGCCGGCGTTCTGTGCCGGCGCCGACTTCGACACGGTACAGGGACTCGACCCGGACTCGGCACGGGAGTTCGCCCGAAAGGGACAGGGGGTCGCCGACGCGCTCGAGACGGCCGACGCGGTCGTCGTCGCGGGGGTCGACGGCCACGCCCGGGGCGGCGGGATGGAACTGGCGCTGGCCTGCGACGTCCGCGTCGCCACGCCACGGGCCACGTTCGCCGAGTCGGGGGTGAACCTGGGGCTGTTCGGCGCCTGGGGCGGGACGGCCCGCCTGCCCGAAGTGGTCGGTGCCGCAGACGCGATGGACCTCGCGCTGTCGGGGCGGGCCGTCGACGCCGAGGAGGCCCGGCGGATCGGCCTCGTTTCCCGGATCGTGGACGACCCCCGGACCGTCGCCGAAGAGATCGCAAGTCACCCGCCGGACACCCTTCGTCTGGTGAAGGAACGCCTCCGTGACGAGGCCGATCGCGCCACGCAGGAACGTCGCGAAGCGGAGGCGTTCGCGACGCTGATCGAGCGCCACGGGAAGACGGTTCGCGAGCGGTTCGAAAACGAGCGATAGCGGAGCCGGGCGTCGGCGGGGCGGTCGCGGGCGGTCGACGAGGGGGTCCGGAAGCCCGCCGAGGGATCAGTCGTCGCCTTCCGTCTTGATCTCGGCCGAGAGTCCCTGGGCCATCTCGATGTCCGTGGCGTTGTTGACGGTCCAGGCGGTCCGGTCGGTGACGGCCTCGATGGCCTCGCGGGCGGTGGGCGACCCGTTGCCGGACTTCTTCAGGCCCCCGAAGGGTAACTGGACCTCCGCGCCGATGCACGGCAGGTTGGCGTAGGCCAGGCCGACCTCGGCGTGGTCGCGGTAGTAGTTGACCTGGCGGTAGTCCTCGGAGATGATCGCGCCCGCCAATCCGTAGGGCACGTCGTCGTGGATCTCGACGGCGCGTTCGATGTCGCCGGAGTACTCGACGAGCGCGACGTGCGGCCCGAAGCACTCCTCCTCGATCGAGCGCAAGTCGGGGTCGTAGTCCATCTCGTAGACGAAGGGCCCGACCCAGTGGCCGTCGTCGTGGCCGTCCGGAATCTCCTCGTCGTCGAGGTCGTACCGGTCGACGAGGACGTTCGCGCCCTCTTTCCGCGCCATGTCGTTGTGCTCGCGGATCTTCTCGCGGTGGCTCGCCTCGATGGCCGGACCCATGAAGCTGTCCTCCTCGAGGGGGTCGCCGACAGCGACGTCCTCGGCGAGGTCGACGAAGCGTTCCTTGAACTCGTCGTAGACGTCCTCGTGGACGATGATGCGCTCGGCGGAGACGCAGCGCTGGCCGGTGGTCTTGAACGAGGACATGATCGCCGAGTGGATGGCGACGTCGAGGTCCGCCTCCGCGGTGACGACGACGGCGTTCTTGCCGCCCATCTCGCAGGAGGCGGTCTTCCCGGGTTCGGCGCCGACCTCGGAGGCGATCTCGTGGCCGACCTCGGCGCTGCCGGTGAACAGGACGGTGTCGACGCGGTCGTCGTCGACCATCGCCGCGCCGGTGTCGCCGAAGCCCTGGACCATGTTGAACACGCCGTCGGGGAGGCCGGCGTTCTCCAGGATCTCGGCGACGACCTGGCCGCACCAGGGCGTCTGCTCCGCGGGTTTCCAGACGACGGTGTTGCCCTCGACGAGGGCGATGGCCACGTGCCAGAACGGGATGGCCACGGGGAAGTTCCAGGGGGTGATCGAGGCGATCACGCCGCGGGGCTTGCGGCGCATGTACGAGTCCTTGGATGGAATCTCGCTCGGGATCACGTCCCCGTGCGGGTGGCGGGCGTTGCCGGCGGCCCACTCGACCATGTGGGCGGCCTCGACGACGTCGGCCTTCCCTTCGGAGATCTCCTTGCCGGACTCCTTGGTGACGATCTCGCCGAGTTCGTCGGTCCGCTCTTTGAGTTCGTAGTAGACATCCCAGAGGTACTCGGCGCGGTCGACGTAGGAAAGCGCCTGCCAGTCCTCCGTGGCGGCCTCGGCGGCGGCGACGGCGGCCTCGACGTCCTCTGGCGTGCTCCGGTGGACCTCGATCAGGGGTTCCCCGGTGGCCGGGTTCTCCGAGACGAACGTCTCGTCGCCGGTGCCGGCCGTCCACTCGCCGCCGATGTAGTACTCGTGTGGTTCGGAGGTCAGTTGTTCGCTAATGATTGATCACCGATAGGAAATCGGGACGGGGGTAGTAAAAAGATATCCTTCCTATTTCTCTTTTTTCGCGTAATTTGAAACCACTATACGTTACTTATTAGGTAGAAATCCACGTGATTGATGCAATACGTTATCGCTGATCGAACGGCGACGTATCGTCGACATCGATCGGACGGTTGCACTCCCGAGGCTTTGGCGAGAATGGCGCTGTAAGGAGAGTCCTTCGGTCGAGAATCCGTCAGCCGGGCGTTCTGGGAACGTCGAACGGCGGTGTCATCGCTATTTGAACTCAGCAGGAAGCCCCGAATCGGTCGGAAGCCAATGAGTCCGTAAGCGTCAGTCGATCGGCTCGGGCGACGGCGGGGCCCGGCGCTTGTGCTCGCTCCGTTCGTACAGGTGGCGGACGCGATCGACCGTTTCCCGGTCGACGTCCAGTTCCCGGGCGGTGGCGTCGGCCGACACCGGCCCGTCGACGTGCAGCGCGAGCACCGGATCGAGGACGTCGTAGCTGACGCCCATCTCGTCCTCGTCGGTCTGATCCTCCCACAACTCGGCCGTGGCGGTCTTCTCGACGATGTCGGTCGGGACGCCGACGTGGGCGGCGAGCTGGCGGACCTGGGCCTTGTAGAGGTTGCCGATCGGGTGGCAGTCGACGGCGCCGTCGCCGTACTTCGTCAGGTAGCCGGTGAGGGCCTCGCTCTTGTTGCCGGTCCCCAGCACGAGCCGGTTCTCGTGGTTCCCGACGAGGTAGTTCAGGACGGCCCGGACGCGGGCTCGTGCGTTTCCGACCGCCAGCTGGTCGCCCGTCGCCTCGGGATAGACCGCGAGGAACTCGTCGATCAGTGGCTCGATCTCGATGACGTCGTAGGAGATACCCAGGCTCTCGGCGACGGCTTCGGCGTCGCTCATGTGCTCCTCGCTCGAGACGGTCGCGGGCATCACCAGCCCGTGCAGGTTGTCCTCGCCCAGCGCCTCGACTGCGAGGTGGGCGACCAGGGAACTGTCGACGCCCCCGGAGAGCCCGAGCACCGCGCCGTCGGTGCCCGAGACCGCGACCTGGTCCTCGATGAACGAGACGATGTGTTCGCGTCGTTCCTCCAGTTCCGGTTCCGAAAATCGGAGATCCATCATCGGGCGAGGCTAAGGCGTGGGGCGTCAAATAGGCAACCCAAACGCGATCCGGGTGGACGATCGTCCACTTTACTGGTGGCAAGCTTCACAGTGACGGATGCTGGCGGTAATCGGGACCCGAGAACGCTACGTTCAAGTGGGACGGTCGAGTATTCTCGTTTCGAACGCCGGTGGTGAGCAAATCCGGTGGATTTGCGATCCTCGGCGCGAACGAGCGAACGAAGTGAGCGACGTGCGCCGGTGGTCTAGTGGTAGGACATGAGCTTCCCAAGCTCATAGCCCGGGTTCAATTCTCGGCCGGCGCATTTTGCGGCGAACGGACGTGCGGAGCGAAATCACCCCAGGGAATTGAATCACGGCAGTCGCAGCCAGCGCAGCGATTCCCAGGAGCGAGCAGGACTGGCTGTCATCGAGTTCACTCCCCCGTCGGCACACCTCACGGGCGACGGCCGGAAAGGGCGCCGCACGAGCGAGAGCCCTCACTCACGGACACCCCCGTCGAACGGAATCGCCCGTCGATTTATCGCTCCCCGGTCCAACAGCCGAGCCATGACCGACGATCCACCGAGGTACGTCGTGAACGTCGAGGCGGCGATCCATCGCGAGGGTGAGTCCCTCCTCGCCGAACGTTCCGCCACAGAGGATCACGCGGCCGGGCCCTGAGCCTGATCGGCGGAACGGTCGAGGCCAGCGGCGAGACGGACCGGCCCCTGGAACGTACCGTGCGGCGGGAGGTCCGGGAGGTGGTTGGCCTGGAAGTCACCGACCCGGGATACGTGACAAGTTCGGCGTTCGTCTCCGACGACCGCTCGTCGGTCGTGAACGTCGTCTTCCGGGCCAAAGACGAAAGCGGAACGGCCCGGGGCCGGGAAACCGAAGAAGTGGCGGCCGTACACTGGCTGTCGCTCGACGAGATCGTCGAGGCGGAGGCCGTCCCCGAGTTCACTCGCGAGTACGTCGAACTCGCGGAAGCCGACCGACGAGCGTCAGCGGCGGAGGAGTAGCCGTTTACCGGCCCCGGCTCACGCCCGCTATCGCTCGACCCACGCTCCGTATTCCCCGGTCCGGTGACACTCGAGGAGCGACGCGACGCCGTCGGCGTCGAACCGGAGCGGGCGACGCCACCACGGCCCGTTCCCCGAGTCCGACGACAGGTCGGTGACGAGGCGGTTCGCGTCGGCGCCGCCCGAGGGGTTCGACAGCGGGACGGCGCAGTCGTACAGTTCCGAACCCTCCCGGTCGCCCCAGAGGAGGACGCGGGCGTCGAACGTCTCGCGCTTGACGTGAGCGTTGTTCGCGAACTTCTCGCGGTCGGACGGCGGGAGCGTCTCGTACGCCTCGCCGGTCACGGGGTCCATCCCGAGGCGGAAGTGTCCGATCACGTACGCGCCCCATTCCGGGGCGATCCAGTCGGAGGGCGCCCCGCCGTGGGTCGAGAGGGTCGCGTAGAAGAAGACGTAATCGCCGGCGGACAGGGCGGAGAGCGGTCCGGCCTTGACGGCGTGTTCGTCGCCGTAGGTGTATCCGCGACAGTACGCATAGTCCTCGAACTCGGGGTCGAGGTGGACCGCCCGCTCGCGATACTCGGCGGGCACCTCGACCGGGAGGTCCAGGTCGGCGTAGGTCGGGGCGTCCTCGTCGATCGGTTCCCGTTCGGGAATCGGGACGTACCGGAACCGACCGTCCGGGTAGATCGGCCCCCGAACACCGGGAAGGGAGGTGTTCGCGCCGACGTTGATCGCCACGCCGGCCTCGCGGCGCTCGGTGTCCATACCCGTCGAAACGGCCGCCGGCGAAAAAGTCTAGCGACCCAGTTCGCTGATGCAGTTGCGACAGTAGGTGTACGCGGGATCCGCCTCGTTCGGGGCCCCACAGTGCGGACAGGTCACGGTGTCGGGGTCGTCGTTCAAGCCGGGCGTTCCCTCGTTCCCGACCCGCCCCGCGGCCTGCCGACCCGGGGTCCCGTCGTGGTCGGCGATCGAGGTCGTGAGCCGGTCCCCCTCGCCCTGGCTGTTTCGGCGTCGATAGTACAGGTATACCAGCACCTGCAGGACCACGATGACCCCCGCGTAGGCCGCGAGCAGCAGCCAGGGTTCCATCGTTCGAATATAGTGCCTCGCGAACCAAGAATCTGTCCGCTAAACGGGACTGGGTGAACGATCGGTCACTACGGCGATCCGCTCGCGGGGGCGTCGGCTCCTGGCGGGTTTGGTCGCGCGTCAGAAATACCGATCGACGACCGTCTCGGCGGTCCGGGCGGCGAGCGCCTGTCCCGTGTTGGTCGGGTTCACGCCGCCGACGGAGTTCGACAGGACGCCGTGGTCGGCGACGAAGAGGCGATCGACGTCGAACGCCTCACAGGCCTCGTCGACCACCTTTCCCATCCGCATCGTGCTATGGAGGTGGAGTGCGGTCGGCGGGGAGTCCGATCGGTGGACGTGCGACGCGCCGGCCTCGCGGAGGATCTCGGCTGCGATCTCGGCGAGTTCGTCCCGGCGCCGGCGATCGCCGGTGCTCGGTTCGTAGTTCACGAGCGGGATCGGGCCGTGTTCGTCCGTCAGTGCGGGGTTGATCGACACACCGTTGCGCTCGTGGGGCCGATCGTCGCTCACGACGAGCACCTGGAGCATCCGCCGATACCCGGAGAGGAGGCGTTTGAGTTCCGTGCCGGCCAGCCGCCCCACCGTGTCCCACGGGGCGTCGTCCGGGTCGTTCTGGAAGGCGAAACCGGAGGCGCTGGCGCCGAAGCCCAGGATCGCCCCGATGCCGGGTGCCGTGCCGACCGTCTGGAGCATGCCCAGTCCGGGATAGTCGAACCTGGCGGCGATGTCCTGCCCCCGGTGCTGGTCGATCGTTCGCTTGCCGATCGTCGCCTCGAGGTCGTCGGCGTCCCACAGCCCCATCACGTTGTCCCCGAAGTGGATCGTGAGGCCGCGACCGACCCAGTCGTTCGCGGGGAGATCGGCGTTCTTCCAGAGCCGTGGCGTCTCGATAGCTCCGCCGGCGAGGACGACGACGTCCGCCGCGACCGTCTCGGTGTTCCCCGACCACGTGTCCCTGAACCTGACGCCCGTCGCCGTGGGACGGTCGGTACCCCTGGTCTCGGTTTCGACGTCGGTCACGAAGGCGTTCGGCCGGACGGTCACGTTCCCGGTCGCCAGCGCTGGCGGCACGAAACTGACGTTGCTCGCGCGCTTGGCCTTCTCCTCGAACGGCGCGCCCCTGGGATGGGGATTCCCCGCGATGTTGCCCAGCGCCAGGGTGTCGCCCTCGACGTCGGGGTACGTGAAATCGCCGTCGTAGTCCGCGTCGACGTGGAGTTTCGCGTCCGGCTGTCGGATGGCGTTCGGCTGGGGTCGATAGCCGGGCTCCGTGACGTTCAGTTCGTCGATGGGGTCCCAGCCCGCGGCCGCCGCCCCGCGGAAGAACAGCTCTTCCTTCGCCGTGACTGGCGCGGGCGACACGTCGCACATCGTCTCGACCTCGCGGTAGTACGGGAGCAGGTCCGCGTAGTCGATGGGCCAGTGGCCCTGTTCGTCGATCGACGCCGGATACGCCCGGGGATGGCACCCGGTGTAATGCAGCGTGGTGCCGCCGACCCCGGCACACTGCAGGATCGCGCCGTCCCCCGGGAACTTCCGGAACC
>JBLGCL010000074.1:0-13257 GCA_047617305.1 Natronomonas sp.
CAGTCACTGGAACGTGTAAGAACAGGAGATGACGGCGCTGTATCCCCGCCCTACTGCGCTCCTTGTCCGCTTGCGCGGACTGCGATGCTCGTTGAGGACGGGGGCTTAGCGCCTGCATTCAGCTAAACCTAAACCTTAGACAATACGCACGAACTATGCGGTAGTCGGAGGGCCGGGAAACCTTCGCAGCGGAACTGCGCGTCTCAATCGTCGCGTACGTCGATGTCGGACTGGCGATAGCTCACCGCCAGCCCCTCGCCCAGCGGCCAGACGACCGTCTCGAAGGCGAGGTCGTCCCGGGCGGCGTCCAGGTATTCGGCGATCCCCGCCGTACTCCCGTTCATGTCCGGGTTCTCGCCCTCGGCGTGGGCCAACAGCGCCTCGAAGTCGACGCTGCCGGACGTCATCGCGTTGTCCGCGACGACGACGCCGCCGGTCGAAACCTCGTCGCGAATGGTCTCGAAGGCGTCCCGGTAGCGGTCCTTCTCGATGTCGATCAGGACGAAGTCGAGCGGTCCTTCGTGCGTTTCCGCGGTTTCGATCGCGTCGCCTTCCTCGTACCGTGCTAGGCCGTCGAACCCGCCGCGGGCCATGAACTCCCGTGCCATCTCCAGTTCGTCCTCGTCGTGTTCGGTGAGGACGATCTCGCCGTCGGCCGGGAGCGCGGCCGCGATCCAGTAGGCCGAGTAACCGAAGCCGGAGCCGAACTCGAACGCCCGCCTGGCGTCGACGAGTCTGGCCAGCAGGCGGAGGGTCGCGCCGACCTCGTGACCGACGTGGGGAAACCCCTGTTCCCGGGCGTAGTGGTCCATTTCCGCGAGGACGCCGTCCTGGCTGGTGGCGACGGTTCGCACGAACCGTTCGACGTCGTCCCGCAGGATGCTGTTCATGGGTTTCCGGTCGGACTGCTGGCTCAATAGGCTTCCCCCTTCGCGGGCCGACGGGTGTTTTCCGAGTGTGAAAATCGGATTCATCGCTCCGTTATCAGCCGTAATGATTAAATGAACTGATGCCTAACTGACATCCACCAGGACGGGGGTCCCGAGAAACCGCCGGCCAGGGGGATTCGACAATGCCAACGAACGTCACCATCGTCGAGGGGGGTATAGACGTCGCCCGATTCGATACGGTCGAAACCGTCGAAACCAAAACCGACGAGTTGCGGATCGAAAAGCGGGTTGCAAGGACCGACGCGAACCGGGCCATCGTGAACCTGAAAGCTGAAGCGGGGGTCGAGGACGTGGTCGGTGCCTGGTTCGTGGAACGTCTTCCCGGCATCGACGTC
The DNA here is from genome assembly GCA_047617305.1 of Natronomonas sp. Lineage (GTDB taxonomy): Archaea > Halobacteriota > Halobacteria > Halobacteriales > Natrialbaceae > DATFIX01. The sequence goes on from JBLGCL010000074.1 coordinate 1,286, forward strand.
GACGAGGTCGACGCACACGAAGACGTCGATCCTGGCCAGTGGTCGTTCACCGACGAGGACCGGCTCCGTTTTGAGGTCGTCGTCGAGTCCGACCAATCGACCAGCGTCGGATATATCGTGACGGGGATCGAGAACGCGGAACCGCTCTTGGCCCCGCCGGGCGTGGAGGAGATCCAGACGGTCGGTCACGCGGAACCCGGGTCGGCGGACGACACGACGAGCGACATCGTCGACCAGCGGCCGGCGACCGGCGACTGGAACACCGAACGGAGGGACAGCATCGCCAGCAAGGTGCGCGAGGCGCTCAGTGACCCGGCGGACTCGTCGGGGGCTCGCGAGGGGAACGCCGAGGCGCAGACGTCGGGCCGCGACAACCTGGAGTTCGAGTTCGACAGGGGGGACGATTCCGGTCCGGAGTCGGACGACGAGACGGGGTCCGAGGCGGACGTGTCGGATAGCGAAGACGAGTTCAGCCTCGATCGTTCGTCCGGCCGGGACGAGGATCGGACGGCGGACGAGACCGGGTCCGCGACGGCGGCTGCTGCCGAAGACGGCGGGGCGCGGGAAACCGACGGGGGTAACGAATCGGGCGACGAGACCCTGCTCCGGGGGTCCAGCGCGTCGAACGTCGAGGGATCGGAATCACCCGACCGGACCGTCGCGCCGGAGGAGGTGCCGTCCGTTTTCGTGAACCAGCTGCGCTCCGGCGCGGTATCCGACGACGAGATAGAAGCCCTTCGCGAAGCGCTCGGTATCCAGGCGCGACGTTCGACGGAGGCTCGAATCGAGCACGTCGAGAGTCGTCTCACCGAGTTCGATGCGTACGTCGAGGCCCTCGAAGCGTTCATCGACGAGAACGGAACCGCGGACGAGGCCATCGCGGACCTCGAGGCGACGGTCGATGAACTGAACGACAGGATCGCGTCACTCGAAAACGAACTCGAAGACGTCCGGGAGCAGCAGGCAACGATGCGGGAGACCGTTGACGACCACGACGACGAACTGTCGGCGGTCGAGGAGCGGACCGACGCCCTCGAGACGCGGATCGAGGACCTGGACTCGACGACCGCCGATCAGGACTCGCGGATCGAGGACCTGGAGGAGGACCAGCGGGAACTCCGGTCGGAACTCGAGGACGACCGTCGGGATCTGCGATCGGACCTCGAAACGTCGATCGACGAGGTCGAGTCCGACGTGGACGACCTGTCCACCCGAATCGATTCCATCGAGTCCTCCTGGCGGAAGGTCAAGGACGCCTTCGGCGGCGACTGACCGCCCGGCAGTTCCTCGGGATCCCCAGAATCAGGTCGCGAGCTCGGCGACCGCCCCGGCGAGCACCGTCGTCGCCGTCGCACAGTCCTCCCAGTCGGTCCACTCGTCGGGGGAGTGCGAGATCCCGTCCCGCGACGGCGCAAAGAGGAGGGCGGCGTCGGTCACTCGGGCGACGTGCATCGTGTCGTGGGCGGCGCCAGACGGCAGGTCCATCGCGTCGATCCCCTCCTTCTCGGCCGCTCCGTGGGCGACCTCGCGGACGCGATCGCTCATCGGCATCGGGTCCACGTCGAGTTCGGTTTCCAGCGACGTTTCGACGTCCCGATCGCCGGCGACGCGGTCGAGGCTCCGCTCGATGCTGCCTTCGAGGACGTCCATCGACTCGCGCCGGACGTCGCGCACGTCGATCCCAAGATCGGCCCGACCGGGAACGACGTTCGTGGCGTTGGGGGTCACGTCCAGGCGTCCCACCGTCGCCACCGCCGTCGGGCTGTCCGTCGCGGCGACCTCCTTCGCCGCCCGTTCGACGTCCCGAACCACCTCGCTGGCGGCGACGAGGGCGTCCCGTCGCTCGTCCATCGCCGTCGCGCCGGCGTGGTTCGCCTCGCCCTCGACGACCGCGGTATAGTGAGCGATCCCCGTGATCGTCGTCACGATTCCCACGGGAACGCCCGCCGTTTCGAGGGTCGTGTCCTGCTCGACGTGGAGTTCGAGCCAGGCGTCCCACTCGCCGGCGTCCAGTCGGCCGTCTCCCCGGTACCCGATGGCTTCGAGGGCTTCCGCGAGCGACTGCCCGGCGTCGTCTTCGAGCGCCAGGGCGGATTCGACCGACCGTTCGCCCGTCGCGACGGCGGAACCGAGCATCCCCCCGCCGAATCGCTGCCCCTCCTCCTCGGTGAAGGAGACGACCTCGATCGGTCGTTCCGGCTCGGCGCCGGCGTCCTGCATGGCCCTGACCGCCTCCAGGGCGGCGTACACTCCCAGCGGCCCGTCGAAGATACCGCCTTCCGGAACCGAATCGAGGTGACTTCCGGTCGCGACCGGGGCCAGTTCGGGATCGGTGCTCCGCGGCTCCCAGCGACCGGCCACGTTGCCGACGGCGTCGATCCTGACCTCGAGGCCCGCCTCCTCCATGCGCTCGACGAGTCGGTCCCGACACCTCCGGTTGGCGTCGGTTCCCGCGAGAGCGGTCCGTCCGTGACCGGTCTCGGACTCGATGGCGCCGTACTGGGCGTTGGCCTCGATGTCGGCTCTCAGTCGTCCCCCGTCGATGTTCATACGCCCACTCCGCCAGCCGCGGCCATACCATTTGTGACGCCGGCAGCCCGGGACCTCGACGGCCCCGGAAGCGCATCGAACGGCCGTCTTTCGCCGTGGATTCGGCGTTTGCAACCCCTCCGGAACTGGATGAAAACAACTACCAAGCGACGACGTCTTTCAAAGCCCATTTATCTGACCGTTCCTCACTCACCCGTATGTCTGCGACGGTCGTCGTGCTGGGGTCCGGGTACGCCGGCACGGGCGTGGTCTCACGGCTGGAGGACGAACTCGACGCGGGCGACGAGCTGGTCTGGGTGTCCGAGGTGCCCCATCACCTGGTGCTCCACGAGTCCCACCGCGTCGTCCGGGATCCCGAGGTTGCCGACCTGATCACGCTGCCGATCGACGCCGTGGCCCGGGACTCGACCCGGTTCGTCGAGGGGTCGGTCGCGGGCCTGCACGCCGACGACCGCGAGGTGCGACTCGAGGATGGACGGACGATCGGCTTCGATTACGCCGTCGTCGCCCTCGGCAGCCGGACCGCGTTCTACGGGATACCGGGGCTCGAGGAGCACGCCCTCACACTCAAGGGACTCGACGACGCCTACGAGATCCACGAAGCGGTCACGTCGGCCGCCGGCCGGGCGACGACGGAGGACCCGGCCCGGATCGTCGTGGGTGGTGCCGGGCTGTCCGGCATCCAGATCGCGGGCGAAATCGCGGCGCTTCGCCGGGAACGGGGGCTCCCGATCGAGGTCACGCTCGTCGAGGCGCTCGACGAGATTCTGCCGGGCAACGACGACTCGGTACAGTCGGCCCTCCGGGAACGACTCGAGGCGGCCGGCGTCGAAATCCTGACCGGGACGCCGATCACGGAGGCGGAGGCCGATCGACTCCGGGTCGACGACCGGGAATCCATGGGCTACGACGTCCTGGTCTGGACCGGCGGCATCACCGGCCAGCGAGCCTTGGAGGACTCGGACGTCGAAACCGAACACGAACGCGTGATCGCCGGGGCCACGTTCGAGACCTCGCACGACCGCGTGTTCGCGGTCGGCGACTCGGCCGTCTTCGAGGGCGACGGAAACGGCAACCCGGTTCCCCCGACCGCCCAGGCCGCCTGGCAGGCGGCCGAGGTGGCCGCCGAGAACGTCGTGCGGCGACTAGACGGTCGTCCGCTCGAGACCTGGAGCTACGACGACAAGGGAACGCTCGTCTCCGTGGGCGACGAGGCGGTCGCCCACGGCGTTTCCGTCCTCCCGTTCGTCGACACCTTCGGCGGGGTCCCGGCGGAGTTCCTCAAGAAGTTCGTGGCCGCCCGCTGGATCGCGGACGTGACCTCGTGGAAGCGGGCCCGGCGGGCCTGGTCCCATCTGTGACGTTGGATCCGTTCGACGTCGCCGGATCGTCGCGTCGCCCGACATAAACCCTGTCGCGAATCCCGCACGCTGGGAACGGGAGCGTCCTACAACTCCGTCCGGCGGGTATCGACTCACGACCCACGATGTCAGGAGCGGAGACGCTCGGTTTCCCGGCCGGCAGGCACCTCGTTCGGACGGCCCGCCGGAGCGTCGATCGAGCGGTAACGGACGACGCTTCCCCGACGCCCCCCGACGATTACCCGTCGGCGCTCGACGAGCAGCGAGGTGCGTTCGTGACCCTCCGAAAGGCGGGCGACCTCCGGGGATGTATCGGCGAACCGTACGCGACCCAGCCGCTGATCGAGAGCGTCGTCTCGGCCGCGGTCGGTGCCGCGACCCGTGACCCACGGTTCCCGCCGGTCCAGGAGCCGGAACTCGACGCGATCGCCGTCGAGGTGAGCGCGCTCACCAGCCCCGCGTCGATCGATGCCGACGACCCGTCGGCCGTCGTCGAGGCCGTGGCGGTCGGCACCGACGGGTTGATCGTGCGGGACGGCGAGCGGAACGGTCTTCTCCTTCCACAGGTCGCGGTCGAACAGGGCTGGGACGCCGAGACGTTCCTCGCCGAAACCTGCCGGAAGGCCGGCCTCCCCAGGGATCGGTGGCGAACGGACGACGTGACGATCGAACGGTTTACCGTCGATCGCTTCGAGGAACGCGAGCCCCGCGGCGAGGTCGCGACTGGCGACGTGCTCGACTAGCGGGGAGCGGTCGGTCGCCGGCTACTCCAGCGACAGCCCCGGGTGCCAGTGGTCGACGCCGGCCTCGGCCTTCCGCTCGTCCATGGCGGCCAGGAGGGAGACGGCCAGCGAAGCCACCTCCACAGCACGCGTGTCGCCCTCGGTCCGGAACTCGCCGGTCGCCCGATTGGCGTAGACTGCACAGACGGCGCCGGCACGGAGCCCGTAGAGGTTCGCCAGGGTCAGGATCGCGCTGGCCTCCATCTCCACGTTCGCCACGTTCGCGTCCCGGAGGTGCTCGACCAGTTCCTCGCCCCCCTCGGCAATGAAGCCCTCGTAGCCGGGGCGCCCCTGGCCGGCGTAGAACGAGTCGGCGGACATCGTGATCCCGGTGTGATAGTCGTACCCGAGGCGTTCGGCCGCCGCGATCAGGGCGGCGACGACCTCGTGGTCGGCGACGGCCGGGTAGTCCTCGCGGACGTACTCGTCGCTGGTTCCCTCCTGGCGAACGCCGCCGGTCGTTATCACGAGGTCCCCGACGTCCATCTCGGGCTGGAGGGCGCCACAGGAGCCCACGCGGAGGAACGTGTCGACGCCGATCCGGGCCAGTTCCTCGACCGCGATGGCCGCCGAGGGGCTGCCGATGCCCGTCGAGGTCACCGAGATCGGGGTGCCGTCGTAGGTCCCCGTCGCCGTTCGATACTCGCGGTGGCGGCCGGTCTCCACCCACTCGTCCCAGCAGTCGACGACCTTCTCGACGCGCTCGGGGTTGCCGGGGAGGAGGACGGCGTCCGCGACGTCGTCCGGGCCGACCCCGACGTGGTACTGCTCGTCGTCGTTCGGGTCCTCGCTGTCCGCGGGCATAACCCGGGATTTCGCCATCCGTTCCCGAAAGGCCTTCGGATTTCCGCGGTCGGGTGGGCGGTCGCGGCCGTCGAACCGCCCGTGACCGCGGGCCTTTTCCGGGCCCTCCCCGAGGGTCGGGACATGTACGTGCAGATCGTGGGATCCGGTCCCGCCGTCGAGGCCGTCGAGGCTGCCCTGTCGGACGTCGACGCGACGGTCGAGTCGGGGCGGCCGGCCGACCTCGAGGCCGCCGATATGGGGGTCGTGGTCGCTCCCGTGGCCGACGACGCCTTCGAGGCGGCCAACGACGGGTCGCTCGCCGGGGACACGCCGTGGCTCTCGGTGGAGCTCGGCGGCGTGGGTGGCTTCCGGGTTCCGGAGGTCGACGCCGCCGTCTCGGGGCTGGGTCCCGAAACGGGCTGTTTCGACTGCCTCCGCCAGCGAGTGGCGGCGAACGCGACCGACGTCCTGGACGAGCCGTCTCCGCCCGACGACTCCGTGGCCCGTTACGCCGGAGCGATCGCGGGTCGCAGCGTCGCGACGCTCGTTCGCGGCGGGGAGGGTCCGATGGGGCGAGTGATCGAGGTCCCGTACGCCGAGCGACGGTTCCTTCCCGTTCCCGGGTGTTCGTGCAGCGAGCCCCCCGACCGCAGGCTTTCGCGAGGGTTCGAGTCCGTCGACCTGGAGGCGGCCGTGGAGCGGGCGGAGCGAACGCTGGACGACCGCGTCGGGATCGTCCAATCCATCGGCGAGGTCGAGTCGTTCCCGGCGCCGTACTACCTCGCCTCGGGGAGCGACACCGCGGGGTTCAGCGACGCGTCGGCCCCGAGACAGGCCGGGGGCGTCCACGCCGACTGGAACGCCGCGTTCATGAAGGCGATGGGCGAGGCGCTGGAGCGCTATAGCGCCGGGGTCTACCGGGAGTCGACCTTCCGGACGGCGCCGCTATCGGCGATCGAGAACGGCCCCGGACCGGAGGTCGTCCGTCCCGACGCGTTCGTCCGGCCGGACGACTTTCCGCCGGTCGACGAGAACGACCCGGTTCACTGGGTGCCGGGGGCCGACCTGGCGGCGGGCGACGAGGCCCTGTTGCCGGCCGAACTCGTCCACTATCCCCCACCGGCCGAGCGACACGTGCCCGCCATCACGACCGGGCTGGGCCTCGGGACCTCCCCCGTCGGGGCGCTCCTTTCGGGCCTATACGAGGTCGTCGAGCGCGACGCGACGATGATCGCCTGGTACTCGACGTTCGACCCGCTCCCGCTCGCGGTGGACGACGGGGAGTTCGAAACCCTGGCCCGGCGTGCCCGTGCGGAGGACCTCTCGGTCACGCCGCTGCTCGTCACCCAGGACGTGGACGTCCCGGTCGTCGCCGCGGCCGTCCACCGGGACGGGGAGTGGCCCCGCTTCGCCGTCGGGTCGGCGGCCGACCTGGACCCGGTCGCCGCCGCAAAGGACGCGCTGGCGGAGGCGCTCCAGAACTGGATGGAGCTCCGGGGGATGGGCGAGGCGGCCGCGGCCGAGGAGTCCGGTGCGATCGGCCGCTACGCCGACCTTCCGCGGGAGGCCCGTGAGTTCGTGGAGCGGGACGGTGCGGTCCCGGCGGACAGCGTCGGGCCGGACGACCCACCGACCGGGCCCGACGAACTCGACGCCCTCGTCCGTCGGGTCCGGGACGTCGATCTCGCGCCATACGCGGCGCGGCTGACGCCCCTGGACGTCGAGCGGGCCGGGTTCGAGGCGGTGCGCGTCCTCGTCCCCGGCGCCCAGCCGCTGTTCACCGACGACCCGTTCTTCGGCGACCGCGCACGGTCCGTGCCCTCCTCGCTCGGGTTCGAGCCGCGATTCGATCGGCCGTTCCACCCCTATCCCTGAGCAGGATCGCCGCGGGCGGAGCGACTCGCTCCGTTCGTCTCAATCAGATCCCGAACGTCGCCCGGAGCATGTCCCGCGTTCCGGGGCCGAGTCCCACCGCGACGACCGCGATGAGGAGCATGATGGTGAACCGCGGGTTCTCCTCGTAGACCGACTCGTCGAAGATCCAGACGACGAACACGGCGGCGACCATCTTGACGATCAGGAACGGCCAGGCGTCGCCGGTCACCTCGATCACCGAGGCCGGCAGGACGCCCTGCGTGACGTCGATGACGAACGCGTTTACCGGGTGCTTTGGCACCAGGTCGTAGCCCAGCCCCAGTTCGGCCGCCCAGTCGAGGCCGACGACGTTGGCAACGCCGTCGATCGCCTGTCCGAAGATGATGGGGATTCCCATGGTTCCCGTCCCTGCGTTCAGTTCCGGCGCGAACCGTTCGATTCCGTACCACGTGACGGCCGTCACGACGACTGCCCCGACGAGGTTGACGGCGAGGATGGGCGGATGGAAGGAGACGTACTCCTTCGCGAGGGCGAGATACGCAATGAGGGACAGCGTCAATACCAGGAGTGCCGTCCCGATTCCGGCGAGTGGATACTCGTAGCCCTCCACGCGGCCCCTCCGATCGAGACGGATCGCCAGGATGACGGCCCCGAGCGCCAGGAAGAAGACGGTGAAGTAGATCAGCGGACTGATAAGCAGCGTGTTCCAGGGATAGGTGATCGCCTGATCCGCGCCCACGTCGATGGCCCGGTTGTTGGCGTCCTCGACCACCCGCAACGCCCCGCCGAGGAACATGAACGGGATCAGGGCGAAGAACCCCGCGCGGTACCGTTCGATCCGCAGTCGGCGGAGCAGGAGTCCGATCCCGACGAGCATCAGTATCAGGACGATCGCATATCCGACCTCGGACACGAGCGTGTATCCCGGCTCGGCGACCGGTCCCAGTTCGGCGAGCCGGTCGGGGTTCGCCTTGAGGGACGTACATTCCCCCGACGAGAGTACCTGCTGGCCGCCGTCGGCCCAGGCCGTACACGAGGCACCGTGTGCGTCCGCGTACACGGGCCCCCAGAAGTAGTGCCAGACGAACTCCGCATACACTGCCCGGTGGAACAGCACCGACCCGAGGGCGAGGATCGCGCCGAGCCCGCCGACGGTGCCGACCCAGGCTCGTTCGAGTCCGACCCGTTCGAGCACGTCGTTCATAGGGGAAACGGCCGGGCGCGGGCGGTTTTACCCTTCCGGTCTCGGACGCGTTCGCCGTCAGACCGGAAGCATCTCGCTCTCGTGGGGCGTGTCCAGGACGACCATCGTGTTGGACCGGATCACCCCGTCCATGTCCGCGATCCGATCGAACAACAGCTGCTTGAGTTCCTCCGCGTCCGCCACGAAGAGTTTCGCGATCACGTCCCAGTCCCCCGTCGTCAGGTGGATTTCCTGCATCCCATCGACGTCGGACAACCGATCGAGCACCGCCGTCTCGCGACCCTGCTCGACCCGGAACCCGACGACTGCCGACACGTCGTAACCGACCGCCTTGGGGTCGACCTCCGCGTGATACCCGGTGATCACGCCGTTCTCCTTCATCCGGTTGACCCGATCGTGGACCGTCGCGCTCGACATGTCGATCCGTCTGGCGATCTCGCTGAACGGGGTTCGCGCGTCTTCCTGGAGGATGCGGAGGATCTCCCGGTCGGTGTCGTCCAGTTGCATACGTAAGACTCCGTTAATGAAGCCAAATCAAGGTGTTCATCCGTCGGTCAGGCGGTCGGCGCTCATCGGCTCCGGGAGCAACTCGCCCAGCGCGTGCTCGCCGACTGCGTCGCCGTGATCGGTGTAGACCACGAAGTCGCGGTCACAGAACTCGGCGAGCGTCTGGCGACACATCCCGCATGGCGTGACGCCGTCCCTGGCCCCCGAACTGACGGCGATGGCCTCGAACTCGCGGTGCCCGCGGTTGACCGCTTCCCCGAGCGCGACCTCCTCCGCGTGGAGGCTGTTCGAGTAGTTCGAGTTCTCGACGTTACAGCCGGCGAACACCGACCCGTCGGCCGTCCGGATGGCCGCACCCACACGGTACCCGGAGTAGGGGGCGTGGGCGTTTTCGAGCGCGTCGCGTGCCGCCTCGATCAGGTCGTTCATGATCGACGGTCCGGCGGGTGGACCCTTGTAGCCCGCGGTTCGAAGACGATTGCCCATCGTCGCCGCCGCGGATCGGGGCCGCGCGCCGGGGTCACTGCTCGCCCGACTCGTAGTGTTCCCCGGCGGCGTCCGGAATGCGCGTGTGGCCCACCAGCGCGAGCACGACGATGACGGTCGCGTACGGCACCATCTGCACCAGCTCCGGCGGCAACCCGGCCCCGACCTGCTGGAGCCTGAACTGGAGCGCGTCGAGCGACGCGAACAGGAACGACGCGCCGAACGCGCCGAGCGGGTTGTAGTTGCCGAAGAGGTAGGCCGTGATGCCGATCCAACCGCGGCCGTTGACCATGGTCGCGCCGCTGCCGACGAACTGGCCGACCTGGCCGAGCGAGAGGCCGGCCCCGCCGATTCCACAGAGTATCCCCGAGAGCGTGACGCCGGCGTACCTGACGCGGCTGACGTCCACGCCGGCGGTGTCGAGCGCCTTCGGGTTCTCCCCGCTGGCGCGGATCCACCGGCCGAACCGGGTCCGGTTCATGACGAACCACGCCGCCGGCGCCACGACGAGCAGCATGTACACCGTCGGGTTCGAGTCGAAGATGGCCGGCCCGACGATCGGAATCTCCGAGAGGACCGGCATCGTCCAGTTGTCGAGCGTGACGACGCTCGGACTCGACCGCTCGCCCCAGATGACCTTGCTGCCGAACGGAGCCATGCCCAGCGCGACGAGCCAGACGGCTAGTCCGGCGATGATCTGGTCCGCCTCGTAGCGGATCGTGATCACCGCGAACAGCACCGCGAAGAGGGTGCTCGCGCCGATCGCGCCGAAGAACCCGGCCCACGCGGCGACCTGCGACCCGCCGCCGAGGGCGTCGGAGACCGCCACGCCCGAGAACGCGGCGATGATCAGCAGCCCTTCGAGGCCGATGTTGATGACCCCGCTCTTCTCGGCGAAGATGCCGCCGAGCGCGGCGAACGCGATCGGAACGGTCAGGCGGAGCGCGGAGCCGAGGTAGCTGGCGATGCGACCCGCCGTCACGCTGGGAACCAGCAGCCAGGCGAGGAGGGTGCCCGCGAGGCCGACGACGACGAACGCAGCGGCCAGGAGGGTCGCCCGCCGCGTCATGCGTCGTCACCCCTCGATTCGTCCGTCGGTTCGCCGCCGTCGGTCGCCAGTCGCTCGCGCTCGCTCTCCAGGAGGTTGAACTGTCGGCCGAGCATCCGGAAGAACTCCGGCATGGCCACGAACAGGATGACCAGCCCCCGAAGGACGCCCACGAGCTGTTTCGGGACGCCGAGCTGGAACTCGATCGCCAGGCTGCCGGCCTTCATGAGCCCGAACAGGAACGCCGCCGGGATCACCCCCAGCGGGTTGTTCCCTGCCAGGACCGAAACGGTGATGCCGTCGAACCCGATCCCCGGAAGGCCGTGGCGGTACCGGCCCATGACCATCATCACGTAGACTGCGCCGCCGAGGCCGGCGATGGCGCCAGAGAAGGTCATGCTCGAGACGATCATTCGCTTGGGCTCCACTCCACCGTAGTCGGCCGCCTTCGGCTGGAGGCCGCTCATCCGGAGGTCGTACCCGAAGGGCGTGTGCTGGAGGACGAAATACACGCCGACGGCAAGGAGGAGCGCCCCGACGATCACGACCGTCGAGAAGGGAGAGCCGGAGAAGAACGGCAGCATCGGCTTGAGCGTCGCTTCCGGCGGTAGCGCTCGCGTCGTGATGCTCATGCTTCCGGGGTCCTGGAAATACGTTCCAACCAGATATCGCGCGCCGTTCGCGGCGATGAAGTTCAGCATGATCGTCGTGATGACCTCGTTGGCGTCGGCGTAGGCCTTCAGCACACCCGGGACCGCGCCGAAGAGCCCGCCGACGACCGTCCCGAACACCAGCCCGATCGGGACCAGAACGAACGTCCCGATTATTCCGCCGGGGGCGAAGGGGGCGATCGCGAGGACGCTCAGCGCCGATCCCAGGGCGCCGAGGACCAGCTGGCCCTGGACGCCGATGTTGAACAGGCCGGCCCTGAACGCGATGGCGACCGCCAGTCCCATGAACAGGAGGAGGGTGGTCTCCTTCGCGGTCAGGGCGACGTTGAACGCCGACCCGAACGGCGTCAGGAAGAGGTTGTCGTAGACCCGAATGGGATCGTAACAGGCCGTTGCCCCGCCCGGAAGCCGGAGGAAGGGCGTCGCGTCGGGACAGGTCGCCACGATGCCCGCCAGGACGATGATGGCGACCCCGACCAGGATTGACGCGAAGAAGGCAGCGACGGAAAGGGCCAGGCGTTCCTTCGCCGACGCGTCGATGACCCCGGCGAGGAGGCGTCGAACACGGGCACGCAAGCCGTCGCTCATTCGTCACCTCCTCGCCCCATGAGGGCTTCGTCGGCGATGCTCGGCGTGTCCGCCGGTCGTTCGCCCGCCATGAGCAATCCGAGTTGTTCGTCGGTCACCGACGCCGGATCCACG
>JBLGCL010000075.1:0-12976 GCA_047617305.1 Natronomonas sp.
CGGTGGGGGGCGGACCTCCGGACGCTCGCACAATTGATCGCGGCGGACGGCTCCGACGTCACCGCGAGCGGAAGGATCCCCCGCGGAAAAACGTCCGGCAGAGCGTCTCCAACTCCTTGCCCCGGAGCCGTCTTCCGAAACAAGCCCGGTGGGGCATCGTCGAGGACGACTCGGGTCGAAAGAGCGTTCCTCTAGCGAGGATGCCCGCTCGCTCGGCCGCAACATGGAGGTTTCCCCCGGTTCGGGAGCACGCGGTCCGGGTATTACCGGAGCGTCGCCACCGTCGGTGGCCTCGCGACCTCGGCGCCGACCTCGGCGCGCCGCTTTCGACGGCCGGCACCTCGCCTCTATGCGCAGGTCTGTTGGGACTGATCGCGGTTTCGACGGCCTGTCAGTTGTGGCCGAACCGCTGGCTCCCGTCCGTCGGTTACACTGAGCGTCCGCCGTCACTCCGGATCCGTGATCGCGTAGTATCCCTCCCGGATCGTAGCCGGAGACACGTTCGCCACGTCCGCTGCCTCCGTCTGCGTGCACGCACCCTCGCGCTGTTCATCCCGCTCCGCAGCGGCGTAGAGGCACGCGGCCGCGATGCCGCAGGGATTGCGGCCGCCGACGACGCCCCGGTCCAGGGCGTCCGTGGCGAGTTCCGTGGCCCGGCGTTCGACGTCGACGGAGAGGTCCAGTTCGTTGGCGAACCGGGGCAGGTATTCGCGGGGGTCGATCGGCCCGATCGCGAGTCCGAGTTCCCTGTTGAGTGCCCCGTAGGCCGCCTTGAGCTCGCCCTCGTCGGCCCGGGCGACGTCGATCACCTCCTCGATGGTCCGCGAGACCTCGGCGGTGCGACAGGACGCGTACGTCGCCGCGGCCGCGAACCCTTCGATCGAACGTCCCCGGAGGAGGTCCTCGGACTGGGCCCGCCGAACCAGCGAACAGGCCTCGTCCCGGACGTGATCGGGAAGCGCAAGCGTGGAGGCGAGTCGATGGATCTCGATGAAGGCCGTCCGCTGGTTCCGTTTCGTCTTGGACGATACCTGCGTCCGGGCGTGGTGCCGACGCAATCTGACGAGTCGGCGCCGCTTGTGACCGGGGAGATTCGTCAGGTCGCTCCGACGGCCGACCTCGGTCGACAGTCCACGATCGTGTCGCGACCGGGTCAGCGGGGCCCCGGTCCGACTCCGGTCGTCGTCGTCGAAGGACCGCCACTCAGGGCCGCGGTCGACGCGGCTCGTGTCGATGACTAATCCACAGTCGACGCAGATCGATTCGCCGTGGCGCGCCGCGACGTCGCCACCACATTCCGGACACGGTTCCGTCGTCGTCTCGACTGAGCTCATGGTAGATGGTTCGTTTCTCTGCCAATAAATTCTTTGAAAATATATTTAGAAATTAATCGAAACAGTACGAAAACGAACGCATCCGCCCGCCGCCGGTGGGTCGGTCGATCGGTGCGCCGAGGGGACTGGCGTCATCCGAACGGTCCCCGCCAGGACCCTCGTCCTGTTCGACTTCGAGGGGATCATGGCGCTCGCCGGGGGCGACCGGGCAGTTCTCCACCGCTGGATCGGCGGCGAATGAACTCGAACGACGGCGCGGCGTCGAACCGCTCTCGACGAGGCGTCGTTCGCCCTGCCGGTCTGCGTCGAAAAGCACGAACCGGTGGCGGCCGGCCGGGAGTCGTGGAACCTGGGGACGTCGGGCGACTGCGTGGCTACGGAACAGCAGCGACCCCTCGAGGAAACGACGGGCGATCCGACCGATTGCCGAACGTTCGCCGGCGGACCGAACGAGTTTCGTGGACGGTCCCCGGACGATCGGCCGGACGGAACTAGTCCAGACTCTCGGCGATCCGCCCGGCGATCTCGTCCAGTTCCGCCGCCGAGAGGTTCGGCCGCGACGGGACGATCCCGTGCACCGGACCGCCGCCGTCCCCCTTGAACCGGGGGATGAGGTGGCCGTGGACGTGCGGGATTTCCTGGCCGGCGGCTCGACCGTTGTTGAACGCGATCGTCGTGGCGTCGGCCTCGACCGCCCGCTCGACCGGATCGAGGAGCCGGTACATGGTACCCAGCAGGGACAGTGCCGGCTCCTCGGGCAGGTCGTTCAGGCGCTCGTAGTGGGCTTTCGGGACAATCAGCGTGTGGCCGGGGGCGAGCGGATTGGCGTCGAGGAAGGCCTCGACCTCCGGGTCCTCATAGACGGTTCGACTGGGCAGGTCGCCCTCGACGATGCGACAGAAGGTGCAATCGGGACTCATGATAGACGGAAGTGCACCGGGAAACCCCATAAGCCCCCCGCCGGTGAGAAACCGGGTACACCTTTTTGGATCGAGTCGTCGAACGTTCCCACATGCCACTCGAGTTCACCGCCAGTACGCAGACGACATCCTTCCACAGCCCGCTCGAGGACTTCGAGCCGGTGACGATCGAGATGGAGGTTCGCGAGGACCCTCTGACGGATCGCCACACCCGGATCGTCCCGGAGAACTTCATCACGCCGGAGGAGGAACCGGATCTCTCGCCCGTCGTCGAGGACGACGAGGGCTGTTTCTTCTGCCCGGACATGGTGACGGACGCGACGCCGACCTACGAGGGCCCGGTGGACGTGGACCGCGGGCGTCGGGGCGAAGCTACGTCGTTCCCGAACCTCAACCCGTACGGGAGCTACTCGAACGTCGTCGTGCTCACCGAGGATCACTACGTCCCCATCGACGAGTTCACGGTCGACCAGCTCGCGGACGGCCTCGCGCTCGCGCTGGAGTACGTCACCGCGGCGTTCGACGAGGACGACACCGCCCGGTTCGGGTCGATAAACATGAACTTTCTCCGGCCGGCGGGCAGCAGCCTTATCCACCCGCACATGCAGACGCTCGCGGACGGACGGGGCACGAACCGTCAGGCGGCGCGGACGGCCGCCGCCAGGGCCTACCACGAGGCCGAGGGATCGACCTACTGGGCGGACCTCCTCGACGCCGAACGCGGCGGCGAGCGCCACGTCGGGACGACCGGCGACGTGACCTGGCTCGCGCCCTTCGCGCCGACACACCACCGGCACGTTCGCGGGGTCCTGCTCGACGCCGAGATTCCCGGCCCGGACGACGACCTCGTCCGGGACGTCGCCGAGGGGGTGACGAACGTGCTCGCGGCATACGGCGACCTGGGGCTCAACAGCTTCAACGTGGCGTTCTCGCTGGTGGCCGACGAACCGGCGTCCCACCCGACCGTCGACGTCGTCGCTCGGTCGGTGTTCGACGAGTACTACTGGAGCGACTCGCCCTTCTTCCCGATCCTCCACGACGAGGGGGTCGTCGACGTCGCGCCGGAGACGTACGCGGACGGAATCGGCGGGGCGTTCTGAGGGGGTGACGACCGTTGATCCCCCGTCGGGTGAAAGCGAAAAGACTTGTCCGTCGACCCAATAGACTCGGGAAACGGGATACGGTGGGACAATGAGCCATCACCACGGAGACACCGAAAGCGAGAGCACGGAGATGTACCTGAAGGAGATCTTTCTCCTCTCGCGGCGGGGCGACCCCGCGAAGACGGGCGAGATCGCGACGCGCCTGGACGTCTCGCCCCCGAGCGTCACCCAGATGCTGTCGCGCCTGGAGGAGCAGGGATTGCTCGAGTACGAGAAGCGCCAGGGGGCTCACCTGACCGACGAGGGGGCCGAACGGGCCCGGCGACTGCTCGAGAAACACTGCCTCATCGAGCGATTCCTCGTGGAGGGACTGGACGTGGAGGACGGCTACCACGACGAGGCCTGCCGCCTGGAACACGCCCTCAGCGACGACGTCGCCCACCGATTGACCCGGTACGTCGACCTGGAACCGGAGTGCCCGAACTGTTACGATCCGGACGCCCAGCGGTGCTCGAAGCTGTTCCCGGGCGAAACCGACTGATCGCCGGAGAATCGGGACGCCGGCCCCCGATAGCGGCGACGTTCGACGCCCCGGATTTCGTGTGACCGTTTGTCATACATCTTCGCCCCGGCGATTCGGGCGATATCGGCGTATGACGGATGTCTGACGCCGATTTATGTGATTCCGGGGCCTTGCCTGACGTATGACCCGCCAGAAGGAGTTCGAGCGGATCAAGCGGGTGCTCGACGAGGCCGACGTCGACGAACCGCTCACTGCGCGGGAGATCGTCAACCTGCTGGAGGAACACGGCGAAGACTTCGAGAGTTCACACCGCGTCGCGACCGTCCTCGGACGTCGGGCCGAGTTCGGCGAGGTCGATGTCATCCGGGAGCAGCCGTACCGATACCGGTTCGACGAGTGACTAGCGGACTCGGCGGGTTCGGTCGGGCGCGTCCGGACGGCCGTTCGCCCCGGAGCGAAAGCTGTTTGCCGATCAGGCACCAGCGTCCCCTCAGTGACCGACCGGAACACCGAGGACGAGGCGACGCCACCCGACGAGGACCCCGGGGAGGGAACGGACACGGAACCGGGCCTCTCGGAGGACGACTTCTTCGGCGCCGTCGAACGACTGGAGCGTCCCGTGCTCACCGCCGACCAGGTGGCCAGAGTGACGGGCGTTTCCCAGGACGCCGCCAGCGACGCCCTCGCCGAACTGGCGGGTGACGGCGTCGTCGAGCGACTCGACGTTTCGAGCGATCCCGTCGTGTGGTATCCCCGCGACTGGGGTCGTCTTGCCAGGCGCGAACGCGTCGTCCCCTTCCCGGAGCGCCGGGAAATCGTCGTCGACCAGCCCGAGCAGTTCACCCGGGCGCGGTTGACGCAGTTCGCCCACCTCGTCGAGGCCACGCGGTCCGGGCGCTACCTGTACGAGGTCCGCGAGGAGGACGTCTGGAACGCCCCGTTCGACGCGCTGGACGACCTGCTCGCGACCGTTC
The DNA here is from genome assembly GCA_047617305.1 of Natronomonas sp. Classification (GTDB taxonomy): domain Archaea; phylum Halobacteriota; class Halobacteria; order Halobacteriales; family Natrialbaceae; genus DATFIX01. Next base: position 4,855 of record JBLGCL010000075.1, read on the forward strand.
GGGCCGTCCTCCCCGAGCGCGCGCCGGCCCTGGAGGACTGGATCGGGGACCAGTGGACCCGGGCCCACCAGTTCACCCTCCGGACGCACGAGGACGGGTACGTCGTCCTCGAGGCCGCGAGCGCGAGCCTCATGGGGAACGTCGCGCGGGAGAAACTGGACGAGGATCATCTCCGCGCGCCGATCTCCGACACCGAGAGCTGGGTCGCCGAGGGGTCGGTCGCCGCCGTCAAGCGAATCCTCTACGAGGCGGGGTATCCGGTCCAGGACGAGCGGGACCTGGCGACTGGCGAGGACCTCGACTTCCGGCTGGACCTCGCGCTCCGGGACTACCAGCACCACTGGGTCGACGAGTTCGAGAAACTGGGTTCGGGCGTCCTCGTCGGCCCGCCGGGGAGCGGGAAGACCGTCGCCGCGATGGGGATCATGGAACGCGTCGGCGGCGAGACGCTGATCCTCGTCCCGAGTCGCGAACTCGCCACGCAATGGCGCGAGGCCCTGCTCGAGGACACGACCCTCCCGGCGGAGAAGATCGGCGAGTACCACGGCGGCCAAAAGCGGGTCCGTCCGGTCACGATCGCGACCTACCAGACCGCCGGGATGGACCGCCACCGGCAACTGTTCGAGCAACGGAAGTGGGGCCTCATCGTGTACGACGAAGTGCACCACGTTCCGGCCAGCATCTACCGGCGTAGCGCGGACCTCCAGACGAAACACCGCCTCGGGCTTTCGGCGACGCCGGTGCGTGCCGACGAGAAGGAAACCGAGATTTTCACGCTCGTCGGGCCGCCGATCGGGACCGACTGGTCCGGCCTGTTCGACGCCGGGTTCGTCCAGGAACCGGTCGTCGAGATCCGGTACGTGCCGTGGGCGTCGGAGGCCGATCGCGACGAATACGCCGACGTCGAACGACACGAGAAACGGCAGGTGGCAGCGGCGAACCCGGCCAAGTTGGACGAGATCCGGTACCTCCTCGCCGAGCATCGGGACGAGAACACGTTGATCTTCGTGGACTACCTCGATCAGGGGGAGGGCTACGCCGACGCCCTCGACGTTCCCTTCATCAGCGGCGAGACCCGTCACGCGCGACGGGAACGACTCCTGCGGGAGTTCCGCGACGGCGAGCGACGGGTCCTGCTCGTCTCGCGGGTCGGCGACGAGGGCATCGACCTCCCGAACGCCGACCTCGCCATCGTCGCGTCGGGGCTGGGAGGCTCGCGTCGACAGGGTGCCCAGCGGGCGGGTCGAACGATGCGACCGGCGGGGTCGTCCCGGATGATCCTCCTCGCAACCCGGGGTACGGTCGAAGAGGATTTCGCCCGGCGGCAGACCCACCACCTGGCGGAGAAAGGGGTGCGGGTTCGCGAGACCGGCGTGGACGGGCCCGGAGACGACTCCGGTGTAAGATAAATGAAAATTATATCTGGTTGGCCCTCGGTTCGGTCCTGGGTGCCACGGCGCTCGTGGACGCGCTCTTTCTCGCACCACCCGTCGATCGAGAACGTACCTGATCGTTTCCGACGGCGATTCGGGAACGGACCTGGGTGATACCGTCCCCGAGTCCGTCCGTCAGCGATCGTATTCGACCGAACGGACGAGACGGACAAAGACGCCGGCCCCCGACGCTTCGACCGTAATCCGTGCGTCGCAGGCGACGTTCTCGAACGTCGCACCGGCGGATTCGCCACTGCCGAGTGATCGGTTGGCGACCAGCTTCCTCGTCTCGCCATCGACCGTAACCTCGACGGTAGCGAGGGTCGTCCCGGACGGAAACCCGTTCGTCACGGTGAGGGTGGCGTTCGTCGTTCCGTCCGTCACTGTCCCCGTCGATGGCTCGAACCCCAGGAATGCGGAGTGGTCCGGTGCGACGGCGATCCGGACGCCTCTATCCACCGTCGCCGAACTGACCCCACCAGTACTCGTGACGAGAGCGAGCACCGCCACCGTCGCGAGTACCAGGGACAGGCTACGCCTCCGCGTCACCGGTCGTCCACCTCCGTCGGTCGCGCGTCCCGAGCCGCATCCGGTAGTAGTTGTCGTAGAAGTGACCCATCGACGAGACAAACAGCGCGGTGACGAAGAAGAGCCCCCTGGTCAGCGGGGGCGCCAGTGAAAACGGAAATACCTCGAACCAGAGGCCGACGAGCGAAATCACGCTCAACGTCGAGAACCCGAGGTAGTACACGCCCCAGGCGATACCCCCGCCGGAGAGGGAATCGACGTAGAAGTTCGTGCTTGCCGCCGCTTCCGAGAGTTCGACCGTGCCCCGGCGCGATTCGTACTCGATGAAGCGGTAGTCGTCCATCTTCGGCAGGTGGAACTGACGGAGCGCGTTGCTCACGCGCTTTCGTTCCTTGTGCGTCAGCTCCTCGACCGGTTTGTCGTTCTCCCAACTCGCCACCCGTTCCGCGAGGTCGGAGACGTCGATCGGCTCGCCGTCGCGCTGCTTGAGGTAGTGGGCCTACTGAACGCGCCACGCCAGTCGTTGTCGCTTCACGCTTTGTGTTGGTGGAACAATCGCCAGTCGCAGATATTGAACCGGGAAGACGGTCGCTCTCACGTTGCTCGGGCGCTGCGACGGCCTTGATCAAATTCCCTTTGGCTCCGGTTTTATGCAGCTCACGCGTATGCTCGCAATACAAAAGTGGGCCGGCGCGAATTTGAATCGCGGTTACGGCCACCCGAAGGCCGAAGGATACCAAGCTACCCCACCGGCCCGCATCACAGTGGTCGCACGGGATGGCGTTTAACAGTTGTGATTCCCCGTCCTTAGGGCGGTGCCTTCGGCGGCCTTCGATCGAGGTCACGGATCGGACGGCACCTGCTCCGATTTCCGTAAGCGGTGGGGAAACCACATATCCGATAGCAATACCGTCTTTCAAATTCCTCCTCGCATCGTACTTATTGTAATTGACGCAAGTGACGGTCAGAATCGCGCGCCCGTCTCGGGAGATTGTTAGCGACACACATTCCCCGAAAATTTCGACCGGTTTTTACCTCGCGAGTTTTATTCTCTTTCTTTCTTAATGGTAAAAAACATCGAATGCGGTGAAGTCTCGTTTGAAGTTTCGATTCGATACCCGAATTGCCCTAATCAATAGGCAACTTTTTATCTTCCGACCGTCGAAGTCCGGTAGTCGCGGCAAGTGTAATCATGGCAGACCAAAACAAAGACAACGTCCTGCTGAATCGGCGACAAATGGTAAGCGGCCTCGGTGCCGCTGCGGTAGCGGGTCTCGCTGGCTGTCAGGGTGACGGCGGCGGCGAAGACACGACGACCGAACCCAGTGATGGGGGCGACATGGACGGCGACGACGGCGGCGAGGAGACCTCCCCGAAACCGGACCTGAAAAAACTGACATTCGCTCAGTCGAAGTCCCCGATCGAGTTCGACCCGATCGTGGCGAACGACGTGCCGTCCGTTGAAGTCATCGACCGCTTCGTCGAGGGCCTCTACGCCTACGACGAGGAGACGGGCATCGTGCCCAACATGGCGAAGGGCGAACCGGAAGTCTCCAACGGGGGCAAAACCTACACGGTCGAGATCAAGTCAGACCCGCAGCCCAAGTTCCACAACGGTGAACCCGTCACGGCCGAGGACGTGAAGTACTCGTTCCTCGCACCGGTCGAGGAAGAGACGGAGAACGCGGCGGAGTTGAACATGATCGACAACATCAACGTTGTCGACGACCGCACGCTCGAGTTCAACCTGAAGTATCCCTACGGGCCCTTCATGACGACGCTGACCTGGTACGTGGTGCCCAAGGACTACCGGGAAGAAGTCGGGAAGGATACGTTCAACACGGAGAAACCGATGGGCTCGGGTCCGTTCGAGTTCGCCGGGTGGAGCGAGGGTAGCTACGCCCGTGTCACCCGCTACGACGATTACTGGGGGTCGCCCAAGTCCAAGCTGAGCGAGATCGAGTTCGTCCCGGTCAAGGAACCGACGACCCGGGTCACGACGCTCAAGAACAAGGAAAACGATATCGTCAAAACCATCCCGCCCAAGCAGTACCCCGTGGTCGAGGGGATGGGCGACGCCAAGGTTCAGGAGGTCCCCGGCATCGGGTACTTCTACCTGGCGTTCAACTGCAACGAGGGCCCGACCACGGACCCGAAGGTCCGCGAGGCTGTCGACTACACCTTCAGCATGGATCGGGCAGTGCAGAACTACGTCGAACCTTCGGGCCTCCGCCAGTACGCCCCGACGCCGAAACCGGTCTCGGAGACCTGGGACTTCCCGCTGGACGAGTGGAAGAAGATTCCCCACGACAAGAACATCGACAAGGCCAAGCAACTCTTCGAGGAGGCCGGCGTGAAGAAGAGCTACAACTGGAACATCATCGTGCCGCCGGACGACAAGCGCGAACAGATCGGCATTTCCGTCAGTAACGGGCTGAAGGAGGCCGGCTACGAGAACGTGTCCGTCCAGCGCCTGAACTGGGGCGCGTTCCTGGACAAGTACGTCTCCGGCAACGAGAACGACTACAACATGTACACGCTGGGCTGGTCCGGCACGCCCGATCCGGACGCGTTCACCTACTACCTGTTGGGCCGAACCGAGGACACCCTCGGCGTCACGAACGGCACCTTCTGGGGCAACAACAGCGAGAAGGGCAAGAAGGCTGCCCAGCAGATCCTCGACGCCCGCAAGACGGCCGACCACGAGGAGCGCCGAGAGCTGTACATCGACGCGATTACGACGGCGCTCGAACAGCGCGCGCACATCCCGTCGTACAACCTGAAGAACAGCTTCGGCGTCCAGAACTACGTGAAGGACTTCCTCGCGCACCCGGTGGACAGCTTCCACATCACCTCGGACCACAACAACACGTACATCGAGAAGTAGAGCGCAACGTAGTCGTCGTCACTCCAAACCCACGATGTTGATTATTTCGAATCGCGGTATCGACCGATACCAGTAAGCGAACTCTAAGAGCACGACATGGGACGCGCAACTTACACTGTCCGCCGAATCCTGCAAGGGATACCGGTGATGTTCGGCATCGTCACGATCGTCTTCTTCCTCACGGAAGCGATGCCCGGCAACCCGGTCGAAATCATGCTCGGCCCGTCGCCGAGCCTGACCCAAAAGCAGGCGATCATGGCGAGGTACGGACTCGACGAACCGGTCCACGTACGGTATTACAAGTACATCATCAACCTGCTCCAGGGAGACATGGGCCGAAGCCTCTACTACAAGGTCCCCGTCACCCAGAAGATCCTGCAGCGGCTGCCGGTGACGATGCTGATGGTGGTCGCGAGCTTCATCTTCGCGACGGTGACCGCGATCCCGCTGGGGATCCTGGCGGCCAAGCGACGGAACAAGCCGGCCGACCACGTCTCCCGCGTGGTCGCGCTCATCGGCGTGAGCACCCCCTCGTTCTGGATCGGACTGATCCTCATCATCGTCTTCGCGTATCAGGCGCAGAATTACGCGTGGATCCCGGAGTTCCCGGCGACTGGCTTACCGTTGCCGTGGGCAAATCCGGCGAACGTCTCTGGAGCAAACAACCAGTGGGAGGTGTTTGTCACTTCGATGAAACATCTGGCGCTACCGACGATCTCGCTGGGAACGCTCCGGATGGCCGCGTTCACCCGGATCGAGCGGTCCTCCATGCTGGAGGTCCTGAACCAGGAGTACGTGAAACTCGCGCGGGCGTACGGCGTCAAGGAGAGCACGATCGTCCGGAAGCACGCCTTCCGGAACGCGCAGTTGCCCCTGATCACCATCATGGGGCTGCAGTTGACCGCCTCGCTGGGCGGCGCCGTGCTTACCGAGACCGTCTTCAACATCCCCGGAATGGGCCGACTCATCATCACGGCCGTCAAGAACCAGGACTACTACCTGGTGATGGGGACGACGCTGATGTTCGGCTTCGTGTTCATCGTCGGCGTCATCATCGTCGACCTCCTGTACGCCTATCTGGACCCGCGAGTGTCCTACGAGGGTGGTGACTGATCATGGCGACGGCATCCGAAAGCGACGTCGACGAAGCGGAGATGGAAGGAGAGGAGAAACCGGAATCCCGCGTCGGGTGGCGGTACACCCTGACCCAGCTACGACGGGACGCGACGGCGATGGCCGGGGCCTACATCATCGGGTTCTTCGGTATCATCGCCCTCGTTGCCTACATCGACGCCAACGTCCTGTCGTGGTTCGGCAACAAGTACTGGCTGGCGGAACAATTCTGGGTAAATCCGGCGTACAGCTCCGCCGACGCCCCGATCCTTCGCCCGCCGGTCGGCATTACAAACACCCTGTATCCCAACGATCCTGGGACATGGAATCACGTTCTCGGAACCGACAACCGGGGTCGGGACGTTCTGGTTCGGTTGTTCTACGGCACCAAGATCGCGATGCTCGTCGGGATCGTCGCGACGGGCATCGGGATGGTCATGGGAACGATCGTCGGCGCGATCGCCGGCTACTACGGCGGCTACGTCGACGACGTACTGATGCGCGCCGTCGAAGTCCTGTACGCCATCCCGTTCCTGGTGCTGGTCATCGCGTTCATGGTCGCGTTCGGCCGCAACCTGATGTTCGCGATGGTGGGCGTCGGCATCCGGACGATCCCGGTGTTCGCCCGCCTCATCCGGTCCGAAGTGCTGTCGGTTCGCGAGGAGGACTACATCGAGGCGGCCAAGGCCGCCGGCGTCCGGGACTGGAAGCTGATCCAGGGCCACATCATCCCCAACAGTTTCGCCCCAGTGCTGGTGCAGGCGACGCTCCAGGTCGGGATCAACATCCTGGTCATCGCCGGCCTGTCTTTCCTCGGCTTCGGCGCGCAGCCGCCGACGCCATCGTGGGGACAGATGCTGTCGGATTCGCGGGCCTACATGCTGCCGGCCCCGTGGTTCAGCGTGTGGCCTGGTTTGGCGATCCTGCTGTCCGTGATGGGGTTCAACCTGCTGGGTGACGGCCTGCGAGACGCACTCGATCCACGGATTCAAAACCGATGAGCGAAGAAGAAACCCTACTGGAAGTCGAGAACCTGAAGACACAGTTCTTCACGGAGGAGGGGACGGTCCGTGCGGTCGACGGCATCTCCTTCGACGTGAAGAAAGGCGAAATCGTCGGGCTGGTCGGCGAGTCCGGTGCCGGCAAGTCCGTGGCGTCCAGTTCCCTCATGCGGCTGGTCGAGGATCCAGGCGAGATCGTCGGCGGGACGGTCACGTTCAAAGGCGAGAAGCTGGTGGACTTCGAGGAAGGTCCGGACGGCGAGCTGAAGCCGTCCGACGAGATGCTCTCGAACCAGCAGATGCGCAAGCGTATCCGGGGCCGTGAGATCGCGATCATCTTCCAGGACCCGATGGAGTCGCTGAACCCGGTGTTCAAGGTGGGCGCCCAGGTGCGGGAGTTCATCGAGATCAACCGGGACGTCTCGGAGAAACGAGCCAAAGAGATGGCGATCGACATGCTCCGTGAGGTCGGCATCCCGGAGCCGGAGGACCGGTACCACAGCTACCCCCACCAGTTCTCCGGCGGGATGCGCCAGCGTGTCCTGATCGCGATGGCCCTGTCCTGTGAACCGTCGCTGATCATCGCGGACGAGCCGACGACGGCGCTGGACGTGACCGTCGAGGCCCAGATTCTGGACCTGGTCCACGACCTCGTGGACAGGTACGACACGGCCGTAATCTGGGTCACCCACGACATGGGCGTCATCGCGGAGATCTGTGACCGCGTGAACGTGATGTACCTCGGCGAGATCATCGAACAGGCCGAGGTCGACGACCTCTTCCACAACACCAAGCACCCCTACACGAAGGCGTTGCTGGAATCGATCCCGCGACCGGACCAGACGACCGAGGAACTCAACCCGATCGTGGGCGTCATGCCCGAGGCGATCAATCCGCCGCCGGGGTGTCGGTTCCACACTCGGTGTCCGGACGCCAGGGAAGTCTGCCCCGAGGTCGAACCGACGTTTCAGGACGTGAGCGACAGCGGGGATCCGGCCCACTACACCCACTGCGTGAAATACGAGGACGTGGGGTACGAGTTCGCTGAACCGCTCGAGACGGAAGCGACGGCCGCGTTCGCCGGCGACCTGATCGATACCGAATCCGAAGGGGGTGAAGCCGATGACTAATGGAGACGACGTCGATTTCGGCGAAACGCT
>JBLGCL010000076.1:0-12853 GCA_047617305.1 Natronomonas sp.
CATGTTCCACGGCCAGCTCATGACGAAGGTCATGAGGGCGCCGAACTCGAGGGCGAGAAGCGCTGCCAGTACCGCTCCCCACCGAACGGCGGGGCCGGGATTGTCTCGGATACGTTCCAACAGCGGCTTGTCCTCGAAGTCCTCTCTGTAGGCACTCATGGATTAGCTTCCTCCATACTGACACGGGGATCGATTATCGTGTACAGGATGTCCTGTACGAGGTTCATGCCGACGATGATGATGATGAAGAAGAACATCAGCGCGCCAGCGAGCGGGATGTCGCCCTGGATCATCGACTGGAAGAACAGCCACCCGATGCCGTTGATCCCGAACACGGTTTCGATGAGGACCGACCCCGCGATGATGAGGACGGCCTCTGCGGTGATGAGCGGAACCAGCGGCATGAGCGCGTTCCGGAAGATGTGCTTCCAGACGATGCTCCGCCCCGGGACGCCCTTCGCCCGAGCCATCTCGACGTAGTTGGAGTTCTTCACCTCCAGGAACGCCGTCCGACCGACGCGCATCTCGTTCCCCATGGACGAGTTCCCGAGGACGATCGCGGCCGGCAACACCATTTTGATGGCGACGAGGAGACTGTGCGGATCCGTCAGGTTGTTGAGCGGGGGTGGCCCCACCACGTTCGACTCGACGATGAATCCCGTCCAGTTGAACCCGAACAGGATCGCTTCCGACCGGGAGAGGCCCACCATCAAAATCACGGCCAGCCAGAATCGGGGCATGGACCGCCAGACGATCCCGCCGAACGACGCGAAGTAGTCGCGGAACGTGTTCGGGTTCATCCCGGCGTAGAAGCCGAGCGGGATGCCGACGAAGATCGGCAGGGTGACCGCCCACAGCCCCATCCAGACGGTGCGCGGCAGGAAGTTCAGGATGACCTCGTAAGCGCCGGTCTCCGGCTGGATGACCCACGACTGGCCGAGGTCCAGGGTCAGCATGTTCACTAAGAAGTCGATGTACTGCCCCCAGAGGGGTTGATTCAACCCGAGTTGGGCACGGAGTGCGGCGCGTTGCGCCGGAGTAGCCGTTTGACCCAGGATCACCGTCGCCGGATCGATCGGACCGGCGTACAGGATGATGAAGGTTACCGATGTGCCGAAAATGACCACCGGAATCATGAGCAGGAGCCGCTTCAGGATGTACCGAAACCTGCTCATTGTTTCTCACCCCACGACCCGGGAATTAACTGTGCGGTTACGTGTGTGTGAGGCATCGATTCGTGCATGGAGTTGAATTCGTATTAATTTGTTCGAACTGTCCTGGCTTAAGGTTCCCGAAATCGAGCGTTTACCGTCCACGACGGGGCGGAAGTTCCGTCGCGTCGCGAACGGGAATTACGTCACTGGGTGCTTACGGCTTGTACTCCGACCGGTCCTCGATCCAGAGGTTGTTGTAGGTGTTTCGGGAGACGCCCATCGACCCATAGCGGGGGCCCTGCACCCACGGGTACCGGTAGTAGTGTGCGATCCCGTGGAAGGTCGGGACCATGACCACGTCCTCCCAGTTCGCCCGCTCGATGGTGAGGTAGGCCTCGTTGCGCGCCTGCTTGTCCTCCCCGGTCGGGAGTGGGTTGTTGCTGAACTTGGTGTCCCAGGCTTCCTGGGCGCGCCGCGCGGCCTCGCTCCAGCTGTCGCCCTCCTCGCCTTCCTTGGCTCCCCAGTCGAACCCGGAGACGGATTGCGGGTCCGGCGACTGGCTGAACTCGGGCACCAGCAGCTTGAGGAAGTTGTCCGGCGCGGGGTAGTCCGCGATCCACCCAAGCGAGTAACACTCGATGTTACCCTTGTCGACGCGGTTGAGCAGGGTCGAGAACGGCGCCTGTTCGTACTGGACGTTGATGTAGGCGGCCTGGAGCTTGTCCCGCATCAGGTTCCCGATCTTCTTCATCGTCGACGACTGGTAGGTCGTCATCGTGAGCTTGGCCTTGTTGTCGGGTCCGTAACCGGCCTCCTCCATGACCTGCTTGGCCTTGCCCAGCATCGTCTTGTTGTACCCGTACGGGTACTCCTCCTTGGCGAGCTCCTGGTACTTCTCGGCGCCGCCGGGGAAGATGCTCGGCGGCGTGAAGAAGAACGCCTCCGCGATGCGGTCCTTGTACACCTGCTCGACGACCTCCTCCTGGTTGTAGGCGTACGCGAACGCCTTCCGGATCGGCTCCTCGACGTTGTCGACGTTGAACCCGAAGTAGTACGTGCTCACCTCGGGGACTTTGAAGTACGGGACGGTCATGTTGTTCGCGAGCGGACCGTAGGTCCCGTAGTCCCGACCGCGAGCGTCCTTGCCCTCGATGTTGACCTTTTTGGGGTCGTACTTCGAGGAGGGGACGGACGCCCGGTCGGCGTTCATGTTGAGGGTCGCGTACGTGTAGCTCGCGTTGGTCTTCTCGAGGACCCGCCAGTGGATGCCCGTCACGTACGGCCCTTCCATCGTCTTGTACTCGTCCATCGACCGGGCGCTCAGCTTGATCTCCGTGGCCGTGTTCCACGTGTCGAGCGTGAACGGACCGCTGCCGACCGGGTTCTTCGTCGCGAACGTCCCGTGGTCCATCTTCCCCGTATACCCCTTGATGTCGCCCACGATGCCCTCGGGAACGGCCACGAAGGAGGTGTAGGCGAGCATCGCCAGGGACGCGTGGAACGGCTGATCGAGCGTGAATTTGAGTTTGTACTTGCTGGGTGCGGACACCTCGAGGGAACCCGGCTTGTACACTTCACTTTCCTCGCCGTCCTCCGTGACGGTCTTGGTCTCGTGCTTGATCCCCAGGTCACCGAGGATGAAGGACTTCCGGCGCGAGTTGTCCGACGCGGCCAGCCGCTCCCAGGAGTACACGAAGTCGCTCGCCGTGACCTCTTCGCCGTTGTTGAACGTCAGCCCTTCCTGGAGCGTGAAGGTATACGTGACGTTGTCGTCGGCGACTTCGAAGTCCTTCGCGATGCGCATCTCGACGTTGGTCTGACCGTTGGGGTAGTTGGTCAGAGCCTCGAAAACCTGCGAAATGACCCGTCCCGATGCCGTGTCGGTGGCCTTGATCGGGTCGAAGGTCGAGGCGGTCGAGTTGACGAGTCGGAGCGTCCGTTTCTGTTCGTCCGGTTTCGCCGACTCGGTCGTCGTGGCCGTATCTTTGTCTTCTCCTTCGGTCGGGGTCCCGTCTTCGCCGTCCCCTTCCGGTTCGGTCTCAGTGTCGGGTTCCGTCGTGGTCCCGCCGCCGTCACCCTGACAGCCGGCGAGTGACGCTGCAGCCGCGGCACCAGCCGTTGCTTGGAGGAATCGCCGCCGTGAAGTATTGCTACTGTCTGGCATTCCAGTTTAGGAATGTCTTGGCAAAGGGCATAAATCTGCCGCATCTTCCCAAACGCCCTTTCGTAATTAAACCACTAACCGACCGGTCTGAATTGAACTATCGGTGGTCGTGTTTGTACATTAGTGGGCTCTATCGCGGGCAGGGCTCCCGGGAGGGGACCTATCGGAGATTTAACGAAAATCGCCCGGGTTTATAATGATACAGCCGCTCCTGAGCGTGCAGCCCCGTAGCGTCTGGTGATTGTTGTCGGAATGTGTACCATTACGGTTCGAAACAGAGGACGGAGGGTATAGGGGATCGAACGCCGGGCCGGGAGATCCTCTCCCCCTTGCGGTCTCGACGCCGGGCGGGTTCGCCTGCGACGGATCGACTTGGCACAATCGGTTCGTCCTCCGACTGGAGCAGTGAGCCGGGCCCATCTCGTTTGGCCGGTCCCGGGGGTTCCACGACCGACAGCGTTTTGCCGGCGTCCCCACGTTTGCACGCACATGCGACACGTTGCGGAGCATCGGCGAGACCGGACCGCCCTATCGTCCGTTTCGGGTCGATAACATGCGCGAGGCGGACGAACGCTATTTCGAGCGGCTGGAGACGGAACTCGACGAGGCGTTCGACGTCGCCCGCGAGGCGAGGAGCCTGGGTAGGGATCCGGAGCCCGAGGTCGAGATCCCCGTCGCCAAGGACATGGCGGACCGCGTGGAGAACATCCTCGGCATCGACGGCGTCGCGGAGCGCGTTCGGGAACTCGAAGGTCGGATGTCCCGCGAGGAGGCCGCCCTCGAACTGGTCACAGACTTCGTCGAGGGCACCGTCGGCGACTACGAGACCAAGGCCGGCAAGATCGAAGGCGCCGTCCGCACGGCCGTCGCTCTGCTCACCGAGGGCGTCGTCGCGGCGCCCATCGAGGGCATCGACGGGGTGGAACTCCTGACGAACGACGACGGGACGGAGTTCATCAACGTCTACTACGCCGGGCCGATCCGCTCCGCGGGGGGGACGGCCCAGGCGCTCTCGGTACTGGTCGCCGACTACGCCCGGACGCTGCTCGGGATCGAGGAGTACCGGGCCCGCGACGACGAGATCGAGCGCTACGCCGAGGAGGTCGCGCTCTACGACGAGGAGACCGGCCTCCAGTACTCGCCGAAGGACGCGGAGACGAAGTTCATCGCCGAGCACATGCCGATCATGCTGGACGGCGAGGCGACGGGCGACGAGGAGGTGCAGGGGTTTCGTGACCTCGAACGCGTCGACACGAACTCCCCGCGCGGTGGGATGTGTCTGGTCCTCGCCGAGGGGATCGCGCTCAAGGCGCCCAAGATCCAGCGCTACACCCGGGACCTCGACGAGGTCGAGTGGCCGTGGCTCCAGGACCTCATCGACGGGACCTACGACGAGGACGCGACGGACCCGGCCGACGAGGACGGCGGCGAGGGGGAGGGGAGCGACGGCGCGGGTTCGGACGGCGACACCGCCGATGGGGAGGGCGTGGCCCCCGACGAGACCGGGCCGCCCCGCGTCGAGGAGTCCTGGAAGTACCTGCGGGACCTGATCGCCGGTCGTCCCGTCTTCTCGCATCCGTCCGAAACGGGCGGGTTCCGCCTCCGATACGGCCGGGCCCGGAACCACGGGTTCGCGACCGCCGGCGTCCATCCCGCGACGATGCACGCGGTCGACGACTTCCTTGCCCCGGGAACCCAGGTCAAGACCGAACGGCCGGGGAAGGCCGCCGGCGTCGTTCCGGTCGATTCCATCGAGGGACCGACGGTCCGACTGGCCAACGGGGAGGTCCGCCGGATCGACGACCCCGAGGAGGCGCTCGAAGTGCGGAACGGGATCGAGAAGATCCTCGATCTGGGCGAGTACCTGGTCAACTACGGCGAGTTCGTCGAGAACAACCATCCGCTCGCCCCGGCCTCGTACACTCCGGAGTGGTGGGTACAGGACCTCGAGGCGATCGACGCGGACGTACAGGCGATGCGGGACGACCCGCGGATCGACCTCGAGGCGCCGTCCGCCGAGGAAGCGCTGGCGTGGGCGACCGAGTACGACGCGCCGCTGCACCCCGAGTACACCTACCTCTGGCACGACCTGACGCCGGGGGAGTTCGAGACCCTGGCAACGGCCGTCGCCGACCGTGGCCGCATGGCGAACGGCGTCCTGGTGGTCGACCGCGAACTCCCGGGGGACGACCGCGATGGGGTTCCCGTCGACGACCTCCGCGACCCCGTCGAGGCGCTGCTGGTCGAGCACACCCAGACCGAGGACACGATCAGGATCCCCGACCCGCTGCCGCTGGTCCGATCCCTGGGGCTTACGGCCGACCTCGACCGCGAGTGGGACGACCTCTCCGACGAAGCCCGCGACTGGCCCAACGCCGTCACTGCAGTCAACGAGGTCGCCCCGTTCGAGGTTCGCGAGCGCGCCCCGACCCGGATCGGCAACCGGATGGGTCGTCCCGAGAAGTCCGAGTCCCGCGAACTCTCGCCGGCGGTCCACACGCTCTTCCCGCTGGGCGAGGCCGGCGGCGCCCAGCGCGACGTGACCAAGGCCGCCGCACACGCGGACGCGATGAACGATACCCCCGGCGAGGTCGAAGTCGAAGTGGGCCGACGCGTTTGTCCCGACTGTGGGGCGGAGACCTACGAGCCCCGGTGTCCCGAATGCGGAACTCACGCCGAACCCCAGTACACCTGCCCCGACTGCGGTCGGGAACTCGCCCCCGACGACGCCGGCCGGATCCACTGTGCCCGGTGTGACGTCGACGGGACCGCCGTCGAAACCCGAACGATCGACGTCCACGAGGCCTACCGTGACGCGCTGGAGGCGGTCGGGGAGCGCGAGAGCGCCTTCGACGTACTGAAGGGCGTCAAGGGGCTGTCCTCGAAACTCAAAACGCCCGAGCCCATCGAGAAGGGGATCCTCCGGGCCAAACACGGCGTCTCGACGTTCAAGGACGGCACCGTCCGGTACGACATGACCGACCTCCCCGTGACGTCGGTCCGGCCCGCGGAACTGGACGTGACGGTCGAGCAGTTCCGCGAACTCGGCTACGAGACGGACGTTCACGGCGACCCGCTGCGCCACGACGACCAGCTGGTCGAACTGAAGGTGCAGGACGTGGTCCTCTCGGACGGCGCCGCCGAGCACATGCTCAAAACCGCCGACTTCGTGGACGACCTGCTCGTGTCCTACTACGACCTGGAGCCGTACTACGAGGTCGAGGAACGGGACGATCTTATCGGAGAATTTGTATTTGGGATGGCCCCACACACCTCGGCCGCAGTTGTCGGGAGAGTTATCGGTTTCACGAGCGCGGCTGTCGGCTACGCGCACCCGTTTTTCCACGCGGCAAAACGAAGAAATTGTGACGGGGATGAAGATTGTGTAATGCTCCTACTCGACGGACTTTTGAACTTTAGTATAAGTTACTTGCCAGATCAGCGCGGGGGCAGAATGGACGCCCCACTGGTCATGTCCTCCCGGATCGACCCCTCGGAGATCGACGACGAGGCGCACAACATGGACGTCGTCTCCTCGTACCCCCGGGAGTTCTACGAGGCGACCCGGCGGATGGCCGACCCCGGCGAGGTCGACGTCGAGATCGCCGAGGACACCCTCGGGACCGACGCGGAGTATCACGGCTTCGAGCACACCCACGACGTCTCGGACATCGCGCTCGGCCCGGACCTGTCGGCGTACAAGACCCTCGGGTCGATGATGGACAAGATGGACGCCCAGCTCGAACTCTCCCGAAAGCTTCGCGCCGTCGACGAGACGGACGTGGCCGAGCGGGTCATCGAGTTCCACTTCCTCCCGGACCTGATCGGCAACCTCCGGGCGTTCTCGCGCCAGGAGGTCCGGTGCCTCGACTGCGGCGAGAAGTACCGCCGGATGCCGCTCTCGGGCGACTGTCGCGAGTGTGGCGGCGACGTGAACCTCACGGTCCACCGGGGGTCGGTCAACAAGTACATGGACACGGCCATGGAGGTGGCCGAGGAGTTCGGCGCCCGCGAATACACAAAACAACGGCTCGAGGTGCTCGAGCGTTCGCTGGAGAGCATCTTCGAGGACGACACCAACAAACAGACTGGCATCGCCGATTTCATGTGACGGCCCGGGGCGGCCGTCGGCGGACGCCGCTCGGCGTTACCGCTCCCGGATGGCGATGGCCCGTTCGACCCAGGGCCCTACCGGAGGACGCTGGCCTATCACTCGTCGAGGACGTACCCCTGATTGCGGAGGCACTGTCGCATCGCTTCCTCTGTTTCGTGTTTGTGTAGGGTCGTCGGGGTATCGCAGTAGTATATCGTCCCGTCGTGTCGGAGCGTGACCTCGTAGGCCGAACCGAGCATCTCGGTTTCGACGATGACTCGTCGCCCGGATTCGAGGTGGTCGATGATTTCGTTTTCGGCGAGTTCCCCCGCTGTGACGCGTAGTGGCCCGCTCATCGTCCGCCGCTTCGAGGCCGACCGTTAATACGGTTCCGACGCCGCGTCACCGGGGGTATGAGCCTAAAAGTACCGCGGTCTGGCACCCGGAACGCACGGTAGCCCCGGTATTTTTCGTGCTCTTCGGAGGGAAGATATATGTCGATTTTGACCGGTTTCGAAGCTCTGACCAGGGACGGTTCGGCGATCACTCGGGCTGCCGTTCTCGGCGTCGTCGCCGGCGTCGTCTTCGGGGTGCTCATTCAGTTTCGACCCTCGCTCATCTAGTTGGCGTAGGTCTGGCGTTGTTCATAGTGTTCTCGCGGACGGTTTGAACCGATTCGGATTTCGAACAGAACACGGTTCCTCACCGGTATGTGCGACGATAGTCGATTTTGCAACGCCAACCTGCTACCAACAGTTTGGTGCGGACTTGAGGCTCGGTATTCAGCACGTAGTTTGTATCAGCTGTTGAGGGTTTCAACGGAGCCGGTCTTTTTGTTTCCGATCCCAGTACTGTCGGGCATGTTCGGAACTCGCGGCGACCTCGACGTCGAAACGCTCCTGAAGATCGTGCTCGGACTCGTCGTCGTCGTCATGATCCTGGAGATCGTCGAGGAAGTCCTCCAGTTCGGGTTCTGGCTGCTGGGCCCGCTGCGGCCGGTACTGTGGCTCGCGATCGTCGTCCTGATCGTCCTCTGGCTCCGCGACCGGCTCTGAGATCGTCACGCTCATTCCCGTCGATCTCCGAGACGCCGGCGTGTACAGTCTCAACGCCCCGGTCCCCGCCCGGGTGCAGAAGCTCGTCGACGAACTCCAGCCGGCGCTCGTCGCGTTCGACCGCCGTCGCGAGCGCCCCGCGATCGTCGTCAAGCGACTGGGTGACGGGCGCCCCGATGCGCTCGCCGAGCGACTCCGGACGGCGATGACCGGGACGCCGGCGGTCGAGGTCCGCATCACCGGCATCGACTACTTCGACGTCCCCACAAGCGGCCCCGGCCCGGTGGTCTTTCTGAACGTCGAGAGCCCGGGGCTCCACGGGCTCCATCGGTCCCTCCGGGACGAGTTCGACACCGTCGATGGCGTCGAAGGCCCCGATTACCGACCGCACGTGACCCTGGCCCGCGGCGGTGACGTGGAGGACGCCCGCCGTCTCGCGGACCGGGACGTCGATCCGATCGAGTGGACGGTGTCGGAACTCCAGTTCTGGGACGCGCACTTCGAGGAAGTCGTGCGACGGATCCCGCTGCCCGCGTGACGGGAAGTCGGACCGTCCGTTCTCGGTGGTCGACGAACGGCCGGCGTACCGCCGCTCGCGCCCCTACGGTGCCGGCGGCGAACCGTCGTAGGCGTCGTATCCGGAGAAGAAATTGAGCATCGCGAACTTCAGCTTCTCCGGGTCGACGTCGACCATCTCCTCCCGCTCCTCGGCGGGAAACGCGTCGTGGACGCTGTAATCGCCGAGTTCAACCCGGGCCGCCTCCGTGTACCGGCGATCGAGCAGGACGCGGACGCCGATCTCCTCGGGGGAACGGATGACGCGCCCGAGCGCCTGCCGGGTCTTGCGGACGGTCGGAATCTCGACCGCGTACCGCCACCCCGCGTCCGCACGGTCGGCGAACGTCGCGTCGTAGGCGTCCTGGACCGCACGGATCCGGTCGTCGAGGTAGGGGTACGGGACGCCGACCACGACGACGGTGTGCGCGGCGTCGCCGTCGAAGCTGACGCCCTCCGCGAGCGTCCCCCAGAGGGACGTCAGGAGAGCCGCGTTCCCGTCGGCGACGAACGCCTCGCGGAGGTCCTCCGCGCGCTCGCCCGGTTCGTCGAGGTACGTCGTCGCGTCCACGGCCAACCGATCCGCGTAGCGCTCGGCCTCCGCGTAACTCGGGAAGAACGCCAGGACGTTGCCGGGAGTAAACTTGATCGCGTCCGCGAGCGCGCCCGTAACGGTCGCCTGTACGTCGGGATCGTCGCGCTCGCGGGCGAACAGCGGGGGCGTGTCCACGGCGAACGTCCGCCGGCGTTCCTCGGGAAACGTCAGCCCGTAGGCCATCCTCGCCGTGTCGGAGAGGCCGAGCACGTCTTCGGTCACGTCGAAGGGCCGGAGGGTGGCGCTCATGAGGACGCTCGCGTGGACCTCGTCGAACAGTTCCTTCGTGACCGGACGCGGGATGCAGGTGTACAGTTCGGCGCGGCCGTACACCTCCTCGCTGGCCCGGTCGCGCCGGACCGAGACGACCGGGTACTGCCCGGTCTTCTTCCCCTCCTCCATCCACAGCGAGAGGAAGGTGGCCGCCTCGAGCGTCTGGCACTCCTTCCGGACGTCCGCCTCGCCGCTCCGGTAGGCCTCCTCGTAGCCCTCGTCGAGGTCCCGCCCCAGCGCCATCGCCTCCTCGAGGTCGGACTCGTACCCGGAACCGGAGTAGCGTTGCAGGAAGGAGACGGTCAGGTCGTCCCGCCCCTCCTCGTTGTCGATCGGGAGGTCCTCCCACTCCTCGCCGATCCCCTCGCGATCGCCGAACCCCAGGGCCTCCTCGTAGACCTCGACGAGCGCCCGGTGGTACGCAGAAAGGACGTTTACCGCGGCGTCGGCGCGCGGATCGGAAACGTCCGCGAGCTCGTCGAGCGCCGACTCGAGCGTCCGTTCGGTGAGGGTGCGGGTGGCGTGGTCCCGGGCGGCCGACTCGACGTTGTGGGCCTCGTCGAAGACGGCGATCACGTCTTCTGGGTCGCGATCGAGCCACCGGAAGAACTGCTCGCGGATCGTCGGATCGAGCAGGTGGTGGTAGTTGCAGACCACGAGGTCGACGCCGTCCATGCCGTCCTTGAGAAGTTCGTACCCGCACAGCCCCCGATCGTGGGCGAACTCGTAGATCTCGTCGGGCGTGCGGACGTCCTCGAACAGCCACTCGTAGAAGCCGTCGGTGTCCCGGGTGAGGTTCTCGTAGTAGTACTCGCAGGTGTTACGCTCCCGGAGGTCCTCGAGGTCGCTCTCGACCCGGTCGAGTTCGTCCATGACGGCGCTCCGGGCCTCGGCGGCGTCCGCCTCGCCGTCGCGACTCGCCTCGAGCAGTTCCTCCTGGCGGCGCTCGAGTTGCCGGCGGTCGCGCTCCGCGTCGACGAGTTCGTAGGTCGCGTCCCGGAGGACCTGGCACTCCTCGTAGCCGACGTCGATGTGGCACATCGAGGACTTGCCCCGGAAGACGACCGCACGGATCGGTTCCTGCCCGTTGATCGCCCGTGCCTCGGCCACGAACTGTCGCATCTGCTGGTGGACGTTGGTCGTGATGACGACCGTCCTGTCCTCGGCCCGGGCCTGCTCGAGGGCGGGCGCGAGCGAGGACAAGGTCTTACCGGTTCCGCAGGCACCCTCGAAGAGGACGTTCCGGCCCGCCTGCAGCGCGTCGTGGATCCGGCCCATCGCCTCGCGCTGGTTCTCGTAGGGCTCGTCGTAGGGGAAGAACCGCATGAACCCGGGCGTCGCGTCGGCGTCGGCGTCGTCGTTCGTCGCCACGTCGTGAGGTTCCGCCGTCTCGGGTAAAAAGGCTCGGCCGTCGGCGGGCTCGACGGCCGTCGCCGCATGCTGATTCCTCAGTTTTCGGGTTCGATGTACACCGTCTTGATGCCGGGTTCGCGCTCCCTGAGGGTCGCCTCGATGGCCGAGATCCGGTCGTCCATCGATTCCGTGTCGAACTCGTCCGCGAAATCCACGTCGGCGGTCACGACGATTCGTTCCGGGCCGAAGTAGACCGTCCGGAAGTCGATCACTTCCTCGACGCCCTCCGACCCCGCGATGATCTCGCGAAGTTCCTGCTCCTCGGCGGCCGGCATGCTCTCGCCGAGCAGCAGGCGCTTGTTCTGCCAGGCCAGCGCCAGGGCGAAACCCATGAGCATGAGGCCGATCGCGAACGCCGCGGCGGCGTCGTAGGCCGCGTTCCCGGTCGCCTGTTCGAGGACCAGGCCCACCAGCGCGAGGACGATCCCGGCGAGGGCGACGGTGTCCTCCGTCAGTGCCGTCAGCGTCGTCACGTCGCTCGTCTTCCGGAAGGCCTCGGGGTAGCCGTCCCACCCGTGGCGGTCCATTTGCCGGTGCATCTCCGCCCGGGCCTTGATGAGGGCGTAGGTCTCGAAGGCGAAGGCGCCCAGCAGGACGGCGTAACTGACGTAGACCGGATCGAACGACAGGGCGGGATCGAACGAGAACCCCAGGAACTCGACGGTTTCGGGCCCGCCGTGGCCGCCGCTTTCGGTGAGCTGCGAGAAGCCGTGCTTGGCCGACTCCCATCCGGCGATGCCGAACAGCAGGACGCTCACGAGGAAGCTATAGAAGAACTGGGCCTTTCCGTAGCCGAAGGGGTGTCGCCGGTCGGCCTGCCGGGTGCCATAGCGGATGCCGACCAGGAGGAACACCTGGTTGCCCGTGTCGGAGATGGAGTGGTAGGTCTCCGAGAGCATCGACGCGCTGCCGGTCAGCAGGAAGGCGACGAACTTCAGGATCGCGATGGCGCCGTTCGCGAACAGGGCGGCCAGCACGACCGTCTTACTCGAACCCATCACCGTCCTGTCAGGCCGGGGTGGGGAAATCGTTTCGGGTGGTCGCGTCGAAACCGTCGAGGGGCTGGCCGTCGTACGGTCGGCCGTGCTCGTCGTTCTGTCGGACACCCACGGCCGCGACGCCCACGAGCTGACCGACCACCTGCTCGACGTCGTCCGGACCGCCGACCGCGTCGTTCACGCCGGCGATTTCACGACCGAGGCCGTTTTCGAGGCGATTCGCGACGTGGCGCCCCGACTCGACGCAGTTCACGGCAACGCCGACGACCCGGCCCTCCGCGAGCGCCTCCCGGTCGAACGGGCCCTCGAGTACGCAGGGACCCGAATCGCCCTTACTCACTGGAAGGACGGCGGCGAAACGTCCCTCTCCATGTTCGGGCGATCGGTCGGGGCGGAGCTCGTCGTTTTCGGTCACACCCATCGCCAGAAGACGGTAACGGGCGCGGGGCCGGCCCTGCTGAACCCGGGCAGTCACGCGACACCACGAGGGGGTCGTCCCGGGTATGCCACACTGACGCCGACGGCGGACGGCCTTTCGGGAACGCTTCGTGAG
>JBLGCL010000077.1:0-12181 GCA_047617305.1 Natronomonas sp.
CCGGTTCGCCGGTGTCGGCGTCGGTCGCCCGCACGAGCGTCGGGCCGTTGTCGTGGGTTCGCTCGACGACGAGACGGACGCCGTCGATCGTCTCGTTCAGCACGGTCGTCCTGGGCATCCGTTCGAACTGGAGACGCCGCTCCTCGTAGAACACCGACTCGGTTGCGGCATCGAGATACAGCGTCACGTAGCCCTCGGGATAACTAATGACGGCTTCGTACGGTCCCGCGTCCCTCGCACGCTGGACGGGGGCGGCGTCGAACGAGCGAATGAACACTTCATCAGTAGTCGTCTCGGAGTACAGCGTCTGGAGACGGTCGAACGCTTCGTCCGTCGTTTCAAGCGAGGGGGTTCCGTTCGGATTCCGGTTGTCGAACCGTAGTGCCTGCCGGTAGAACGTTCCTTCGGACCGATTCAGCAGCCTGAGAACGTACCCATCTTGCGTCGCAGCGATGGAGACGAGGGACGCCTCGCCACCGCGCAACCCCCGTTCGAGTTCGTCGTGGGCTCGACCCGAGAAAGAACGGAGACGAAACTCGAGCGACTCGATCCGCAGGATCGTTTCGCGCCGGCTGGCCGCCTCACGGAGCGTCTGTAATTCCTCGGTCAGATGGTCCACCTCGGAGGCGATCAGTACAAACTGGCTCGCGAACTCTCGATCCGATATCTCGCCGCTCGCGTACGCCCTAGTAGCTGCCCGTTGCTGGGTCCGAAGAGCGTCGATTCGGGCCTCGATTCGATCCGCGAACCGTTCGATGAGGTCATCGGCGTTGCTAGCACTGAAAATACGTCGCTGGTCGACTCGAATTTGATATGCCGACTCGAGTTGCGCGTCGTCCGTGGCGATCGCTGTTCCCAAGTCGAGCGAGGGACGGATGGCATCGTGTTTCGGATCGTCAAGGAGTTCGAGCCGCGTACGGGTGACGTTCGTGTGATTGGTGGCGGATCCGTTTTCTGCGGTGACGGACACCGTGCTGCCGATCGCTTCCGTCGTTCCATCGGCGACCCACGCGTCCGGCGAACCGACCGCGGCGCTCGCAGGAACGGCGAGGAGGGCAATCATAGCGAGGGCGAGGGCCCGCTTCATCGCTCGGGCGTACACTCTGGGAGCACAAAAAGTGACCGGACGGCCCTGACCTTGCGGATCAGTCGCGATACGTCCCGTCGGGGGACGGGGTCGTATTGGCGATGGAAAGGGTTTTTTCGTCGGACGTTCGAGCGCAAGACGTATGCGGGCCCCACGTCTCGTCGTCGCCCTCCTCGCGTTTTCGCTCGTCCTCGCGGGAGTAATCGTTCCCGCCGCCGGCGCGAGCGACGGGACGACGACGACCGGAAACTCTTCGAAGGCGGGGCCCGTCGATCGCCCGCACCCCCACACCGTCGTGACGATCGACGTCAGGGCTGATGGGGGCGCCAGGTGGACCGTCACCAGCCGGTTCGTCGTCGAGACGGAGAACGAGAGGGCGGCCTTCGAGGCGCTCTCCAAGGCCGTCGAAAACGGCAGTTCGGAGGTCGGATACTCGACGGAGATGTTCCGACGGGCTGCCAGCCTGGCCGCGGAGGCGTCCGACCGCGAGATGACCATCAAGAACGCCACCTGGACGAGCGAAGTGACGAACGGGACCGGCAGCCTCTCGCTTCGGTTCACCTGGACGAACTTCGCCGCCGTGCAGGGGGAACGGATCGTGATCGAGGACGCTTTCTCGACCGAGGACGGCACCTGGTTTCCGAGCCTCGCTGAGGGACAGCGCCTGGTTATCAATCCGCCGCCGGAGTACGCCCCGATAAATACGCCCCCGGACCGCGGTCCGATCAACGGTTCGTTGATATGGAACGGCCCACGCACGTTCGATCCCGGGTACTTTTCCATCGTGTACGTCCCGACTCCACACCCGACGACTACGACCTCGAGGCCGACCACGACCTCGAGGGTGACCACGACGAATCCGGGACCCACCCGCGGGACCTCACCGTTGTTCTGGATCGGCGTCGGTCTGCTCGTCGTCACTGTCGGGGCGGGCGGGTACTACTACGCCGTGCAGCAGCGGCGACCGCGCCCTACCGTCGAAGGGACGGACGATGCGGCGGCCGAAAGCGAGTCCCGAACCGCGGGCCCGACGGGAGAAACCGACGCCGACGCGACGACCGACGAGACCGGTCACCGCCAACAGTCAGCGTCGGGAAGCGCCGAGGGAAGCGGGGCCTCGGCGGTGGACGTCGAGGGGGCGCAATTGACGGAGGATGACGACGGGGGGATCGATCCGGAACTGTTGAGCGACGAGGAGCGGGTCGAACGACTCCTCGAACGGAACGGTGGACGGATGAAACAGGGGGACATCGTGAAGGAGACGGGCTGGTCCAACGCGAAGGTCTCACAGTTGCTCTCCTCGATGGCCGAGGAGGAACGGATCAACAAGCTCCGGATCGGCCGCGAGAACCTCATCACGCTCCCGGACGAGGACGTCACCGACTTCGGCGAATGAGGCCAGGGTGAAACGCCCTCCCCCACTGCACTACCCGAGAGACGGACGTCTCGGGGCGCTGTCGGTCGGGACTCGAGAATTTTGTCCCCATTGAAGCCCTCTGGCGGGGATAGGTTTCCGAGGTTGTGCCGAACAGAGGGCGCGAACACAGCATGAATCGCCCCTCGTTCACCGATCGTTGTAGACCCGTGCGTCAGCCCCGGACGGTCGGGAAGGCCAGACGCCCCGTCGCAGTGCGCGAGTGCCGACCGAAAATTCTCGGCTCGCTCAGCTCCGCCTCGAACTCGACGTAGAGTTCCTCGGTGGGATGGCTCGATAGCGGGTCGACGACGAAACCGAGGGTGACGTTCGTCTCCCCGGGTGCGATCGAACGCCCTGCTGGCGGCTTTCCGAGGTCGGCGGCATCGAGAACCGTCCAACCGTCGGGCGTCCTGTCGAGGGTGACCGACGCGGAAACCCCGGTGGCTGGCGTGCGCAGATAGACGTTCCCGTCGAAGGCGCTCCCATCGGCTGCGGGGGCGCGGTGCCGGAGAGTCAGGCGGTCCGTGCGCAGTCCCTTCCGGTGAACGACCACGACGCGGAAGGGAATCCGCTCGGGGTGCGATCCCGGGGTCGCGGGCAGGCGCACGTCTTGACGGAGCATGAAGCTCAGTTCGGAATCGTCGTCGTCACCAAACACGAGGTGGCGTTCTCGACCGTCCATCTGGATCAGTTCGCGCGGTGCTCCGAAGCGCTGTTCGGCCGCAAGCGGGATTCGGTTCAAACAACCGGCCAGAGGAAGTGCGGCGACACCTGCCGTTCCGGCGAGGAATCGCCGCCGTCCGAATCCGCGTGCATCGACGTCCAGAGGTCTCGGGGTGGTCATAGCGGGTGTCCCCCTTGACAGAGGAGAGTGAGTGGACGTATACGACGAGTAGCAATAGAAAGGTGGATCGATATGCTGTCGCACTGCTCCCTTTCATGAGCGGAAACATGCCGCCAGTTCTCGGGTAAGGGACCCGTTTCTGCGATCGACCGTCGTGGCGGTTCCTGACCGGAATCTACGATAGCGTCGTGATGGACGTATCCGCTGTCTGCAACACCCGTGTATATCAGGTTCTGTATGTTTCGGCGGAACCGGAATTTCCGATACCACGAGACCTGTCGATGCTCGAACGATTCGTTGCAGCAGGGGACCCCCGGCGTGTCGAGGGTGAAGAGGTAGGCGACGTTCCCTCCGACCCGACGAGCGTGACAAGAACCGGGGATTTCGAAAGCATTTACCTCCGAGAGGGTAAACAGAGGTGACGATGAAAGTTCTCGTCACGGTAAAGGAGGTGGCAGCGCTCGAAGAGGACTTCGAGATCGAGGGGACGAGCGTCCCCGAGCGGTATCTCGAGTACGACCTCAACGAGTGGGACGATTACGCCGTCGAAGAGGCCGTCCAGTTGCAGGAGGACGGGATCGCCGAGGAGGTCGTCACGGCCACGATCGGGCCCGAGCGCTCCGAGGAGACCATCCGGATGGCGCTGGCCAAGGGGGCCGACCGTGCGATCCGCGTGTGGGACGACGCCATCGAGGACGCCGGCCTGCTCGACGTGGGCGTGAAGACGCGCATCCTCGCGCGGATCGTCGAGGAGGAGGACCCGGACCTGGTCCTGTCCGGCGTCCAGGCGAGCGACGACGGCTTCAGCGCGACGGGCGTCTCGCTGGCGGCCACGCTGGACTACCAGTGGGCGTCGGTCGTCAACACGCTGGACCTCGACGCCGACGCGGGCGTCGCGAGCGTCCACCGCGAACTGGAGGGCGGCATCGAGGAACTATCCGAGATCGACCTGCCCGCGGTGCTCACGATCCAGACGGGGATCAACGAACCGCGCTATGCCAGCCTGCGCGGCATCCGGCAGGCCCAGCAGAAGGAGATCGCCCACCAGACGCTCGACGACCTCGGCTTCGACGCGACGGCAGTCGAGAGCGAACTCACCCTCACCGACATGTACGAACCCGAAACCGAGAGCGACGTGACGGTCTTCGAGGGCGACGCCGACGAGACGGCCGGTGACCTCGCGGAGGTCCTCCGCGACAAGGGGGTGGGTGCCGAATGAGCGCCGACGTCCTCGCCGTCGCGGAGCACCGCCGCGGCGAACTCCGCCCGGTCAGCTTCGAACTGATCACCGCCGGCCGCCAGCTCGCCGAGGAGACCGGCGGCGACTTCCACCTCGCCGTCATCAGCGGCACGGTCGAGGAGTACGCCGAGGAACTCGACCGGGACGGCGTCGACTATATCCACACCGTCGATTACGGCGAGGAGTTCAATCAGGACGTGTACCTGCAGGCACTGGAGGCCCTCGTCGAGGACCTCGATCCGGCCGCCCTGATGGCCCCGAACACGGTCAACGGACTGGCGTACGCACCCGCGTTCGCCGACCGCCACGACCTGCCGCTGGTCACCGACGTCGTCGACTTCGAGGTCGACGGCGACGCCTTCGTCGCGACGCGCGAGATGTACGCCAGCAAGGTCGAAACGACCACGGAACTGCCCGCCGACCAGTTCGTCCTGACGGTCCGGGACGCCGAGTGGCCGGAGGCTGAGGACCGCGGCGAGGCCGAGATCGCCCCCGTGGACGTGACAATCGACGAGGACGCCATCGGTCCGCGAACGTCCGGGTTCGAGGAGGTCGCCGGCGGCGACGTCGACATCACCGAGGCCGAAACCCTCGTCGCCGTGGGTCGTGGGATCGAGGAAGGCGAGAACGTCGAACTCATCGAGGCCCTCGCGGACGCCCTCGACGCCATCGTGGCCGCGTCGCGACCCGTGGTCGACAACGACTGGCTGCCCAAGAACCGGCAGGTCGGTCAGTCCGGCAAGACCGTCAGCCCCGAGGTGTACATCGCGATCGGCATCTCGGGCGCCGTCCAGCACGTGGCCGGGATGAAAGGGGCGGGCACCATCGTCGCGATCAACAAGGACCCCGACGCCCCGATCTTCGACGTCGCCGACTACGGCATCGTCGACGACCTGTTCGAGGTCGTCCCCGAACTCACTGAGGAGTTCGGCGGATAACGTCCGCGGCGCGTTGCGCCGCGTTTCACGGGATCGAGCGGCGGGGCGCGGGATCCGGCCTTTTTCCGCCACGTCGTTTCACCGTGCGGTTCCCTGCAGGCGCCCCAGGCGAAAAACGGTGCTACGGTGATCGTGGACGCCCCCGTGGAGGTCGTTTTCGAACTCGTCGAGGAATTCGGCAACCGAGGAGCCCGCGAACCGGGTCCGTCTCGGTCGGTCGCCGTTTCGGCCCCGAACCCGGGGAGGCGATCGCATTCGTCACCTACTTCCGCCCCCCGTGCTAACGCCCCGTAGATGGATTTCCTCGGTCACCGGAAGGGGCTCGTCGAAGACCGACTCGAGAGAGTCGTCGAGGAGGTCGACCCCGACGAACTGGGGGCCGAACTCCGCCACGTGGCGCTCTCCGGTGGCAAGCGCGTCCGGCCGGTGGTGACCCTGTTGACGTGCGAGGCGGCCGGCGGCGACATCGACCGCGATCCGGCCGTCGACTTCGGGGTCGGCATCGAACTCGTCCACACCGCGTCGCTCGTCGTCGACGACATCATCGACCAGTCCGCCGTCCGGCGTGGCGTCGACAGCGCGTGGGCCGCCTACGGGTACGGCCCCGCGATCGTGGCCAGCGACGGGTTGCTCGGCGAGGCGTTCGCCCTCTTCTCGAAGAACCCCGAGGCGATGCAGGTCGTGACGGAGGCGATGGTGGACCTCGGACAGGGCGAGGCGACGGAACTGGTCGCCCGACCGACGGACGAGGACGATTACATGGAACTGGCCCGCCGCAAGACCGGGGCGCTGTTCCGGGCGGCGGCCGAACTCGGCGCGATCGCCGCCGACGCCGACCCCGTCACGGTCGAAACCTTCGGCGACTACGCCGAGGGGGTCGGCATCGCCTTCCAGATCCGCGACGACATCCTCGACGCGACCGCCGATCCCGACGAACTCGGCAAGCCAACCGGGCAGGACGTCGCCATGGATCGCCCCTCGATCGTGCAGGTGACCGGGCTCTCGCCCGCGGAGGCGAACGACCTGGCCAGATCGCAGGCCGACGAGGCGCTGGCCGCGCTGGACGCCATCGAGAAACGGCGGGCCCGTGGCGACGGCGCGTCGACCGGCGACGACGCGCAGGCGTTCGAGTATCTCCGGGACCTCGCCGAGTTCGTGGTCGTCAGGGAGCGCTAGGCCGGTTCGGCGCGCTGGTAGCGGGACTCGACGATGGCGAACGCCAGCGTACTCACCAGGGCCAGCAGGGTCGCGGCCGTCAGGACGCCCGCGAGCGTCGAGAGCATGACGATGTCCAGCAGATACGCGCTGAGCGTGTGGAGGACGCCCGCGATCGAAACGACGTAGAACGGGGCGTTGAGGTAGCGCCACTCGAGGCGGTCGGCCAGGTACTCGTCGGTGATCTGGCCGACGCTCGTCGTGAACGCCGCGGCGGCGAACCAGCGAACCGAACCGAACAACAGCGCCGCCAGCGCCTCGATCCCGCCGAGGGTCCCCTCCACGTCGGCCTGCGTGGCCTGGAGGTATTCCACGCCGCTCACGCCGCCGATGACCAACAGTGCCAGGGCGACGACGTAGGTGATGACCGTCGCCCGGCCGGCGTACAGCAGGTTGCGTGCCCGATCGGCGAAGGCGTCGATCCGGCTTCCGAGGCCGATGCCCCGACTGAGGACGTACAGCCCCATCACGCCGGACGCCAGCCCCAGCACCGCGGCGGGGAGCGCCCCGTTGACGACCTCGAGCGCGTTCACGATCACCCACAAGGGATAGATGAGCAACAGCATCCCGAGCGGAACGAGGATCGTGCCCCGGGTCTCGGGGTCGTTCAGGACCTGCTTGATCGTGTAGTACATCGACTCCAGGTCCTGGGCCTGCCGGACGACGACCCGCCGGACGCCGTCGATGGTCACCCGTGACCGGATGACCGGGACGACGGACTCGTCCTGGGCGCCGTCGGTGACGACGATACACCGGACGTTCTCGCCGGTCGTGAGGCTGGCGAGCACCTCGTCGACCTCCTGGCCCACCTCGCGGTTGGCGCTCACGTCGCCGCGCTCGTTGCCCGTGACGGCTGCCACGGTGACGCTCTCGCCGGTGACGCCCCGCGCGATGTGCAACCCCTCGAACAGGACGTTCACGTCCGAGTCCTCGGGATCCGCGGTCGCGAGCGCGACCGCCGCCTCCTCGACCGCCTCCTCGCCGATGACGGGCGTCTCGATGCCCGTCTTGCGGCCGAGGTCGTCGTCGAGGTCGACGCAGAACACCACCAGCATTCCTGTTCGAACGGTTCGCCGGTGGCGCTTATCTGTTTTTGGGAGGGCCGCCGCCCCGACGGTCGCTTTCGAGCGCTTTTTGCGTCTCCGCCCACTACGCCGGGTGAATGATCTCCGAGGGCTGCGAGCAGTGCGCCAAGGGCGGCAAGATGGTGCTGTTCGTCTACGGCTACTGCGACCAGCGGGACTGTTTCTACTGCCCCCTCGGAAAGAACCGCAAGAACGTCACCGACGTCTACGCCAACGAGCGGGAGGTCGAGTCCGACGCCGACGTGCTCGAGGAAGCCAGGCGGATGGACGCGCTGGGGTCCTCGGTCACGGGCGGCGAACCCCAGGAGGCGATGGACCGGACCACCCACTACATCGAGCTCCTCAAGGACGAGTTCGGCGAGGACCACCACATCCACCTCTACACCGGCATCACGGGCGGGCGCGAGAACATGCGCCGCCTGGCCGCGGCCGGACTCGACGAGATCCGGTTCCACCCGCCCCTGGAACAGTGGGGCGACCTCCACGGCACCGAGTGGGAAGACATCCTCTATATCGCCCGCGACGAGGGGATCACGCCCGCGTTCGAGATCCCCGGCATCCGGCCCGAGACGGAGTTCCTGGAGTTCCTCGACGAGGGGGCCGCCGAGTTCTGCAACGTCAACGAGTTCGAGATGAGCCAGGGCAACTTCCGGCGGATGCAGGAACAGGGGTTCGAACTCCGGGAGGGCCACATGAGCGCCGTCGGCGACACCCGCGAGGCCATCCTCGAGGAGATGGGCGACCATCCGAAGGTCTACTTCTGCACGTCGGTGTTCAAGGACGCCGCCCAGCACCGTCGCCGCCTCAAGCGCATGGCCCGCAACCTCCGCCGCCCCTTCGACGAGGTGACGGACGACGGCACCCTCGTTTACGGGAAAACGTACGCCGATCCGGAACGCTTCGAGGACCTCGGGGTTCCCGGGGAGTACTACGCCGTCAAGAACGAGCACGTCGAGGTGGCGTGGTGGCTCCTCGAGGAGATGATCGAGGAGGGCGACCTGGCCGACGGCGAGATCGTCGAGCAGTACCCGACGGTTGACGGTACCGTGGTGGAACGGACGCCGCTGGCGTAGCGGAGAACGAGGATCACTGCGACTGGCGTACGACGAGCGAAGCGAGTCGTTTCACGGCCTCGAGCGGCGGAGCCGCGAGAGGTCGTCTTTTTCATCCACGTTTTTGCGCCGAGCGGTTCGCGGCTTGCCGCGAACCCGGGACGGAAAACGGTGGTCGAACGGTATTCATTCGGCCGGTTTCCAGACGTTCAGCCCCCGCCAGTTACAGACGCCCCGGTAGGCGAGCCCGGCGAGCAGGAGCGCGATCCCGAGGCCGATGAGCGGGAGGCCGACGAGGATGCCGACGACGGTGACACAACAGCCGACCCCCAGAACGACCAGCGCACAGCCGAAACAGGTCGCGTACTGGCACATCGAGAAGCCAGCACGGTTGAGGCCCATCCACTCGCACGGGTTGGTGAGGTGGCTGTGCTCGACGATGGCGGCCGTGAATGCGGCCCGTTTCAGGTCGCCGGTTGGGATCGCGTATTCCTCGTCGCCGGCGTCGACCGTGATCACCTCGGCGAGCAACCCCTCACAGCGGAGTTCCTCGACGTCGTCCAGCGGCAGGGCAAACTCGAGAGACGAATCCGATTCGGTCCCGGCGATGGCGGTCGCGACCAGCTCCTCGTCCGACACGAGAACGATCGTGTCCGGGGCGTCCGATTCGCCGCCGGTCGATATCTCGGCCCCGTAGTGTATTTCCTCGGACGATAGCGTCGGCGTCGTGCTCGCCTCGCGAACGAGCGACTCGTAGTGCGATGGCATCACTGACACGCCTCATTTGTTCCTTGGGTGCGAAAAACGAACAGCGTATTTATAAGAAGTTTACATCTACTATATAAATATTATTATCTTTTTTAACAAAAAGTAAGCTCGACACCACGGTGTTCCCAGTATCGCCCACAGCCGTTCGCCCCCGGCACGATCACGGCCGGGTCGCAAGGGTAAAGACCGCACCGGCGCTAGCGGTGGATATGCCGGACTGTCCACTCGCGGATGACTGCCCCAGTTTTTCCGAACGAATCGAGGGGATGGGGTGTCAACATTACGGCGACCGGGGCGGCAAGGAGTGGTGTCAACACTACAACCAGCCGATCGAGGACCTGAAGACCCAGCCGGTCAAGGCCGGCGAGCAACTCGTGGTCGACGTGACGGACATGCACGAGAGCGGGGCCGGCGTCGCCCGGACGGAGGACGGGTTCATCCTCCTCGTCAACGGCGTGGTCCCTGAGGCCAGGTCCAAGGTGGAGGTCACCGAGGTCCACTCGAACCACGCCCGGGCCAGGGAACTGGAACGACTGCCGGCGGTCGAGGACGAGGAGGAGGACGACAGCGGCGAGGAAGGCCCGGACGGCGACGATTCGAGGGCGGCCGAGGCGGACGCCGGTCCCGAGGGCGACGACGAGGATGACCGTCAGCGCCTCGGTAGCCGGGACAACTTCTGGGGCGGCTCGTAACGCAGCGCCGGGCGCCGGACACGGACAGTCCCACCCATCCTTTTGTCCGCGGGCCCGTACGGAAACCTATGAGCGATCCGGACGGTCCACTCGAGGCCGACGCGTTGCTGGACCAGGCGGGGTTCGATCCGGACGAGAGCGTGTTGACGCGGCGGCAGGCCGAGGTGCTCGCCTTGCGCGAACAGGGGCTCTCGCAGGCCGCCATCGCGGACCGACTGGGCACCTCCCGAGCGAACGTCTCCGGCATCGAGTCCAGCGCCCGCGAGAACGTCGAGAAGGCGCGGGAGACGATCGCGTTCATGGAGACCCTGCGGGCCCCGGTTCGAGTGAACGTCGAATCGGGGACGGACCTCTACGAGGTCCCACAACTCGTGTACGAGGCCTGCGACGAGGCCGGGGTCAAGGTCATGCACACCGCACCCGACCTGATGGAGCTGATCAACGAGGCGGCGGGCGACGCCATCAGGGGACGGCAAGTCACGGAGGAGATCCTCGTCGGCGTCACCAGCGACGGGGAGGTCAGGGTTCGCCGGCGGAACTGAGCGCGAGGGCCGACGGACGGTCGTCGTCGGGGGTCGCCGGGAGACCATGGTTCATTATCCCCCGGCGTCATGTGTCCGGACATGGACCTGGAACTCGACGGCAACACGGCGCTGACCACGGCCAGTTCGAGCGGACTCGGCCTCGCGAGCGCGACGGCCCTGGCCCGCGAAGGGGCCGACGTGACCGTCTGCGGTCGCGATCCGGACCGCCTCGCCGAGGCCGAAGCACACGTCGAACGAGAGGGAGACGGCGAGGTGCTGGCTCGCCGAACGGACGTCACCGATCCGGACGAGGTGGCGGCCCTGGTCGACGAAACCGTGGACCGGTTCGGGGGTATCGACCACGTCGTGACCTCGGCCGGGGGCGTTCCGAGCGGGGCCTTCCTCGACATGGAGCACCGTGACTGGTACCAGGCCTACGACACCCTCGTGATGAGCCACGTGTGGACGCTCCAGGAGACCCACCCGCACCTCGTCGAGAGCGACGCGGGGACGATCGTCTCGGTCACCTCGACGAGCGTCCGGGAAGCCATCGAGGGGTTGATCCTCTCGAACGCCGTCCGGCGGGCGGTCCTGGGAACGATCAAGACCGTCTCGCGGGAGTGGGCGCCCGAGGTGCGAGCCAACGCGGTTCTGCCTGGAGCCCACGAAACCCCCCGCATCGAGGAACTGATCGAGCAGGCGATGGACCGCGGCGAGTACGACATCTACGACGAGGGGCTCGAAGACTGGGCGAGCGACATCCCGATGGACCGGATCGGGGATCCGGAGGAGTTCGGGGACGTCGTGGCCTTCCTCTCCTCGGAGCGGTCGAGCTTCGTCAACGGCGCGTCCGTGCCGATCGACGGCGGTCGGCTGCGGACCTGACGGGCGCCGTTCGCTTCCGGAGTCAGGTCGCCGGCGAGGCGTGGGCTTCGAGCGCCGCCAGCGCCGCGTCTATCTCCTCGTCCGTCGTGTAGAAGTGCGGCGCGAGCCTGATCCCGCCGGCGCGGGTGCTCAGGGTGACGCCGTCGTCGAGCATCGCACTCTCCGTCGACTCGGGATCGTCGACCGGCACGTTGACGACGCCGCCGCGCTGCTCGTCGCTCCGCGGCGTCCTGACGGAAAACCCGCGTTCCTCGGCACCCTCGATCAGGCGCCGGGTGTGGCGGACGACACGTTCCCTGACCCGATCGACGCCCACCTCCCGAATCAGGTCCATGCCGGCGGCCGCCTGGTAGGCGCAGGTTGCCGGCGGGGTCCCCAGTTCGAACCGCCTGGCGCCGGGCGCGTACTCGGGGTCGCGCTCGAACCCGAAGACG
>JBLGCL010000078.1:0-12155 GCA_047617305.1 Natronomonas sp.
CCGAGATCATCAGGGAGCCGTAGAGGCCGGCGGCGCCGAACCCGACGACGATCGGGATGGCCAGGGTGGCCGTCCGTCCGAGGACCTTCCCGAAGACGACGTCACGGCGAGTGTGGGGCAGTCCCAGCAGGAGCTTCATGCTGCCGAGTTCGCGCTCGCCGGCCAGCGCCTTGTAGGTGATGACGATCGCCGTCAGCCCGATGAACAGCGACGCGATGCCGGCGAGGAACAGGCCCAGTCCGACGCCGGAGAGTTCCTCCTCGCCACCGAGCATCTCGGGGAACTCGATGTACATGTACGTGGTCAACATGGCGAGGCCGACGAACACGACCGACAGGGTCCATAGCGAGCGCGACCGGACGGCGTCCTGGAAGTCCTTCCGGGCGACCGCGACCATGCTCATCGTTCCACCTCCGCCTCGGCGACGGTATCCTGGGTGGCCGTCTCCCCGTCAGCGTCGGCGTCTGCCGTCGCCTCCGTACCGGGGCGGTCCTCGTCCGTGTACGCCATGAACAGCTCCTCGAGCGAGGCCTCCTCGGTCTTGAAGTCCTGCACCGCGTAGCCGAGGTCCTCCACCACGTCGATGACGCCAGTCTTGGCGCCATTCGCACACTGCACGGCGAGGCCACTGCCGTCGGCGGTGACCGCCGTGACGCCCTCGACGGTCTCGAGCGTCCCGACGTCCTCCTCGAAGGGCCGGTCGAGCGTGACCATGAGCAGGGCGTCGGTCGTCATGGCGTTGCGCAGGCCGTCGATACTGTCGACGGCGACGAGTTCGCCCTCGCGGAGGATGCCCACGCGGTCACAGACCGCCCGGACCTGCTCGAGGATGTGCGAGGAGAAGAACACCGTCGCGCCGCGGTCGGCTTCCTCGCGGACGATCTCGCGAACGTCGCGGGCGCCACGGGGGTCGAGCCCGGTGGTGGGCTCGTCGAGGATGAGGAGGTCGGGTTCGCCGACCAGCGCCATCGCGAGGACGAGCCGTTGCTTCATGCCCTTCGAGTAGCCGCCGGCCTTCCGGTCGGCCGCCTCGGGGATGCCGACGCGCTCGAGGGTGGCGTCGGGGTCGTCGTCCGCGCCCTTGGACTCGATCGCGAACTCGACGTGCTGGCGCCCGGTCAGTCGGTCGTAGACGTGGTATCCGTCCGGGAGCACGCCCACGCGGCGACGAACTGCCTGGCTGTCGTGCTGGGCGTCCATGCCCAGTACCGTCGCGGTCCCGTCGGTCGGGCGGACGAAGTCGAGCAGCATGTTGATCGTGGTCGACTTGCCCGCACCGTTCGGTCCGAGGAAACCGAAGATCTCACCCTCATCGACCGTGAGGTCGACGTCCTGGAGGGCGACGACCTCCCCGTAGTGCTTCGTCAATCCTGATAGCTCGATAGAAGCCATGCTGTTAACTACTCAATACGGTTATTTATAGTTTTATTGATTATAGATAGCACGGTTCAATTGCAATTTCAAGGGATATAACGCAAGGTTTGAGAATAATAATACGATTTATTATAATTAATTCTCTCGACATCGGCGTCCGTTTCCGGCACCGGGCCCCTGCGTCCCCGTCAGCCGTTCAGAGTTCGTCGTCCGGGTCGTGTTCCGCCGCGGTCCGCTCCGCTTCCCGCGCGTAGCGCTCGGCCGTTGCCTCGTCCTCGACCGGGACGAGGTCGTCATCGTCGACCTCGACGGCCGCGGTGAAAGGGTTGTGAAAGAGGGCGTCACCGGAGCGCTGTCGCTTCAGGTAACGCTCCCCGTCGCGAGTCGCGTAGACGGCACTCACGAGGTTCTCGTCGTAGAACTCGCGCTCGACCAGCCAGGCGGTAACGGTCTCGCCCATGGCCGAGGGTTCGGCGGATCGGCCTTCAGGCTTTTCTTCGCGGGGATTCTCGACCCGGACATGGATCCGGCGGAGCGCGTGGCCGACCTGCTCTACCAGGGGGAGGCGGTGGTGGAGCCCGTCGAAATCGAGGGGAACGCCGTGGTCGTCACGAGTCACCGGGTGCTCGCGCTGACGCCGGACCTCGACGGCCCCAACTACCGGCACGTCGATCGCCCGAACGTCACCGAGGTTCGGATCGAGATTGGCGGTTCTACGCGATGGCTGGAGCGGACGTTGCGGCCGTTCGCGCTCGGGGTCGTCCTCCTGGCGGGCGGCTGGATCGTCGATCTCGACGGCCTCACGTCGGGGCTGGAGCGCACTGATACCGGCACCGCAGGGTCGGCGGGCGTCGGCGGGATCGTTTCGCTGGCCGAAGACCTCGGTCGGGCGCTCGCCCTGCTCGACGAAGCGCTCCTGGTCGGCGGCGCCCTCTGTCTCCTCCTCGTGGCTGCCTTCCTCGGCCTGTACGCCCACAGCCGGGAGCGTCGACTGGTTCTCGTCGTCGCCGGCGGCGACGACCTGACGATCCCGGTCGAACGCGATCATCCAGAGACGGTCGGACGACTTCGCGACCTGCTCGGATCGTCGCCGTAGGCGGCGGTTCTCCAGGACCGGTTGCCGGCGCGCCAACGCTTAACCGCCTCCTGTGGCTCCCTTTTGCATGGACCAGTTCGATCGACTCGACGCGTTTCTCGACCGGGCGGGAGTCGACGGCTACCTCGTCGACGCCCCGGCGACCGACTCCGACCAGTGCTACCTCTCGGGGTACGACGCGAGCGATCCGTACGTCACGCTCTACACGCCGGACCGGCTCGCGATCATGATCAAGAGCCTCGAGTACCCGCGGGCGAAGCGCGAGAGTCGGGCCGACGCGGTTCGGCGACCGTCCGACTTCGGGTACAGCGCCTACGGCACCCCGGCGGACCACCGCGACGCGGTCGCGGCGTTCCTGGCCGAGTTCGACGTGGGGGCGGTCGCGGTTCCGCTTCGCTTCCCGGCGGGGCACGCCGACGGCCTGCGCGAGCGGGGGATCGAGGTGACGCCCGAGGACGAGGGCGTCGTGACCCGGGTCCGGGCGATCAAGACCGACGACGAGATCGATTACATCCGCGAGGCCCAGCGCGCCACCGAGGCCGCCATGCGACGCGCCGAGGACCTGATCGCGAACGCGGCGGTCCGGGACGGCGTCCTCCAGCACGAGGGCGAACCGCTCACGGCCGAGCGCGTGAAACGCGTCCTCCAGCGGAACCTCCTCGACCGGGGCTACGACCTCGGGGAACCCATCGTCGCCCCGGGCGAGCAGGCGGCCGACCCACACGAGCGCGGCAGTGGACCGCTTCGCGCCGACGAACCGATCCTGATCGACCTCGCGCCCCGGGACGAGGACTCGAAGTACCACGCGGACATGACCCGAACGTTCGTCCGGGGCGAGCCGAGCGACGAGTTCCGGGAGCGCTACGAGGTTACCCGCGAGGCGCTCGACGCGGCCCTGGCGGCCCTCCAACCGGGAGTGACCGGGGCCGAGGTCCACGACGCCGTCTGCGACGTCTACGAGGAGGCGGGCTACGCGACCCTCCGCTCGGATCCCGACACCGAAACGGGGTTCATCCACGCCACGGGCCACGGGGTCGGCCTCGACGGGCACGAACTCCCCAGCGTCGGGCCCGGCGGCGCGGCACTCGAGCCCGGCCACGCCGTGACGATCGAGCCGGGCCTGTACGCCCCCACGGTCGGCGGCGTCCGGATCGAGGACCTCGCCGTCGTCACCGAGGACGGGCACGAGAACCTCACCGAGTACCCGATCGAACTCGAGGTCGGCGAGTAGGGACGCCGGTCGACCCGCGATCCGGAGACGGAAAACGGAAAGGCGCTCGCCACCCTAGCCGGGGATCGATGGACGTCGAGGCGCTTCGCGACCTGGCTGCGGACCTGCCCCGGGAGCCCGGCGTCTACCAGTTCCTCGACGGCGACCGGATCGCCTACGTCGGCAAGGCAGTCGACCTGCGGGACCGGGTTCGGTCCTACGCGGACCCGAGAAGCGAGCGCGTCCGCGAGATGGTCGTCCGTGCCGACGACGTGGACGTGGCCGTCACCGAGACCGAGACGCAGGCGCTCCTCCTCGAAGCGAACCTGATCAAGCGCCACCAGCCCCGGTACAACGTCCGGCTGAAGGACGACAAGTCCTACCCGCTCGTCCGCCTGACCGACCACGAGGTTCCGCGGATCGAGGTGACGCGGGATCCCCACCGCCGGATCGGGGGCGGGGACGGGACCGGCGGGTCGAACGGCGACGCCGCCAGCGCCGGCACCGTCTACGGCCCGTTCACCGACAAGGGCCGGGTCGACACGGTCGTGAAGGCGATCCGGGAGGTGTACGGCCTCCGGGGTTGCTCGGACCACAAGTACCGGGGGCGCGACCGGCCCTGCCTCGACTACGAGATGGGCCTGTGCTCCGCGCCCTGCACCGGCGAGATCGATCCCGAGTCTTACGCCGAGGACGTCGCCGCGGCCCGGCGCTTCTTCGAGGGCGAGACGGGCGTCCTCGCGGATCCACTCGGGCGACGGATGGAAGCCGCCGCCGAGGCCGAACGCTTCGAGGAAGCTGCCAATCTCCGGGACCGCCTGGACGCCGTCGAGGCCTTCCACGGCGACGCGGACGACGCGGTCGCCGCCCGGAACGACGAACGGGTCGTCGACGTGCTCGGCGTCGCCGTCGCCGGCGAGGAGGCCACGGTCGCGCGCCTGCACAGCGAGAACGGGAAACTCGTGGACCGCGACCGGCACACCGTCGCGGCGCCGGAGCCCGAGGTGCCCGCCGTGCTCGCCGCCTTCGTCCCGCAGTACTACACCGAGCGCGACCTGCCCGACGCGCTCCTGTTGCCCGAACACCACGGTGACGACGAACTCGCCGCCTGGCTCGACCGCGAGGGCGTCGCCGTTCGCGTTCCGGGCGCCGGGCGCGAAGCCCGCCTGATCGAACTGGCGTTGAAGAACGCCCGGGCCAGAACCGGGACGACCGACGCGCCCGGCGCGCTGGCCGACGCCCTGGGACTCGAGGGCGCCAGCCGGATCGAGGGCTTCGACGTGAGCCACGCGGGCGGGAAAGCCGCCGTGGGCGGCGACGTGTTATTCGTCGACGGGACCCCGGAGAAGTCCGGCTACCGGCGCAAGAAGCTCGCCGACCGCAACGACGACGTCGCCAACGTGCGTTCGCTGGTCCGGTGGCGCGCCGACCGGGCGGTCGAGGGTCGGGACGACCGCCCGGACCCCGACCTCCTGCTGATCGACGGCGGCGAGGCGCAACTGTCCGCCGCCCGCGAGGCGCTCGACGCGGCCAGGTGGGACGTGGCGGCGATCGGCCTGGCCAAGGACGAGGAACTGGTGGTGACGCCGGACCGGACCTACGACTGGGCCGACGACGACCCGAAGCTGTCCCTCCTTCGACGGGTGCGCGACGAGGCCCACCGGTTCGCCGTGCAGTACCACCAGACCGTCCGGGACGACGTCTCGACGGCGCTGGACGGCGTCCCCGGCGTGGGGCCGGAGACGCGAAAGCGTCTGCTGCGGCGGTTCGGCAGCGTTGACGGGGTCCGCGGGGCCTCCGAAGCCGAACTCCGCGAGGTGGCGGGCGTCGGCGAGAAGACGGCTCGCACGCTCGCCGAGCGGTTGTGACCGCGAGGGAGGTTACTCCCGGAGGGTCACGTCGCCGTTCGTCGTTTCGATCCTGAGGGTGGGTCCACCGTTCCCGATCGTCCCTTCCAGTCGCTTCGTGCCCGAGGAGTCCACCGTCACGTCGAGGCCGGCGACCGAAACCTCGCCGTTCCCGGTCCGAGCCTGGATTCGGGCGTCGATGCCGCCGAGGCGGGCAGTCACGTCCCCGTTCGTCGTTTCGATGGTGGCGTCGCCGGTCAGCCCGACGAGTGCGGCGTCGATGTCGCCGTTGACCGTCTCGATCGACCGGAGGTCGGCGAGTCCCCCGGTTCGTACGTCGCCGTTCGTCGTCGTGATCTCCGGCGCGGCGTCGACGGACTCGAGGACTATTTCGCCGTTCGTGCTGCTCACGGCGAGGGCGTCGCCGGTCACGGACGAGAGTTCTATTTCACCGTTGACCGACACGACTTCCCTGACCGGGAGGTCGTCGGGGATCGTCGCCGCCACGTCGATGCCGACGGGTTTCGAGAAGTCCTCCTCGTTGCCGTCGATCGTGAGATGCCCGTCCTCGCGTTCGACCTGGAGACGGAGTCGGTCGAGGAGGCCCTCGTCGCCCCGAATCCACTTCGTTCCCGAGAGCCCGACGTCGTCGCGATCGGCGCCGTCGACCGAGACGTCGCCGTTCGTGACCAGCAACGAGAACGCGGTGGCGTCCCGGACTGGCACCGTACGCTCGAAAGGTCGTTCCCTGCGCTGGCCGAGGTTCAAGTTTACACACCCGGCGATGGACCCCATCGTGGTCGTCAGGGCGGCAAGCAGGTTTCTGCGTCGCATAGCCTCGAAGGAGGCCTGGCATCTCTTAACTCCCTGCCATTCGTTCCGGGGGATTTCACTGCCCAAACGACGGGTCTCTCCGGCGATCCCGTCCGACGTCCGGACTCCTTACCGTGACGCGTGCGGCGACTCGTCGTCCGGATACACGGTCCGCTCGACGAGGGTTTTCGTCCCCCGGCGGAGGCGCATGGACGTGGCGGTGCCGGATATGTCGAGACGGTCGCCGAGGTCCTCGAGGGTACACTCCCGGGGGACCTCGAAGAAACCGCACTCGAGCGCCGCGACGAGCGCCTCGCGTTGCGGGTCGGTCAGGCCGAAGGGTTCGGCGCTGGCGTTCAGTTCTTCGGTCACGCGGAGGATCTCGTACTCGACGTCGCGCTCGCGACAGGCCTCGAAAAAATGGTCTAGCGCGGACCGATCCGGGAAGCCGAAGTGACAGTACCACCCCTCGTGCGTCGCCGTCGCGCTCAGCACCAAACTCGCGGTTTCGGTCAGGATCGAATACAGTTTCGTCGTCTCTCCACCGGGGGCGACCAGTCCGACGCGGTAAATCCGCTGGTCGCCCATTTCCGTCGAGTCGACGAGGGAGACCGTCGGATCCGCCTCGAGCGCCGTCGCGAACGCGTCGAAATCGCCACCCTGTGCGAAGAAGAGCATCTCCGTGTCGCCCTCGGGAGCGACGTTTCGGACCCATTCGATCTCCATGTCAGGGACCCGGCGCAACGCCTCCCGCAGGAGCGGGTAATCGAGCCGAAATTCGACGAACGGCATTGTCATTTTCGGCCATGCCCCCTGTTAATTAGTAGCGAGGGTGGGTTCATCAAGGTCTGCCCTGTATTTTGAGGCACGCCAAAGTGCAGAAAACTGGACGGGACGGTCGGGAGCGGCCAGAACGCGGGGGACGCGTTCCAGCGCTCGGAAGGCCGCGTCGCCGGTACGAATACCGCCGGGGCACACCCGGGCCCGGAATCAACAGCTATACGCGAGTGCCTTCCTCTAGACCCGCCCATGGACACCGGTGTCGTACTCCTCAACTTTGGGGAGCCAGCCGAACCCGAGCGGGAGGCCGTCGTCGAGTATCTGACCCGGATCTTCCTGAACAACGCCGAACTGGAGGGCGCGGAGGGCGACGCGGAGCGCCGGGAGCGCTCCCGACAACTCGCCCAACGGCGGGTGCCGGGGCTGATCGAGGAATACGAGGAAATCGGCGGGTCGCCGCTGAACGAGCAGTCCGAGGCACAACGCGAGGCGCTCGGCGACAGGCTCGCCGATCGCGGGTACGACGTCGAGACGTACCTCGGCTTTCAGTTCGTCGAGCCGACGATCGAGGACGCCGTTCGCGAGGCCCACGCCGACGGCATCGAGCACCTGATCGGGCTGCCGATCTACCCGCTGTGTGGTCCCTCGACGACCGTGGACGCTCTCGAGGACGTGGCCGACGCCGTCGCGGGCATCGACGGCTGGGGCCCCGAGGTGGACGAGGTGACGGGCTGGCACCGCCACCCGACCTACAACCGGATCCGCGCCGACGGGATCGCGGAGACGGCGGAGGAGGCGGGGCTGGACCTCGGCGATCACGACACGGAACTCGTCTTCTCCGCGCACGGGACGCCCCGACACTACCTGAACGAGGGCAGCCGGTACGACGTCTACG
This sequence comes from Natronomonas sp., assembly GCA_047617305.1. Taxonomy (GTDB): domain Archaea; phylum Halobacteriota; class Halobacteria; order Halobacteriales; family Natrialbaceae; genus DATFIX01. The sequence continues at coordinate 8,016 of JBLGCL010000078.1, forward strand.
TCGACGAGTTCTGCGAGACGATGGCGGGCATGCTGGGCGTCGAGGAGTACACCCTGGGGTTCCAGAACCACGCCAACCGGGACATCCCGTGGACCGAACCCGAAATCGAGGACGCGGTCGAGGCCGTCGACGCCGAGCGCGTCCTGGTCGACCCGATCAGCTTCATGCACGAGCAAAGCGAGACGCTCTCGGAACTCGACCTCGAACTCCGCGAGGAGGCGGCAGCCGAGGGGCTGGAATTCCACCGCGTGCCCGTCCCACACGACGACGGTCGGTTCCCGGACGTCCTGGCCGACCTGATCGAGCCGTTCGTCGCTGGCTTCGACGCCGGCTACTACCAGTTCCGCCAGTGCCAGTGCCGGGACGAACCGGGCACGATGTGCCTGAACGCACCACGTGGTGACTGATCAATGTACGGAACCGGGCCGCGCGTGGGCATCGTCGGCGCCGGAATCACGGGGCTGACGCTGTCCTATCACCTGGACGAGCGGGACGTCGACCACGTCGTCCTCGAGGCCGACGACGAGCCTGGGGGCATCATCCGGTCGTCGACCGTCGACGGCAAGGTCCTCGAACACGGCCCCCAGCGGACGCGGCTCACCGACACGGTCGGGGAACTCGTCGACGCGCTCGACCTGCACGACGCGATCGTCACCGCCGATCCGGCGCTCCCGATGTTCGTCTACGCGAACGGGTCGCTCGGCACGGTCCCGTTCTCGATCACGAAGTTCTTCACGACCGACCTGCTGTCCTGGCGGGGCAAGTTCCGGGTGCTGGCCGAGCCCCTGACGGGCCGTGGTCGCGAGGACGAGATGGCCGCGGACCTGTTCAAGCGCAAGTTCGGCGAGGAGGCGTACCGGAACTTCATCGGGCCGCTGTTCGGCGGCATCTACGGATCGGACCCGGCCGAGATGCCGGCGGGCTACGCGCCGTCGCCGATCCTGAAACTCGAACGCCGGTCCGGGAGCCTCCTCCGGCCCGCCCTCGAAACCGCGCTGGAGAACGAGCGCAACCCGCCGCTCAACTTCGAGGCGGGCCTCCACCAACTCCCCCGGGCGATCGCCCGGGAGGTCGAGGCCTACGTTCACTACGAACGCCCGGCCGAGAGCGTCCAGCGGACGGCCGAGGGGTACGCCATCACGACAGACGAGGGCGACGAACTCGTCGACCGGGTCGTCCTCACGACGCCGGCGGACGTCAGCGCCGACCTGCTTACGGACGTCGCGCCGGACGCGGCCGACCGGCTCGACCGCCTGAACTACAACCCGCTCGCGCTCGTCCACCTGTACGCCGAGACCGACCACGAGGGGTTCGGCTACCAGGTCCGCCGCGACGAGGGGCTGCACACGCTGGGCGTCTCCTGGAACGCGACCCTGTTCGACCGAGACGGCGTCTACACCGCGTTCCTCGGCGGGATGGACGAACCCGAGCTCCTCGAGGCGGACGACGACGAACTCGGGCGGATCGCGACCGAGGAGTTCGAGGCGGTCATGGGCGACCCGGCCGAGGTGATCAACATCACGCGCCTCCACCGGGGCTTCCCCGCCTGGGATCGCTCCTGGGAGGTCACGGACGACCTGGAGTTCCCCGACGGGATCCACCTGGCGACGAACTACACCGCCCGGATGGGCATCCCCTCGCGCCTGCGGGAGGGCAAGGAGCTGGCCGAGACGTTCGCCGAAGAGCGCGAGGAGCGAACCGAAGCCGCGCCGACGGCCTGATCCCCTCGATTGTCCCGCTTTTCACGCCGGGGGCCGCCGGACAGATTCTCGATCCCGACGTTTCCGACCGGCTCCGGGCGGCTCCCGGCGGTTTCGACCGACTGGAACGGTTTGCAAGCCGCGAAACCGTCCGACGTCGCGGGACGGTCAATCGTTCCGGGAAGCGATGCATCGGGTAACTATATCGCTCCGGACTCCCGCCAGGGAACCATGGCACGAGCAGAAGGGGGGACGGGCGGGTCCTGCGAGCGGTGTGGTTGTCGGGTTCCCGACGGCGAGTGGGAACGTTCCAGGGCCGGGGAACCGATGATGGGCGACATGTTGTACACTGTGGAATGTCCACACTGCGGAGCGATCCAGCGCTTCGCCGTGGCCGTGTGACCGATTCGGGCCTTCGCCCCGGTCGAGGAATTTCGCCGGCCGGTCCTCCGATCGAGACGGACGCGGTCCCGGTTCCTCCGGCGGTCGAGCCAGCGCTAGACGACCCGCCTGGCGTCGCTTCCGTACTCCTCGATCCGGTGCTCGGCCCAGTCGATCGATTCCGTCGCCGTCGTCCTCGCCACGGCTTTCAGCGCGCTGTCGTCATCGTACGCGAGGTACGCCGCCACCGTTTGCTCGCCCGTATCGACGACGAAGACGCCGTACGGTGGACGGTCGATCACGAACATCGTCAGGTTCGGGGCGGCGAACGGTTCCTCGAGGCCGTCGACCCCCTGCAGATGCTCGAACATCGCCTCGGACACGAGGAAGGTGTAGTCGACGTCGGTTTCGAGGACGTGTCGCCGCACCTTCTCGACCACGCCGGGATGGCTGTACGCCGGGCTGACCCCGACCAGCGACTCCGCCCGGTCCATGAGCGCCCCCATCTCCTCGCCCGGTCTGTAGGCCTGGCCCGAGTCCGCGAAGACGAACTCGGCGTCCCGGAACATCACCGGGTCGAGCGGTGCGTCCGGCGGCACGTACTGCAGGAACTCCTCCGCCGCGACCAGGGACTCGAGCCGTTCCAGGACCCGATCGACCGCCTCCAGCGCCAGGCGACCGCGGGCCGTGATACGGTACCCGTCCGCCCCTCGCGTCGCTATGCCCGCCCCCTCGAGTTCGTTGATCGATCGCGATATCGTCGACCGGGAGACGTCCAGCTTCTCGGCCAGTTCGCCCCCGGTTCGCACGCCCTCGGCGAGCGCTTCGATCACGTCGCGGCGGGAACTCGTCAGTTCGAGCAACGCTTCCGCCGAGAGCCTCCCGTTCGTTCCTCCCCCCATCGGTTCCTCCCCCACCGGCGAGTTACGGGACGCATAACGCGGGCTACTCACTTGGTACTATTGCCGCGTGGAGCGACCCGAGTGAAGACTCGACCGGTTCGTCACCCCGTTCGATTGCCGTCGAACCGCCGGATCGACTCCCTTTTGCCGCTCACGACGGTAGCGGAGGTGTGCGCCGCTTCGACGCCGAGTATCTGCGGGAGACGCGACGCGGGATGTGGAGCGACGACCGCGAGGCGCTCGACGCCCTCGACGTCGGCCCCGCGGACGATATCCTCGACGTGGGTTGCGGGACGGGAGCCCTCACCCGGGTTCTCGCCGAGGAGACCGACGGACAGGTCGTCGGCCTCGACGCGGACCGCGACCTCCTCGAAGCGGGATCGTGTGGGGCCCCGGTCGTCGCCGGCGACGCCCGATCGCTTCCGTTCGCGAACGACAGCTTCGACCTCGTGGTCTGCCAGGCGCTGTTGATCAACCTCCCGGATTACGAAGCCGTCGTCCGCGAGTTCGCTCGCGTGGCGAGCGACAGGGTGGCCACCGTCGAACCGGACAACGAGGCCGTCGCGGTCGAATCCACCGTGGCTGCCGAACCGGAACTGGAACGTCGAGCCCGCGAGGCGTACCTCGCCGGCGTCGAGACGGACGTCGCGCTCGGTCCCGTGCCGGACCTCTTCGAGCGCACGGGTCTCACCGAGGTCCACGTCGCGCGACACGACCATACCCGGACGATCGAACCGCCGTACGGGAACGGCGCCCTGAAGGACGCCCGGCGGAAGGCGACCGGCCTCGGCCTCGACGGCGACCGGGCGGAGATCATGGCCGGGGGGCTCACGGCCGAGGAGTACGACGACCTCCGTGCCGACTGGCGGGCGATGGGTCGGGACGTCGTCGACGCCATGCGCGACGGCGAGTACCGCCGCGAGGAGACCGTCCCGTTCTACGTCACCGTCGGCGAGGTGTAGCGTCCGACGCCGACGCGACGCCCGGTCGGCAGCTATCGGTAAATAGGAACACTTAGGAGGGTGTGTCAGGATGTCTTACACGATAGTTCGATCCCAACTCCGTCCTTCACCATGGATTCCAATTCACACGATCGTCCGGATCGCCCGCGGGAGACGGACGATTCGCGACCGCTCGGCCGGTATCGCGTCTCGGAA
>JBLGCL010000079.1:0-12149 GCA_047617305.1 Natronomonas sp.
GACCATCGAGGAGGGTAGCGAGTCGTTCATCAGCGACTGGGCCGAGGAGTACGATCCCAGCCAGTTCCTCGCGTCGGCGCGAATCGAGGCCCGAAAACCCACCCTCGAGTAGTGCGGTGCGACCGAGTTCGTTGCCGTTTTCGAGGGCCGGTCGTGTGATCGCACACCCTCCCCTGACACCCGCTCCCCACCGTTCCGTAACGTATTTGAATCCCAACGACCGACCTTTCGAGTGCGTGTCCGGGTTAGGGTAGTGGACTATCCTTCAGCCTTGTGGAGGCTGAGACGCGGGTTCAATTCTCGCACCCGGACCTTTCTGCCTGCGAACGGACGTGAGTAGGTGACAGTCCGTCGGAGAGAATTGTATCGGGGAGTGTAGCGAACGAAATGAGCGAAACCGGACAGTTTTTACGAAATCGACGTGGCCAGTGACGAACCGGCGGTCGAGAACGACAGCCATTATCGCGATCGCAAACCCAACGACCACCATGGACGTCACGGTCCGGGGATACCCGTTCGAAATCGACGAAACCCTGATCGCGGCCGATCCCGGGAAAATCCGAACCCAGGTCGCCGAGTACGAGCGCGGCGAACGCGACCAGTTCGACCTCGACGTCGAGTTCCCCGACGACTTCACGGGACGGGTGATGCGGGAGATGGCCACAATTCCGCACGGCGAGACGCGGACCTACGGCGAGATCGCCGACGCGATCGACAGCAGCGCGGTCGCGGTGGGGCAGGCGTGCGGACGGAACCCGGTCCCGCTGGTGGTGCCGTGCCATCGCGTGGTAGCGGCCGACTCCCTGGGCGGCTTCTCCGGCGGTGGCGAAAACGGGCTGGCGGCAAAGGAAGCGCTGCTCGAACACGAGGGGGCGCTGGAACCGCGATCCGAGTGGGGCAGCCTGCGGAGCGACGATCCGACCCGATAAGTCGGCGGACCACGCACTCGCCGAAGGCGCTTTCTTCCTCGCTGACCTGTTGCGGCCATGGAACCACGTCACTTCCTACGGATCGAGGGGCTCGCCGTCCTCGCGGGCGCGCTCGGCGTCTACTTCGGCCTCGGTGGCCCGCTCTGGCTGCTGGCCGTGCTGGCGCTCCTCGTGGTCGCCGTCTGGGTTGGTCACATCGGCGCCGACCGCCTGTTCGGGTACGGCCTCAAGTTCGAGTCCGGGTTCAAGGAGACCCACCTGTCCGTCCAGCCCGCGCCCCTGCCGGGGTTCGTCGATTCCGAGTGAGTCGCCGCGCTGGCCGCTCGTCCCGATCCCGGGGGTTCTCCCCCGGCGAGAACGGTGATACTCGGCTATATACTTCCCATTGGATAATTCACATATGGATCGAAACCGTTTCGCGTGGGTCCCGGAACTCCTCAGAGGGCTCCTCGGCCTGACGTACGTCGTCGGCGGACTGGTACACCTCGCGTTTTGGGCGTCGAACCGCGCGATGTATGGCGAAATCATCGAGTTCATCCTGGTCGGTTGGTACCGCGACCTGTGGACCGAACTCGTCCTCCCGAACCTCGGGGTCCTCCTGCCGCTGCTCGCCCTGTTCGAACTGGCACTGGCCGCGGCGATTCTCTCGAGCGGACGGGGTGCGAAGGTCGGGCTGGCGGTCGGGGCCATGTTCAACCTCGCCCTCGCGCCGCTGGGGTTCTGGTGGCCCACGAACGTCGCCCTGGCGCTCGCTCACCTCGCGCTGCTCAGGTTCGAGTTCCCGGTCTCGTCGCTGAGGCGCGCCAGGAACCGGATCGCCCGCGATCGATCCCTGTCCTCTTCGAAGGTCCAGTGAGGGCCGTTCGGACGATCGACGCCGATCCGCGCGTCAGCTGGCGAGACGGCCGCCGATCCACCCGCCGATCGCGCCCACGACGGCGACGAACAGCAGGGTGAACACCACTGTGAACACAAGTATCCCCACGAACAGGAACGCCCAGTTGCCGTCCTCCACGCCGAGCGTGCCGTCGATCAGGCCGCCGAAGACGAAGACGACCGCAAGCGCGATCGGTAACCCGGTGAGCAGTCCCGAGAGGCCGCCGATCTTGAGGTTGGTGTCGCGGTCCCCGCGCTGGAGGTAGCCCGCGATCGCCCCGCCGAGGGCCTGGGAGAACGGGACGAAGCTAAGGACGATGGACGCGACGGCGCCGACGATCGCGTTCGACCAGACGTAGCTGGGACGGCCGCCCTCCGCTTCCAGGTCGCGTTCGCGCCGACGAACCACGTAGAACCAGACGGCCGCGAGCCAGACCGTCACCCCGGTGACGAGGAGGCCGATCCCGCTCCACCACGCCGTGGCGTACGTGACGTCGACGAGGTCCGGGCCGGTGAACGTGTCCGACTGGATCGTGCCTTCCCGAACCATCTCCCGGATGAGCGTTCGATCGGCGCCGGCGAGCAGCCCGGCTCCGCCGACGACGATCGCGAGTCCGATCACCACCAGAACGATGGGAACCAGCCAGTCGAGGATCTCTGGATACTGGGGCCGACCGGCTGCCTCCGAACCGGTCTCGGCGGGCCCATCCGTTTCGTTCGCCGGCGACGTGGGAGCGCCGCGGTCGGCATCGGGATCTCGATCGTCGTCGTTTGACGGTGTCATGGTGACATCGTGTTCGTTTCGCTACTACTTGACCGTTTGCCGTGGTGCGGGGCTCCGGAGCAAGAGCCAGGCGTTCCGGTCGTCCCCCGGTCGACCGTTACTCCACGACGGTCTGCCCGTCGGGTGGCCGGAGCACGAGCGCGGCCACGCCGGCGGCGATCGCCAGTCCGCCGCCGACCGCGAACGTCGTCGACCAGCCGATCGACGTCGCGAGCGCGCCGGTCACCGTCCCGCCGAAGACGCCACCCCACATCTTCCCGGAGTACAGCAGGGCGTAGTTGGCCGAGGAGTGGGCCTCGCCGTAGTAGTCGCCGACGACGCTGGGGAACAGCGTGTACTGGGGGCTCCAGAAGAACGTCGCGACGACGACCGCGACGACGAAGGCCGTGCTGGCCCCCCGGATGCCGAAGAAGACCACCGCGAACAGGCCCAGGCCACAGAGGGAGAAGGCGCCGGCCATCGCGTTCTCGCGATCGACGCGGTCGGACACCTCGCCCAGCACGAGCCGGCCGACGCCGCCGGCCAGCGGGAGGAGGGAGGCCGAGGCGGTGGCGATCAGCGCCGCCAGGCCGAGGTGGTCGGCGTAGGCGACGACCTTCCCGGTGAGCATCAGCCCCGCGCCGGAGACGCCGACGAACATCGCGTACATCAGCCAGAACTGCCAGGTCCGGAGCATCTCCCGCCAGGTGTACTGCCGCCGAGCGAGGCCACCATCGGAGGCGGCGGCCTCGTCGGCGTCGTCCTCACGTCCATCCCCGTTTCCATCGCGCTCCCCATCCCCGTCCTGCCGCCAGTCGTCGGGCGGGTCCCGCAAGAGGATCGCGCCGGCGACGAGGACCACGAAGATGAGCCCGCCCATCACCCGGAGGACGCGGGTGTAGCCGGCGACCGTGGCGTTGGCGCGGACGTAGGGGACCAGGGCTGCGCTCCCGCCGGCGAAGGCCATCGTCCCGAGCCCGGAGGTCAGTCCCCGACGGTCGGGGAACCACTTGAGCGCCGTGTTGACCGCGATGGTGTAGACGATCCCGACGCCGATCGCGCCCAGCGAGTACAGCAGGTAGATCTGCCAGATTTCGGTGGCGAACGCGAGGCCGAAGTAGCCGCCGCCCGCGAGCGCCGCCGCCACCAGCGACAGCGTCCTGGGGCCGTGGCGGTCGCGCCACCAGCCGACCGGGAACTGCGATCCCGCCTGAAAGATGACGAACAGCGTGAAGACGGTCGACAGCGCGGCGCTCTCGACGCCCACGGCCCGCGACACCGGTTCGCGGATCGACGACCAGACGTACTGGTAGGGGCCGACGACCGCCATCATCCCTGCCGCCGCGAGGATCAGCCACCACCGCGAGAACCCGAGGGCTTCGCGTGCACGCTCGTCGAGATCCGTCGTGCCGCCGTCCCCCCGGATCGCCTGCCCACTACCCGTCTCGTCGCGCATCGTATTTCCGCCCACAACCCGACCGTGAAAAAGGATGTCCTTCCCGGACTGGACTGCCGGGGCCGCTTCCCCGAGGTCCCTACACGGACTTCGAGGATGTGTCGCTGTTGCCCGCGGCGTCGGTGACGGGCAGGCGAATCTCGCTTGCCCTGCCCATGGACTCGACGTAGTGCGTGCCCGAGGCGCTGGAGCCGCTCACCGAACTGGAAGTGGAGTCGCGCACGTTCCCCACGTCGTCCTCGTAGGTCTCGCGGACGCAGATGCTGACGGTCACGTTCGGCTATCCGATCCGTCCGCGTAAAAGTCGCGTGTCCGCGGCCGCGGCGTCAGACCGACTGCGAGTCCGACCCGCTGGCGCCGTCGGTGTCGGTCGCCGTGACCTCGACGCCGTCGGCGCTGGCCTTGGTCCGGACCTCGTCGCTCCCCGACGCCGAGGATCCGCTGACGTTGTTGCTTGCCGAGTCGAGGACGCTCCCGCTGGAGTCCAGCAGTTCGACGACCACCGTGTCGAGGTTACCGTCGGAGTCGCTGGCGCTCCAGTCGACGGTGAACCGGTCCCACGCGGGGTTGGAGTTGTCGGTGATCGTGTCGATGCTGGCCGAGGGCGCGGAGTTGGTGCTCTCGGTCTCGCTGACGGACGTGCTGCCCGATCCGGTGTTGCCGTTCGAGTCGGTGACGGTCGCGTCCACGGTGTAGGAGTTGCCGGAACCGTCGTCGCCGGCCGCGACGAGGCGGGTGGTCCCGCTGGCGCTGGACCCGCTGACGCTGATTGACGCTGAATCCTCGCTCTCACTGTCGGTATCGTCGGTGAGCGAGAGGTCCACGCTGGAGAGGTCGCCGTCGTCGTCGCTGACGCTCCAGGAGACGTCGAACTCGGCGTCGGAATCGCTGGTCTCGACCTCGGTGGCCGAGAGGCTGTCGACGGTGGGGGCGCTCTCGGTGTTGTCGGTCGTGACCGTGATCGACGACGTACTGGTGTTGCCCGCCGAGTCGGTCGCGTTTGCTTCGAGCGTGTGGTCGCCGTCGGAGACGGTCGTGGTGTCCCAGGAGTCCTCGTAGTAGCCCGACGTGGAGTTGTAGGTCGTCGACCGCGAGGAGCCGCCGTCGACGTTGTACGTCACGTCCAGCGAATCGTCGCTGTCCTCGCTGTCGCTGGCACTAATCTGCACCGTGATCGTCCCGCTGACGGTGTCGCCGTCGGCCGGGTTGGCCCAGGAGACGCTCGGCGCACTGTCGGTGGAGCCTCCGAGCACCGCGTTCTCGGCGTCGAGCAGGCCGGACCCCTGTTCGTTGTCACCCAGCCCGATGTCCTCGGCGGTGTCCTGGAGCCGCGTGCGCGCTTCGGTGTTGGAGTAGCCGTTCGCCATCAACTGGGCGCCCGCGCCGGAGACGTGCGGACACGCCATCGACGTCCCGCTGAAGGTGTCCAGCCCGTCGGAGGAGGACTCCGGCGGTACCGTCGAGAGGACGCTCTCGCCGGGCGCGGCGAGTTCGACCTCGGGACCGGTCGACGAAAACGACGCCAGCGTGTCGTCCGAGCTGGTGGCCGACACCGCGATCACGGTGCTGTAGGCCGCCGGATACCCCACGCAGTCGGTGCACGGACCGTCGTTGCCCGCCGCCGCAACCAGCAGCACGCCGTTGTCGTAGGCGTACTGGCAGGCGTCCTTGACGACCGAGGAGGAACTGCCACCCAGGCTCATCGAGGCGACGTCGAACCCCTGGTCGGCCGCCCACTCGATGCCGGCGGCGATGTTGTCGTACGATCCCGAGCCACAGCCGTTGAGCACTTTGCCCGCCCAGAGGTTTGCCTCCGTGGAGACGCCGACGACGCCCTCGCTGTCGTCGATCGCGTCGGCGGTCCCCGCACAGTGGGTGCCGTGGTCGTTGTCGTCGTCCCACGCGGAGTTGCAGTCGTTGGTGTTGTCGTCGCAGCCGAAGATGCCGCCGGTCGCCTGGCCACAGCACTCGTCGGCGAAACACTTCCCCCCCGCGACGTTCTCCGAGAGGTCGTAGTGATCGGAGTCGATCCCGGTGTCGAGGATGGCGACGTCGGCACCGTTGCCCGTTTCGGCGTTGTCGTGGAGGACGTCCGCGTCCACGCGGTCGATACCCCACGGGAGCGTCTGCGCCAGCGCCTGCATCCGGCCGTTCTCCTCGACGTACCTGACGTTGGGGTTGTTCTCGAGCGCGCCGATCGCCGCGTCCGAGAACCGACCCGAGACGGCCTTCCCGACCCCGTCGAAGTCCAGTTCCCGATGGACCGACGACGCGTTCCGGCGCGCCACGTCGAAGGACGCGTTCGCTCTCAGTCCGACGATCACTCGATCCCCTTCGCTCCCGCCCGCGCTCGCCTGGCCCGCAAGCGCCGCCGCTCCCACCGCACCCGCGGCGCCCCGGAGCACGTCCCGGCGCGAGACGTGTGAGTTATTATCAGCCATGCTCGTCCCCACCCAGTAGGTTACCAATAATAAATCCCCGGCACGCGTGAGTGGAACGGGCGGTCACGGCGGAACCCCGTTCGACGATCCTCCCTCGCCCATCGTCTGACGTAAGAACTATACTCGCGCCGACGGACGGATTCCAGTATGGGATTGATGAGCAAGATCTTCGGTGACCGTGGCTCTCACGGGATCGACGATTACGTGGAACTGGACGCCGAGCAGCTCGAGACGACGCCGACGGACGCCGCCATGACGGTCCACGTCGCCGAGATCCAGGAACAGCAGGATGCGATCGCGATCAAGGACGCCGTCTACGACGGCGACCTCGTCATCGCGGACATCACGCGCCTGCGCACGGAGGACCGGACCGCCGACCACATTCTCGACGAACTCCGCCAGGTGGCCAAGGAGGTCGACGGGGACATCGTCCAGAAGGGCGACGACCAGCTGGTCGTCACGCCGACCGGCGTCAAGATCAGTCGGCAGAAACTCGGCCAGGACTAGTCAGAACGGCAACCGATCCCGGAGTTCCTCGATCAGCGATCGTTCGTCGTCCGCCTCCTCCGGATCGGGAACGACGCGATCGGCCGGCCGGATCACCGTCCGGTTCCCCTTCTTCTCGACGAGGATCAGGCGATCCTCCCGGAGCTCCGCGAGAGCGCGTTCCAGTTCGTCGATGTCGACGTCGACGCGGGACCTGAGCTCGAAGACGGTCATTCCCTCCTCGCTCCGGTCCACGAGCGCGTCGAGGACCGCGATCTGGATGTCGGGGCGATCCCGAAACTCGCCCTTGAGTGCCATCGTCCCCTCCTAGGTCGTGGTGGCCTATATACTTTTGAGCCCGGCCGGGAGCGACGGCCACGTATCCCGGGCAAACAGTAGTCTTTTGCCCTCGGGTAGGGTACGCGTTGACCATGGGTCTCAGGTGCTCAATGTTCGGCCACGCTTTCGGGGAGCCGGAGGTCGAACGCGAACGCGAGGAACGAGGAAGCGAGGTGGTAACGGTCGAACGCGAGGTCGAAGTCTGCGAACGGTGCGGGGAGCGAAACGTGATCAGCGAGAACACGGAGGTGATCGCGGCGGCCTCGGCGAGCGACGACGCGACCGCATCCGACGACGAAGCCGCCGAAGTGGACGACACCGCGGCGCCTGAATCCGAGGACGGTATCGGGGCCGACGAAGCCGAAGTCGAAGCCGAAGCCGAACGGGCGGACGCCCCGGCGGCCGCGGCGGCCGACGAGTCGACCGGCGAAGCCGACGACACCGACCGCGGGCCCGGCGAGGACGAGGGCGTCGAAGTACTCACTGACGACGAACCGGCCGAGTCGGGGGGCGATGACGCAGCGGACGCGGCGGCCGCGGAGTCGGCAGCAGCGGACGAAACGCGGGACGAAGGACCGACCGACGCCGACCGGGACGCGGCGGAAGGGGGTGAGGTGATCCGGGACGCGGAGTCGGACGGGGAGGAGATCACCGGGACCGAACCCGGCGAGGATACGGAGGGTTCGGCGGAAGATGCGCCGGGAGAACCGCCCGGCGCCGACGACGACGACGGGATCATCATGGACGACCCCGACGAGGAACGCGAACGGGGTGAGTGGCCCGAGTCCGAGGGCCAGGACACCGAACCGCCGAGCGAACCGGACGCCTGGCCCGAGGCCGACTCCCGGACGGAGGAACCGGCCGAGGGGACGGCGGACGACCGGGAGTCGGAATCGGGGGTCGAAGGCGATACGCCGGCGTCGGAGCGGTCGGCCCCGCCCCAACCGGATCCCGGGTTCACCAGCGCGGGCCCGGCGCCGTCGCCGAGCGAGGAGGGAGGGGAGACCGGAGCCCACGAGTTCTACTGTCCCGAATGCGGGCACGCCGTCCCGGCCAACCGCGGCTCGCTCCGGGTCGGCGACATCTGTCCGGAGTGTCACAGCGGCTACATCACCGACCGCGGAGAGTGAGACGAAACGGATAACCGACCCCCTCCCCATTTCCCGATCATGAAAGAGTACAAGATGCGTCGCGGCGAGTATCTCGAGGAACGGGTGCCTGACCTGCGGGCGAGCATCGAGGAGTACTTCGGCGAAATTACGGGTACGGAAACCTACAAGGGGAACGACCTGTACGTCGTCGGCGATCCGAAGAACCCGGTGTTCGATCGCATCGTCGCCGGAGCGGCGACCTACAGCGGCAAGAAGGACAAGCTAGCGGTCGAATTCGAGGAGATCGACCCGGACGAACTCGACCCGGACGAACTCGAGGCGGCCCAGGAAGCGGTCTCGCTGAAGAACGAGTTCCTGATCGAATGTACCGGCCGTGACGCCAAGGCGCGCCGCGACTCGATGAAGCGGACGGTCGAGGACGACCCGGACCACGACTTCGAGGCCTGATCCGGATATCTCCCTGATTTCTGTGTCGCGGGATCGACGGACCCGAGGAACTGAGTAGCGGTTGCTGTGGGGATCGAGTTGCCGGACAACGTGGTCCGACGTCTTCGACCGAGGGCGAGGACACGATTGCGGGCCCGACGTATACTTTTCCGGGGTCCCGTCGACCACAGGTCGACGCCCGGCGGTTTCGGGACGAACCGGTCGCTCCAGCCGTCGACGAACCGATCGTTCCGGCGGTCGGCGAACCGGTCGTCCCATTCGTCGGCGAACTGGCCGTAACGGTCCCGTGGTCCCCCCCTCAGGAGCGCGAGAGCCAGGCCCGGAGCTGGTCGAGCGAGAACAGCGAGGTCGGTCGGTCCATGTGGACGCCGATCTCGCCCGAAAGCGCCCACAGCCCGGCGCGCTGGATCGGCTCGGGCAGGGAGTACGCCCGGCGGAGCCAGCTCCCCAGGCGGATCTCGGTCCCGAGATCGTCGCGCCAGGCAGCCTCGTAGTCGGCGAGCGTGGCCGGATCGTCGGGATCGATCGTCCTGGCCGCGTGGTCGGCACTCGTCATGCCGTAGAGGATGCCGCCGCCGGTGAAGGGCTTGGTCTGGCCGGCGGCGTCCCCGATCAGGAATCCCCGACGGGTAGTCACCGTCGGCGGGGGCCCGATCGGGATCGCGCCCGAGCAACGCCGGGTCACGTCCGCGCCGTAGTCGGCCACCAGACGGTCGAACCGGGCCCGGACGTCGTCGCCCAGCGGCGCGGCCAGGCCGTACTCCACGCCGGCCTCCCCCCGAGGGATGCGCCAGGCGAAGAACCCCGGGACGGTCAGGTGGACGTCGACGAAGTCCCCGCCGTCGGCGGTTTCGTCGAACCCGAGGACGCCGTGGAGGAGGTCGTCCGGTTCGGGCAGGCCGAGTTCCCGTCGGACCCGGGAGCGCGGCCCGTCGCAGCCGGCGACCATTCGGGCCTCGACCGTCTCGACGCCGTCGGGCGTGCTGACGGTTACCTGCACGCCGTCCTCGTGTTCCTCGACGCCCGTGACGGCGTGCTGTTCCCGAACGTCCGCGCCCGCCTCGCGGGCCAGGTCAGCGAGGTGACGGTCGAGGCCGACCCGGTCGATCACGTTCGAGACGACGGCGTCCTTGTAGAAGGGGTAGTCCTCGCTGCCCGGCCCCCGGACGTGAAAGCGCGCGCCGTAGATCTCGTTCTGGAGGAGGGCGTCGCGAGCGTCCGCGGCCGTGTACTCCCAGAGGTCGGTCGAGACGTGCCCCGAGCAGGCCAGGGGCTCCCCGACCGTCCCCGCCTCGAAGACGACCACGTCGCGGCCGGCCGCGGCGGCCCGGCGGGCGAACCGCGCCCCCGGCGGCCCGGCCCCGACGACGACGAAATCGAACATTCGGGGGGAACGTATCGTGTCGAGCGGTAAATCTCTTCGTTCTCGATCGTCGACGGTCTTTCCCTCGGGGCCCCGCGTCCGCCCCACGACCCCGGTTCTCGGTCCCGATAGTGTTTAATACCGCGCTTTCCAAACGCCGAACGTAATGTCGGAAGTCTGCTCGACGTGCGGGCTGCCCGAGGAGCTCTGCGTGTGCGAGGACGTCGCCAAGGAATCACAGCAGATCTCCATCCGCATCGACGAGCGAAGGTACGGGAAGGAGGTAACGGTCATCGAAGGATTCGACCCCAGCGAGGTCGACCTCGACAGTCTGTCCTCGGATCTCAAGTCGAAGTTCGCCTGTGGCGGCACCGTCGAAGACGGGTCCATCGAACTCCAGGGCAACCACACCGGCCGCGTCGAGGAATTCCTGGAAGGCAAAGGCTTCAACGTCGCCTGACCACGTCCCTCGTCCCGGGTTTTCGACCGAGTCGCACCGCGAGCGACGGCCGTCCGGTCGACGGCTGAGCGTCAGTCCTCGTCCCGACCGAGGCGGGCCCGTCCCTCGTCGGCGGTCCCTTTCGTCTCGAGTGGCCCGTCCCAGGCGTCCAGTCCGCCGGCCATGCTCTCGACGACGGCGTCGTCCATGCCCTCGTAGGCGGCGATGAGGCGGGCGGCCTGGACGCTCGCCTCGCCGCGGGGGCAGACCGTCACGATCCGGTCGGCTGGCTCGATCCGGTCGACCGCCCCGGTCAGCCGCGAGAGCGGGACGTTCAGGCTCCCCGGGATGTGCTCGGCCTCGAACTCCTCCGGCTCCCGGATGTCGACGATCTCGAGATCGGCGTCGTCCTCCAGGAGGTCGGCGACGCGATCCGGGCTGATCTCTCCGTCCATAGCTCCGGATATGGAATCGAGGGGGAAAAGTCGCTCGCGACGTGACGACGCGCTCTCCGGGTGACGCTCACCCGGAACTCGTTTCGAGATACTCGACGATCCGTTCGGACTGGGCCATCGTCACGCCACGGTCGTCGTCCACGATAACCGGGACCGCTCGCTGTCCCGAAACCCGGCGGACCTCGTCCCGCTTCGAGTGTAGCGCCTCGACCCAGACGGACTCGTAGTCGACGTCGAGCGCGTCCAGTTTCTCCGCGACGGTCTCGCAGTACGGGCACCCGTCGAGCCGGTAGAACGTGAGGGTCATGGGTGGCGGTTGGGGTCGAAGGAGCAAAAGGGCCGCGGGGGAACGGATCGCCGGAGCGAGCCGTTCTCAGACGACGTGTCCTTCGTCCCGGAGCTGATCAGCGTCCCCCTTGCCGAAGCGCCACACGAGGTCGGCCTTCGAGTCCTCCCAGTCCCAGGGGTCGACGATGACGACGTCGTCCTCGCGGATCCAGACGCGCTTCCGCATCCGGCCCGGGATGCGCCTCATCCGCTCCTCCCCGTCGGCACAGCGCAGTTCGACGCGACCGTACCCCTGCATGTCGGTTCCCACGACGAACAGCTCGTTTTCGTCGGGCATCCTGGGATCCCGACGGGTGGTTTCTTGAGGCATGACCGCTATACGCCTCGTCGATGCTTAAGACGGCGCTTTTGCGGGGCCGGAGGGGGAAAACGCGGGGCGACGATCGATTTCGGCCCCGTCGTTCAAGTCGATCGGGGCTGAATGGGGCCCATGCCCACGCTCGAGACCTGCCGACGGGAGATCGAGGACCTCCACGCCTTCTTCGTCCGGTGGTACGCCGGGCGGATCGATCGCGAGGACTTCGATCGGCTCGAACGGGCCCTCGCCCCGGAGTTCGAGATGATATCGCCGACCGGCGACCGATCCGATCGGGCGGCCGTCCTCGACTGGATCCGCGAGTCGTACGGCCGGGAGGCACCGGGCGCGTTCGACATCGAGATCCGGAACGTCGAACTCGTTCGGGACCTGGGCGAGT
>JBLGCL010000080.1:0-12085 GCA_047617305.1 Natronomonas sp.
CCGACTCGGCCGACGCCCTGCTCGACCTGCATACCGCCACGGTCGGGTCGATGCCGT
Organism: Natronomonas sp.; assembly: GCA_047617305.1. Lineage (GTDB taxonomy): Archaea > Halobacteriota > Halobacteria > Halobacteriales > Natrialbaceae > DATFIX01. The sequence continues at coordinate 58 of JBLGCL010000080.1, forward strand.
TCGTCATCCGCGACCGCGTGCTCTACGGCGATCGGCGCGACGAGGACGAGGCGAACGAACTGGCCGAGGATCTGGCCGCCCTCGTCGAGGCACTCGACCTCCCCGTCGTCAACGAGTACGCCGCCGAAGAGTACACCGAGCAGAACCTCCAGCGGTCGACCGCGGGCGCAGCGCTGAACGAGGCCGGCATCCCGGCGTGCACCCTCGAACTGGGCAGCCACAGCGTCGTCGAGGAGGCCAACCGGGCGGCGGGCGTGGCCGCGGTCTACCGGGCCATGGTCGAACTCGGGATGCTCGACGCGGTCCCGGACCGGGCGGCGGGCCCCGGGGTCGACGCACCTGTCGGTTTCGCGGTCAAGCGCCACCGCGGCCCCCACACGGACACCGCCGGCATCGTCCGCCATCGCGTCGACGCCGGCGACGTGTTCGAGGCGGGCGACCCGTTCGCCGACGTGATGACGCCCAACGGCGAGCACCGGACGACCGTCGAGGTCGAGCACGACGGGTACGTCCTCGGACGCTGGGAGGGCGTGGCCGCCTACGAGAACGACCCGCTGGCCAGCCTGGCGGTCCGGGACGACGGCGACCTTGTCGTACCCCGCGATCCGGACGAGGAATGACCCGAACACGACTGAAGCGACACCCTTAACTCGGCCACGGTCGTCGTGTCGGGTGCGGGGCCGTGGGGTAGTGGTATCCTATGCGCATGGGGTGCGTATGACCCGAGTTCGACTCTCGGCGGCCCCATTCTCTCGGAACGAAGTGGAGAGAGATGGGGCCTCGTCGCACTATGTGCGACGGCGGCCCCATTCATTCTGCCGACGCTACTCTGCCAGCGTCGCCTGAAGTATTCATGCCGGCGATCTTCAAACGTTAAGACTACGGGCCAGGGTGAATTGTCGACGATCAGTACCGGCGGCGACGGCCAATAGTGTCGAAAAACCCTCAAGTCTGCAGGTTCAACCTTCGACGTATGGTGGGAAAACAGGGGAACCCGCAAGCGAAAACCAGAGCGCTCCTCGAGGACGCCCTCGAACGCATCGAGGATCCGGAAGCCCGGTTTCACATCCGGCAGGCGATGCAGATCCTGCACGACGAGGAGTCATCGACAGCGGCCGCCTGACGTGGGACGATGCCGTCGACTGCGGCCGACGGTCGTCGCGGACCGGTAGCGACCGGCGTCGAGAGTCACTCGGGGTGACCGGATCGCGAACCCCACATGCAACGGGAGAGAACCGCATGGTGGGAGTTATCGGACGTCTGCCGTGAATGGGATGGTCCGAATCATAACCTACTTGCAAAAAGGGCTTCCACATGACTCCATGGACCGCCACGTCGCCGTCGCCTACTACCCGGAGGGGGCGGGACACGCCACCAGGATGCTCGCGGTCGCCCGCGCCCTCGAAAGCCGGGGGGCGTCGGTGTCGATTGCAGGCGGCGGTCCGGGTGCCAAGTTCGTTGATCTCCACGGGTACGACCAGTTCGAGCCCGCGACCGTCGACTACATCGACGACTTTCAGAACGGGGGGAACCTCTTGCGGGTGCTGACCAACAGCGTCCCGACCAGCGCCAAGCGCGTGGTGGATTACGTCCGCTGGTTGCGGCGGATCGACCCCGACGCCATCGTGACCGACGACATGTTCGCGTCGATGGCGGCGGCGATCGCCCGGACGCCGCTGTACGTCCTGACCCACAACTCGCCCGGGTTCTACGACGAGCGGATTCAGGAGTGGTTCACGTGGCTGCTGACGGAGTTCCAGCTCCGTGTCTGCCGGGAGTTCTTCTATCCGGCCGTCTGGCCGGCGGGCGACGACGACCCGGCGGGCGTCACGCGCGTGCCGCCGGTCGCCCTCGAGGCACCGGCGTCGACGGGCGAACCCCGCGGGCCCGAGCCGACGCCGCCACGCTCCGACGGCGGCGTCGAACGCGAGCGGGAACCGACGGTGGCAGACGCCAGCCAACTCGATCCGGAAATCCTCTGCGTACCGAGCCACTACTCGCGAGGGTTCGACTCGGTAGTCGAGGACCTCGAGCGCGAGGGGCGGGGCGTGACCCTCGCCGGAGGCGAGAACTGGCAACCGGTCCCCGCGCTCCTGCCCGTCATCCGCCGGGCCGACGCGGTCGTGTGCTCCGGGTATTCGACGATCATGGAGACCGCCGTCGCGGGGACGCCCTGCGTCATCTACCCCTTTACCGACGAGCAACGGGGCGTCGCTCGCGCCATCGACCGCGCCGACGTCGACGGATTCACCGTCGTCGACGCGCCGGAGGCGGTCGGCGACGCCATCGAAACGGTCTCCGACTCGACCCCGTTCGAGAACGGGGCCGACGTGATCGCGGAGTCGCTCCTGGGCGACCTCTGAGAACGGGCGTTCGGATCCGGACCGTCGAAATCCCCTTGTTCGGCCGTCGACTAGCGGAGGCACGTATGCCACGGGTCACGACCGGCGCCCGCCTCCACTTCGGGTTCCAGAACCTCTCGCTCGCCCACGAACGCCTCTACGGCGGCCTCGGCGTCGGCATCGACGTGCCCAGGGTGACCGTCGAGGCCACGCCGAGCGACGGGCTCGAGGTCGACGACGACCTCGCCCGCCGGTACGCGCGGGAATCGATCGATCGACTCGGCGTTCCGGGGGCGAGCGTCGAAGTCCACCGACGGCTTCCGAGACACGTGGGGCTGGGGAGCGGGACGCAGCTCGCCCTGGCGACCTACGTAGCTATCGCGGGCGCACACGACAGGGAGCCGGACGCCCGATCGGCGGCGCCGGCGCTGGGCCGCGGCGGCCGGAGCGGCGTCGGCGTCGCCACGTTCGAGGCGGGTGGGTTCGTGGTCGACGGCGGCCATCCGACCGACCGGTTCACCACCGCGCCGCCGGCCGAGGGCGAGTGGACCGTGCCCCCGGTCCTGGCCCGTCACCGGGTGCCGGACGCCTGGCGGTTCGTGGTCGTCGTCCCGAACGCGGCGCGGGGGCAGTCCGGCACCGAGGAGGATCGGAGCATCCGCCGGGTGATCGAGGAGGCCGACCCGGGGGTCGCCGACGAAATCAGCGCGGTGACGACCCGGCGACTGTTGCCCGCCGTGGCCACCGACGACGTCGACGCGTTCGGAACGGCCCTGGAGACGATCGGTCGCCTGAACGGGACCTGGTACGCCGACGAGCAGGGCGGGGTCTTCCGGCCGCCGGCCGGGAAACTCGTCTCGACGCTCTCGACCAGTCCCGCGATCGAGGGGGCCGGGCAGTCCTCCTGGGGGCCGGCCGTGTACGGCCTGACCGACCGGGACCGCGTCGAACGAGCCCGGGCGGACGCCGAAGCCGCGCTCGAAGAGGTCGACGTCGGCGGCGAGGTGAGGATATCGCCGGTCGACAACGAGGGGGCGGTCGTGCGTCGATAGCCGCGGCGATCGAACGCGTGCCGCCGGGACGACGCCGAGCCGCTCGCTCTGGCGACGACGGGCGCCACAAACGGTAAGCGGTCGGCCGGCCAGGATGGCATATGGACCGTCTCCCGACGGGCATCTCCCGGTTCGACTCCATGATCGGCGGCGGCGCGCCCGCGGGAAGCGTGGTGTTGCTCGCCAGCGAAGGCGGTGCCGGGGGCCGCGAGTTCATGTACACGAGCGCCGTGATGAACGCGTTGGCCCGCGCCGACGACGATCAGTTCGGCCTCCACTACGGACAACTCGACGACGCGGCGACCCTGCCGGAGGGGATCCACTACGTCTCGTTTACCGCCGACCGGTCGGAGTTGATCGACGAGATGCGCTACACGCTCGATGCGGACCTCCTGGCGGCGGGGGCCGACGCCATCGAGTTCGCGGACCTCTCGACCGAGTTCTTCGGGCCGAGTCCGATCCCGACCGACTGGTACGCCGGCCGGACCCGGGACCTCACCAGCCTCGGCGACGATCACGATCAGCGCGGCGTCCTGGAAGCGCTCGGCACCCACCTCAGCGAAAACGCAAGCGACAACCTCGTGTTGCTCGACTCGGTGTCGGACCTGCTCGACCTCTCCGACGACCGGCTCGAATGGACGGACGTCACCCTCCTGATGCGCGGGCTGAAGAAAGCCTCGGCCCGATGGGGTGGGCTCGTCCTCATCCTGGTAAACCAGGATCCGCTCGCCGAACGACAACTGGGCTCGCTCATGGACGCGACCGACGGCACCCTCCTATTCGAGTGGGAGTCCGGCGGCTCCGAGCGGGCCCGGACGCTCGTCGTGCGTCAGTTCAGGGGCGTCCTCTCCCGGCTCGAGGCGGAGAACATCATCCAGTTCGAGACCGAGATCAGCGAGGGCGGCTTCGACATCAGCGACGTCCGCAAGATCCGGTGAGGCTCCGGGACGGCGGTCGTCGGATCTGCAACAACGCTTAACCGTTTTCCAGTTGAACGTCGAACGAATGGCGAGCGAGGAGTCCGACGAGCGGCGGACCGGCGTCTCGCTGCCCGCGGATCTCGGGGACTGGCTCGACGAGGAGGCCGGCTCCCGGGACGTGGACCGCGACCAGTTGCTCGCGGAACTCGTCTCGACGTTCCGGGCGGTCGCCGAAGACGGCGAGGGAGCGATCGACCTCCCGCCGGGAGAACCTGACCGGATGCCGGAGGCCGTGGAGGAACGGTTCGAGGACCAACAGGCGGAGTTCGTGGACCTGATCGAGGACGTCCGACGGCGGGTCGTGCAGGTCAAGCGCGAAACCGACGCGAAGGCGCCGGCGGACCACGATCACGAGGAGCTCCGGGAGGACCTCGAGGCCACGGCGGAGCGGTTCGACCGGCTCGACGAGGAACTGGCCACCCTCCGGGGAACCGTCGAAGCCATCCGGGACGACCTCGACGCCGGGTTCGAGAACTACGAGGAGATCCTGGAGTACCTCGCCGACGAGACCGACAGGCTGGACAACCAGCTGGAGCAGGTCGCCCGGGTGCTGGTCGAGGTACGCTCCGAGGTCCGCGAGCGGGAGGAACGAGTGACCCGACGGGCCGAGGTGGAGCGGCTCCAGCGCGCCGCCAACCAGCACGGCGTCCGATCGGCCGTGTGCGAGGAGTGTGGGGAGAGCGTCGAGATCGCTCTGCTCACCCGGCCCGCGTGCCCGCATTGCGCGAGCACGTTTTCGAAGGTCACGCCCAAACAGCGCTTCTTCGGGTCTCACGTGCTCGAGACCGGTCGCCCGCCGGCGCTGGAGGGGCGGGCGGCCGACACGGGTGACGTGGACGCCGCCGACGAAGGCGACCTCGAACGGCTGGCCGGGGACGGGACGGACGCCGAAACGGCGACCGACACGGCGACGAGTTCCGAATCGCCCGACGACTTCGCTGACTGGACGAACGCCGCGGAAAAGAGCGCCGACCGTGACGGTGATTCGACGTGACGGACACCGAGGACGACCGCGAGGACGAGGGCGGCGACGACGGGACCGACCAGGGAATCGCCGACCGACTCTTCCCTGAGTCAGAGACGGTCGACGATCCGTCGGCGTTCGAGGACCGGGCTCCACCGTCCGAAGACCCGGGGGACAGCTTCGACCGCGCGACGGACGCCCCCTCCGAGCCCGGACCCGAGGAGACCACGAACGAGGACGGCGGTTCGGGCCCGGACCGGCCGGAACGTACCGACGCGGGATCGGAGTCCGACGGTCCCCTGGGTGACCTTGCCGAGCGAATGCGGGCGAAAGCCGACCGGGTCGACGAGGGCGACGGCGTCTTCGAGGCGGTCGACGTCGGTGAGGTCGACCAGGAGACGCTCTGGAAGCAGGTCGCGTCCGACGAGGAGTTCGTCGTCGAGGACCCCGCGGATCGCGAGGACGTCGTCGACAAGTCGACCTACTGCGAGAAGTGCGAGTTCTTCTCCGGGCCACCGGAGGTGCGGTGCGCCCACGAGGGAACCTCGATCCTCGAGTTGGTCGACCTCGAGCACTTCCGGGTGCGCAACTGCCCGGTGGTGATCGAGGAGGAAGCGCTCGAAAACATCAACGACTAGTTCCTGGAGTCCCAAGCGGGGGTACCGATGCAGTTCTGCGACGACTGCGGCTCGATGATGAAGGCCAAGGACGGCCACATGGTCTGTACGAACGAGGACTGCGGCGCCGTCGTCGAGCGCGACGAGGAGCGGGCCGCCGAGTTCGTGAGCACGGAGGCCCAGAGCGAGGACGACGTCATCGAGACCGAGGAAGGGCTCAACTTCGAGGGGAAGCCGACCGCCAGCGACGTCACCTGCGACGAGTGCGGCCACGGCGAGGCCTGGTACAACATCAAGCAGACCGCCTCCGCGGACGAACCGCCGACGCGGTTCTTCAAGTGCAAGGAGTGCGGGTATCGGTGGCGCGAGTACAACTGAGGAAGCCCACGCCGGGTCGTGGATCCAGTGTGGCGACGCGGACTCCACACCTTCAAAACGGACCCCCGCGTTGTCCCGAGTGATCGATGAAGGTCAGCCACTACTTCGAGTGGGAGCGGGCGATCACGGGCGGGCACGCCCAGTCGGTGCGGAACCAGCGGACGATCCTCGACCGGGCGGGGATCGAGTACACCACCGACCCCGCGCTCGACGTCGACCTGCTCCACCTCAACAATATGGGGCCGCGGTCGATCTACTACGCGAACCGGGCCCGCCGCCGAGGGATCCCCGTCCTGGTGCATACCCACCAGACGGCAGAGGACTTCCGCGAGAGCTTCGCGCTCTCGAACGTCCTGGCGAAGCCCCTCAAGCCCTACCTCCGGTACGCCTACTCGCTGGCCGACCACGTCGTCTGCCCCTCGGAATACAACCGCGAGGTGATCCGCGAGTACACCGACGCGCCGGCGACGGTGATCAGCAACGGGTTCGACCCCGAGCGCCTGGAGGGGTACGAATCCCTGCGCGAGGAGTACCTTGAGCGGTACGACCTCGACCCGCCGGTCGCCTTCATGGTCGGGCACGTCATCGAGCGCAAGGGGCTGGAGACGTTCGTCGAGACCGCCCGGGCGATGCCCGAACTCGACTTCGCCTGGTTCGGCTACCTCAACCCGACCGGCGGGACCCTCGACCGGTTCCTGCAGCGCCGCCGGACCCGGGAACTCGTCGAGCGAGCGCCTGACAACTGCACCTTCACGGGGTACGTGGAGGACGTTCGCGGCGCCTTCGCGGCGGGCGATGTCTTCTTCTTCCCGACGAAGAACGAGAACGAGGGCATGGCGCTGCTGGAGGCGATGGCCTGCGGCAAGCCACCCGTCGTGCGGGACATCCCGACCTTCGAGTGGTTGACGGACGGCGAGAACTGTCTGAAGGCCTCGACGGACTTCACGGCCGCCCTGGACCGACTCCGCGATCCCGACCGGCGCGACCGCCTGGGCGAGAACGCCGCGGAGCGCAGCGAAAACTTCACCCTCGCGGCCATCGAGGACGACCTTGTGGGACTGTACGAACGGCTGGTGTGAGTGCGTATTACATTGCGGCCCGCGTTCCTCCGCGACCCTTTTGCCCTCGCGTCCCGGATGAGCCCGTGTGTCGACCGAAACGGACGCCCGCCGCGTCGAGGTCCACCCCGGCCGCGAGGTCGTGGTCGAGTTCGACCCCGACCGCACCTTCGAGTGCGTCGACGAGTGCACGTGGTGCTGTCACCACGGGGTCATGCTGTACGACGAGGACTTCCGGACCCTCGCGGAGCGGGCGAACCTCGGCGAGGCGACCACGACCGTCCGCGGCGAGCGGTTCGTCCGGAAGGAAGGAAAGGACCGCGAGTGCCACGTCGACGAGGCGGGCGACGCCTGCTTTTTCCTGCGCGAGGACGGGCTGTGTGCGCTCCAGGCCGAGTCCGACGACGGGTGGAAACCGACCCGGTGCTGGGTGTTCCCCCTGGAGGTCTGGCGCGAGGACGGCGACCTGCACGTCGACGTGCGCGACGAGGCGTTCGAGCACTGCGAAGGGCTGGACGTCACCGACCGCCGGATGATCGACCACCTGGAGGACTTCCTGCCGGAAGCGCTCTGGGAGCTCGAGGATCCGGACACGAAGCGACGGTTGTAGGCCCCCGAGTTCTGGGCCGGGTCAGCCGACGACGAGCCACGCGGCGACGACTGCAACCCCGCCGACGACCGTACTGCCGACCGCGTGGATCCGCAGTTCGTCGAGCAGGTGATGTTCGTGCTCGCCCGGCGAGACGACCTCGTAGACGTCGCTGCCCACCTCGCAGGACGGGAGGAAGTCCATCGCGACGTGGAGGAAGATCCCGGCAGCGAACCCGAACACGAGGGCGTCGAGCGGATCGATCGGGGGGAGCCCGACGAGACCGACGGGAATGGCCGCGATCCCCAGCCCGGCCGCCGGGATCAGGAGGATGGCGATCGGCTTGTCGATCCGGCGAAACCGGCGCGCCGCGGCGTACCCGGCCGGGCCCTTGTGCGAGACGATCGCCAGCCCGAGCAAGGGGCCCAGCGACGGCATCGTCCCGTAGATGAGGCCGATGATCGTTCCGGCGGCGAACGCGTGGGCCGCGATCTCGAGGGCGGTGTGGTCGAAGGGCAGGTCGGCGTGGGTCAGGCGGTGGCCGATCGTGTGCACGCCGAACCCGGTCAGGAGCCCGAGGGCGACGCCGATCCCGCCGATCCTCGGGTCGAGGCCGATCGCCTGCGGGAGCAGGAAGAGGGCGGCGCTCGTGATCATCGCGCCGCTGGCGAGCCCGTAGCCCCACACCAGCGTCCGGGGATGTGGATCGTCCGCGGCCCGGGCGCCGAAAGGCACGGAGCCGGCCATCGCGAGGAACGCGACCCAGGAGATGGCCAGGAGTTTCCACAGGACGGGATCGCCCCGGGCGACCATCATCGCGAACCCGGACAGCAGGAGCAGGGCGACGACGGCACCGACGCCGGCGATCGTGGCGCCCTCCCCGGAGTTAATAAATCCGATCCTTTCGTTAATACCCATCGGCGGGAATCAGGGTATCGATCCTAATAACTCCACGGTTCCGGCCGGGACGAAACGAGTCCGCGTCCTCAGGCCGTTCGGGTTCGCCAGTCTTCCAGTTCGAGGACGCTGCCGTCGAGGTCGTCGGCCGGGGCCTCCGTCGCCGCCCACCGGAACAGCGGAGCGACGTCTCCCGGATCGCGGCCCTCCCCGCCGGCCAGGTCGGTCGCCACGCGTCCGGGATCGACACAGCCCACGGTCTGCTTGACGTCGACGGCGAACGTGCGGACGACGGCCTCGGCGGCGGCCTTCGAGATCGCGTAGGCGCCGAATCCCGGCAGCGGGTCCCGGGCGACGCTCCCCGTCGGGACGAGTACCCGGCCGTCGCTCGCGAGGTGGGGCAGCGCCTCCCGGATCGTCGCGAAGACGCCGCGGGCGTTCGTCCGGAGGTGATCGTCGAACGACGCATAGGTCTCCTCGTCGGTCGGCGTTTCGCCCGGGTCGCCGTGGTAGACGCCCGCCGCGGCGACGACGACGTCGATGCCTCGGGGGCCGAACGTCGAGGCCGTCTCCATCAGGCGCTCCAGATCGAACTCGTCGCGCACGTCGGTCCGGACCCCCGTGGCGGCCGTGGTTTCCGAGAGGTCCGCGACCAGTTCCCCGACCGCCGCCGCGTCCCGGGAGCCGACGACCACGCGGTCGCCGGCCTCGGCGAACTCGCGGGCGACCGCCGCCCCGATGCCCCCGGTCCCCCCCGTCACGACGACGGTCGACGCGTCCTCGGACTCGCCTTCGTCATGGCTCATGGGACCGGCTTCGAGTGGGGAGACGTAAATGTACGGGCCCGGCCCCGGCAAAGGGGGATCCAGCTTTCGGCAGTCCACGGGCGGCCGTCGGTCGACCGGGGTATCGACAAACCCCCAATTAGGCAACCGCTTTATCACTTCCCGTCCACAAGTAACCCTGATGACAGCCCTCGCCGGATCGGAGATCGTGATCGTCGGCGGCGGGTTCGGCGGCCTCTCGACCGCCGCCTACCTCGCCGACGCCGGCGCCGACGTCACCGTGCTCGAGAAGAACGAACAGCTGGGCGGCCGGGCGTCGGTCCTGGAGGCGGACGGCTTCCGCTTCGACATGGGGCCCTCCTGGTACCTGATGCCGGACGTCTTCGAGCGGTTCTTCGGCTACTTCGGCCGGTCGCCGGAGGACTACTACGACCTCGAACGCCTCGATCCCCACTACCGGATCTTCTTCAAGGACGGGGATCGCGTCGACGTGCCGGCCGACCGCGAGGCCGCGAAGGACGTCTTCGAGGAGTACGAGGACGGCGGCGGCGAAACCCTGGAGGCCTACCTCGACGAGGCGGAGTACACGTACGACGTGGGCATGGAGCACTTCGTCTACACGGACCGCTCTCGCCTGCGGGATTTCGTCGACATGGACGTCCTGCGCCACGCCAACGGGCTCTCGCTGCTGGGGTCGATGCAGGAGCACGTGGAGGACTACTTCGACCACCCGAAACTCCAGCAGATTATGCAGTACACGCTGGTGTTCCTCGGCGGGTCGCCGAACAACACGCCGGCGCTGTACAACCTCATGAGTCACGTCGACTTCAACCTCGGCGTCTGGTACCCGGAGGGCGGCATCGGCGCCGTCGTCGACGCCATGGCCGACCTCGGGCGCGAACTCGGCGTGGAGTACCGGACGAACGCTCCGGTCAGCGAAATCAAGGGCCGGGCCGGCGGGTTCCGGGTCGAGATCGGGAACGACGGCGACGGGAACGGCGAGGGGATCGAGTGCGATTTCGTCGTCAGCGACGCCGACTACCGCCACACCGAGCAGGAACTGCTCGACGAGCGAAAGCGCGGGTTCGACGCCGACTACTGGGAGTCCCGGACCTACGCCCCGTCGGCGTTCCTGCTCTACCTCGGCGTCGAGGGCGAGGTGCCCGAACTCGCCCACCACACGCTCGTCCTGCCGACGAACTGGGAGGAACACTTCGCCGAGATCTTCGACGATCCGACCTGGCCGGACGACCCGGCTTACTACGTCTGCGTCCCGTCCGAGACGGACGACACCGTCGCGCCGGACGGTCACACCGCGCTGTTCGTCCTCGTCCCGATCGCGCCGGGGCTCGACGACTCGCCAGGGGTTCGCGAGTCCTACCGGGACCTGATCCTTTCGGACATCGCGGACAACACGGGGGCGGACCTCCGTGACCGGATCGTCTTCGAGGAGACGTTCTCGGTGGGCGACTTCGCGGACCGGTACAACAGCACGAGGGGCACCGCCCTGGGGATCGCGCACACGCTCCGGCAGACGGCGGCGTTCCGCCCGCCACACCGGTCGAAGGCCGTCGACGGGCTTTACTTCACTGGCGCGTACACGAACCCAGGGATCGGCGTGCCGATGTGTCTGATCGGCGGCGAGCACGCCGCGACGAAACTGATCGAGGACCACGGCGAGTGAGGCGATGAAATCGAACGCGGAAGACACCGAGCAGTAACGAACCCATGGGAGGCGAGAACGGAACCGGCGTCGACGCGAGCGGGACCGTCGGGAGCGTCGCCGATAGATTGGCCGCGGCGGTGCCCTCGGAAGAGACGCCGCTCGGCTACCTCCTTCGCCTGTCCCGCCCGCGGTTCTGGCCCTACCTGGGCGGCCCGGCACTCGTGGGGGTCGTCTTCGCGGCCGACGGCGTGGGCGACCTGTTCTCGCCGCTGGCGATCGCCCTGGTCGCCTACTTCACGATCCCGGCGAACGTCTTCCTCTACGGCGTCAACGACGCCTTCGACGCCGAGATCGACGTCACGAACCCGAAGAAGGACGACGAGGGGCCGGAGGTCAGGTATCGCGACCGCACGTCCATACGGCTGGCCGTCCTAGCGGCGGGCCTCATCGGCTTCGGGTTCGTGCCCTGGCTCCCGGCGGTGGGGCTGGCGATCCTCGTCGCCTACTACTTCCTGGCGATCGAGTACAGCGCCCCGCCGTTCCGGTTCAAGACCACGCCCGTCCTCGACTCGCTGTCGAACGGGCTGTACGTCCTGCCCGGCGTCGTGGCCTTCGCCGCGATCGACGGCGCGCTCCCGCCGGGCCTCGCGATCGCCGGCGGGTGGTTCTGGACGATGGCCATGCACACCTTCTCCGCCAT
>JBLGCL010000081.1:0-11865 GCA_047617305.1 Natronomonas sp.
CGCCGGCCGCCGCGAGATCCTTCGCCGGGACGCCCGCGTCGGTGAGTTCGCCGGCTGTGTAGCCAGCGGCCGCGAGCTGAGCGGCGTCGAGGCCCGCGTCGAGCAATTGCTTGGCCGAATAGCCACTCGCCTTGAGTTCGGCCGGCGGATGCCCCGCCGCCAGGAGGTCCCCGACCGCCCGCCCCGCGGCCTCGACCGTCGCGGGGTCGACGCCCGCCTGCTCGAGTTCCTCCGGTGAGAAACCGCCGTTGAGCAGTTCCTCGGCGGTGTAGCCGGTATCCAGGAGTTCCTGTGCGGAGTAGCCGGCCAGTTGCAGCGAGCCGGCTGCCTTGCCGGCCTCGCGGAGCGTCCCCGCATCGACGCCCGCATCCTTCAGTTCCGTGGGGCGAGCGCCGCCCTGCGCGACGCCGAGCGCGTCCGCGCCGCTCTGCAGCACGTCCACGGCAGTGAAGCCGGCCTTGACGAGTTCGCTAGCCGGCACGTCGCTCCCGGCCAGGTCCGCGACAGTCGCACCCACGCGGGCCAGTTCGGACGCCGACGCACCGGAACTGGCGAGCGTCTTCATCGGCGCACCGGCCTTGGTCGCCAGGTGGACCGCAGAGACTCCGGCGTCGACCAGTTTCTTGGGTGCGAGCCCGGCGTCGACCAGCAGCCCGGGGTCGATGCCCGCGTCGAGCAGCGACTGCGGTGAGAGCCCCTGTTCGAGCAACTCCGCCGGCTTGAGCCCCGCGTCGATGAGGTCGCTCGCGACGTGGCCGACCTCCGACAGCGCGTCCGGCAGGACGCCGGCGTCCGCCAGCGCCTCCGGCGTCACTCCTGCCTGGACGACGTCCTCGGGCGTCACCGTGCCGTTGAGCACCGCGTCGACCGTGATGCCGGCCGACGACAGCGAGTCGGGCGTGATGCCGGCCTCCCTGAACGACTGCGGGAGAACGGCGTCGGCAAGATTCTCCGTCGTGAGCCCGGCCTGCCGGAGGTCGTCGATGCCGACGTTGCCGTTGAACAGGTCGTCGACCGACACCGCCTCGCCGAGTTGCTTCGGGGTGATGCCGAAGTCTTTCAGTTCCTGCGGGAGCAGCGCCTCGGCCAGCGCCTCGGTGCTGACGCCCGCCTGCTGGAGGTCCGACGCCGAGACGTTGCCGTTGATGAGCTCCTGCGGGGAGACGCCGACGTCGGCCAGCTTCTTCGGCGTGATGCCCAGTTGGCGGACCTCGCGCGGGAGAACTGCGTCGGCGACGGCCCGCGTCGACAGGCCGAGTTTCCGGATCTGATCCATCGATATCTCGCCGCGCAACAGGGCTGCCGGCGTGACGCCTGCCTGCTCCAGCGCCCGCGGCGTGATGCCCAGCGACTTCACCCGCTCGGGGAGAACGACCGCAGCGATGGCCTCCGTCGTGACGCCGGCCTCCGACAGCTGCTCTTGGGTCACCTCGCCGCGCGCGAGGTCCCGGACCGTCACACCCGCCTGTTCGAGGTCCTCGACCGGGATGCCGGCCTCCTCCAGACTGGACTTCGTGAGTCCGGAGGTCGCCAGCAGGCCGAGGCCGTCCTTCGTGAGCGCCTCCGGCGCGAGGTCACGGGGGTCGACGTGCTGTTTCGGGTCGACTGCCCCCGCGACCACTTTCATCGGGTCCGCGCCGGCACTGAGCAGTTCGTCCGGGTTGCCGCCAGCGTCCAGCATCGTCTGTGGACTGACGCCGGCGTCGACCAGGTCCGACGTGGACGTGCCCTGCTTTTTGACCTCTGCCAGCTGTATCTTCCCCTGCTGGAGGTCCGCCACGAGCGTCTGGTCGACGATCGTCACGTCGATGTCCGTCTCGATTGCCTTCGTGGGCAAGATACCGTAGGGCTGTTTGCCGACGCGCATCGCCGGGAACGGTCCCTGGCCGCGGACGTACCGGACGAAGTGGCGGCGGTAGGCGTCGTGCCACAGCATCGGCGTGTCGAGCGCCGACCGGCGCTGGGACCCGGTAAGGTGCTTCGAGGGCCCGCCCCAGAGGCTCGCATTGCTGGTGAACTTGTTGTCGAGCATGAGGTCCTGGAAGAAGTACCCGAACGTGGCCGGCCACAGCGCCGAGTTCATGTGGCGGGCGTCACGCTGCTGGGTCCCGTCCGCGTTCTCGACGTTGGCGAAGACGTGGTCGTCTGCGCTGTCGACTGCGAGCGCCCGCGCGAGGAGGTCACCGTCCGAGCGGTCGCCACTCTCGACCAGTGGCGGGACGCACTCGACGTCCATGCTCTCCAGCGGGTCGTCCGTGCGCGAGTAGCCGGCGGACCCGTCGTGGTTATTTGTCGGCGTGCCGCCCTCGAGGAACTCCAGGCCGTCGGTGTAGTGGTGGCCGTCCAGCAGGTCCTCTACTGCGTCCGGCGTCGCGCTGGCGTCCATCGATGCCTTCACGCCGACGACCATGAGCCGCGAAAAGCCCCGGGCCGGGTCGAAGCCCGACAGTCCCGCGATGTTCAGACGCAGGCCCATCCCGACAGACGTTGCCTCGTCGAAATCGACCATCCAGCCGGTGCCCTCCGGGGCCGGGGAGTCCGAGTCGCCGCTCTCGACGTTCTCGGCCGCGACGGATTCGGGGCTCGGCCCCATCGGGAGCGGTTCGCGAACGGGATTGCCAGCAACGGCGGTCCGCTGGGTCTTGCCCTGCCCGTCCTCCCACTCGCCGATGGCGACCCAGCGATCCGGGAGCAGCGCTGCCCGCGGTTGCTGGGTCCACGACTGCGGCTTGCGCGGCACCTCCGGGAACGATATCGCCGGCACCTTGTTCGGGAGTGACGTCCGCGATTTGTCCGACGCCTCGGACCCACCGGACCCGGGATTGCCGCCGGACTGGCCACTATCTCCGAGGGAGAGTCCAGACAAGTCAGTTTTGACGGTCGGGGTCTCAGTGACGGTCCCGGAGAGTGCCGGATCGTCGAACGCGAGTTTCGGATCCGTGATGGCGGATGTCTGGTCGCTCTGGCTCTTCGATCCCTTCGTGTCGCCACCGCCGCCCTTCGCGACGTCCACGGGTGTCATCGAGACGGGCGGCTGTTCGATCGTCAGGTCAAGGTCCGGTGGCGGATCCGGCCGCGTGAGCAGGTCGTCGGCCAGGTCGCTGTCGGTCGGTTCGAGCGCGTGGACCACGTAGGCCGCCCGCTTGCGGCCGAACCGGTCGAGCAACTGCTTCCAGGCCCGCTCTTTCAGCTCCCGGTACCGCTTGTGGTGCTGGTCCGAGAACTTCCCCGGGTCGATGTCAGCCACCAGTTCCCGCAGCCGCTGGGTGGGCAGCCGGCCTGTCAGATACTCGGCGGTCGGGTCGTTCGGGACCACCGACGGGTCCGGATGCCGCGCGTACCACAGCGTCGCCCAGAAGTTCTGTCCCCACAGCACCTCGTCGTCGGTGAGCTGTTCCTCGTGGGAGTCGACGTGAATCTGGTCCGGGTAGACGCGCACCAGCAGGTCCGTCAGTTCGCCTTCCCGTTTGCGGTTCTTGTCGACGAACCGCGTCTCCAGCCGGACGGGCAACATCGCGATGGGCTGTTCGTCGAGGTCGGCGAGCAGATCCTCGGTGCCGGATGTGCCGCCGTAGGCGTCGACGAGCGCCTTCGAGAGCGCGTCGGCGTGTTTCGAGCGGGCCGCGATGCCCGCCTCGATGGCGAGTTCGAACAGCGTGACGAGCTGGTCGAGCGTCGTCGTGTCGACGGCCATCGGCCCTTCCGAGGGCTGGACGACGTCGGAGACGGCAGTCCGGACGGCCGACCAGTCGCTTCCGCCGACATAGGCGGTCAGCGCACCGGCGACGGCGTCGGCCGCGGGGGTGATTGCCCGCCCTCGCTTGAACGCATCGTGGAGCGTGGTGCCATCCTCGAACAGGGGGTCGGTCAGGAAACCGAGCGCCTGCCGGCGGTCGGCGCTCTCCCCGCCCAGGCGGTCGAGACTCTCTACGACCGCCCCGGGCTGTGCTCGGCCCGGCTTGTTTCGTTCGAGGGCATCGTGCAGGTCCGAGAGGTCGCTGTGGACCATGCGGAGCCGCGGAATCTCCGCGTCGACCTGTTTCCAGGCCGCCCGGGCCGTCTCGACCGCCGCCCACGGATCTGCAGCGTTCGAACTCACTGTGACTCCCTCCTGATCGTGGCTGTGGTGGGTGTGTCGAATTGCACGTTTTGCCAGTCGGTGTCGTCGGTCGGTGGCTCCTCGGGCATCATGTCGTCGGCGTGGATGCTGATCCGGACCGGGAGTTGCCAGGTCGCACGGGCCATGTGAGCGCTATTGAACCCCCACTCCGCCGCGTCCTCGCTGTCGTACGTCGGTAACGGTTCGTTCTTTCCGTCAGTCTCGCTCAGGTGGGACGTTTTCTCTTCGACCGTCCAGCCCTCTTTGCCCGGCCGTGACCCGTCGACGTCGACGTATTTCACGTCTTCCGGTTTCTTGCCGCCCGTCTCGACGAGGTGGGCCCACGAGAGGGCGTTCCAGCCGTGTTCGGCGCCACTCCCCCGGAAATCCGATTCGGTCGTCTGTTCCGTCGTGCCGTTGTGGGTGATGCCAAGCGGCGTCGAGCCGACGTCCTCCGTCGTCCCGACGTCCATGCCGAACCGTGTTTCGCCCGGCGGTTCCTGCAGGACGAAAAACCACCCCTCGTCGTTCTGGTTGTTCGGCTCCGCCGTGGAACTCTTGTGGTAGGGGTCGTACAGCGCCTCGTCGGGCGACAGGTCGAACCCGAAGAAGGTGATGTCTGGTTCCAGGGTTCCGCGAAAGACGTGGAACTTGACGTTCGGATCGTTCGCGGCGTCGTCACGGGTGACGTGCGTGCCCGGGAGCGCCGGCACCCGGTCTCCCTTCTCGCCGACTGCTTTCGCGACGAAGATGTCCGTGTTGGGGTACCGCCGGAGGAGTTCACCCCGGACCATGAGGATGACTTTCGCGTGGTCCTTCCGGGGGCTGTTGTTCCCGAGGTCGTTCTCGTCCCAGGTGTGCATCGGTTCGATGTCGGCCATCTGCTCGGGGTTCGAGGGGTCGACGTTGGGGTTCCCGCGCCGGTCCCAGAACCGCCGGAAGTACGTCCCCCGGCGGTCGGTCGGGAACTTCCGCCACTGGAGTTCGCGGGCGAACTCGTGGTTGAGGCCGGCCAAGAACGCCTCGATGAACCGCGGATTCGTCTGGAGGACGCCGACACTGTCCCGTGGCACATCGCTGGCACCGGGCAGGAAATACTCCTGGTCCAGATCCGCCAGCAGTTCGTACGTCGGCGTCGTGAACGACGGCGCCGCCATGACCTCCTCGACGGGGTCCTCGCGCTTGTCGAGATTCGGAATCCCGATCGCCTGTCCGGCGTACTTCGGCAGCGCCACCTGTGGGTCCAGTTCTGTCAGTATCGTGTTCCGTATCTTCTCTTTCGAAAGTTCTTGTGGGGCGGCAGGGGACGACGTGCCGATAGTTCTCGGCCCCGTGACCGACTTGTCCGTCTGCGCAGTCATCGACATCGCTTGCATCACTGTCGGCGTCAGCGCCGACCGCAGGGCTTCGCTGGTCCGCTCTATCTTGTCGAGGGCCTGGATGGCTCGGTCGAGCCGGCGCTTGATCGCAGTCGGCGGGTCGCCGGCCTGGATTTGTGTGACAGCCGTCTCGGCGGCCGTCTCCAGGCGGCGCTGGGCACCGTGCAAGCGCTGCAGGTGCCCGTTCGCGGCCGACCGGTCGAAGTCCTCCGAGAGCGTCCCGGACCTGGGGTCCGCGAGAACCTTCCCGAGTGCCCGCGTGAGCGCGTCGAAGGTGTTTCGCCTGATGCTCCGGCAGTGGTCGACGACCGTCGGGGACGTCTCGGTCAGGTCCGTCAGCGTGGCCGTGTCGTCGCTCCCGACCGCAGCCGAGAGGTCCGAGACGGCCCGCTCTGCCGTCCGGGCGTGCGTGTCCAGACTGTCCAGCGCTGTCAGCGCCTGCTGGATGTCCGGATCAGTATCCGACTCGGACTGCCCGGCGCTCGCCGGCGACTGGTCGTGCCCCTCCCCCTGTGGCTTCGCCGGCGAGGTCGGTTCGGCAGCCTGGGTTCCTGCGGGCGGCTGTTGTCCCGTCTCGAACGTCGGGAGTTCACCCTCGCGGCCGGGCTGGATGGCAGGGACGTCGGGCATCCCTGGCCCACCGTCGGTCTGCACAGCGACGTTCGTTGCCGAGTCGGGTCCGCCGGAAGACTGCCCCGGACTGGACCCTGCGTCGCTGACTGCCTGTTCGACGGTGAAATCCAGCCCGTCGGTCACGCGGGGACCGCGGCCGGTCTCCAGGCGTGTCGCCATGTTCGACGCGTCGAGAGTTACGCCCGGTCGGCGGGCCATCGGGCCAGTTGGGCGGGTAAGCCGGCGGAACGCCATCGAGGCCATCCCCGTCGAGAGGTCACTCTCCAGCGCCTCGCCGTAGACAGTCTTCCCGCTCTCCGGATCTTTCATGTACGCGTTGACCGGCGACGTGGCCGCCAGTAGCGACCCCGTCGAGAGCGAGGACAGTTGCTCGTGGCGATTTGTGAGAATCCGCTCGGACAACTGAAAGCGCCTGAGGCGCTCGTTTGCCTTCTGGATTTCGCCGAACTGCTCCCAGGCGCGGGTCATCAGGCGCTCCTGCTCCTCGCGGATGACCTGGGTCCCGTAGCCGGCAACCATGCGATAGCGCGGGTCGTCGTTCAGCGTGTTGAACCACGACGGGTAGTAGTACGCCTCAGAGTCCTTGGACGGCGGTTCGAGTTCGGGCACGCCAGCGTGCCACTGGCCGTACAGCGGGGGACCGACCGCGCCGTAGTCTGTCTTGTCGACGACAGTCTGTGGCTTGTTCAACAGGTCTCGCAGTTTCGACCGCATCGACTCTTCGTAGGTGTCGGGATCCGCGCCGACGCCCACGAGCGCGCCGCCGATACCGACGGTGCCGATGTCCTCGGCCGGCTTGGCCGGCAGTTTCAGGTCCACCGGCCCGGGATTGCTGACGTCGACGCTCCGGAAGCCCACGTCCTCACCGAGCTGGACCGGGTCGAGTTCCCGCGCCAGCGACTCGAAATCGCCCTCCTCCGCGGTGGTGAACTCCCAGTGGTGGTAGACCGGCAGCCGGACGCGTTTCTCGTCGGACCACGCCAGCAGCTTCGACTGCTTGTCGGGATAGGGATCGAGACCGAGCCCGGCGCGGCGGCCCGCCTCGAACGTCGGGACGATGCAGGCCCGGTATTTCGTCGTGGGGTCGAGGTTTCGCGGACAGAGGAGGCGCGAAACCGTCGCCGTCGAGTTCGACTCGAACGCCGATTTCGGGTCCTGGTCGCCGACCAGTTGAGCGTGTGCCCACGCCCACGACTCGGCGGGGTCCGGCAGTTGTGCCGCCGGCGTCTCCAGAACCGGGCACGGACCCGTCCCGGCCGGCTTGAACGTCGTCTCCTCGATCGGGACTGCGACCAGACACAGCCAGGGACGGTTCCGCCCCTGGTCGTCGGCCCGCATCGGGCTGAACAGCCACGGCAACAGCGGGTTGTCGAACTCCACCAGCGGGAAGTAGTTCGGCGAGAATGCCGTCGTGTCCGGTTCCGGTTCGAGCCGCGCGATCTGGTCGTTGTCGATGTTCGTCACCTCGCCCGGACCGTAGAGAGAGAGATCGACACCCGTCTGTTTGGTGGTCGTCCCATCCTCCCCCTCGGCTTTGACGTCGAGCGTGACCGACGTCGTACCCGTGTCGGATAGCTCCGTTTGTTTCTTCGTCTGTCCCTTCGAGAACGACTCCTCCGGTCGATACCCCTGTCTGACTATGGGGAAGAATGTGTATTTCGTGTGCTTGCTCATGGTTGGTCCCTCCTGATTCCGTCTCCGGGGCCGCCGAGCCGACCCGGACCGGTACCTCCGGTAGCTCGCCAGGACTGTGATCCTCGTGCGGTCGGCCGTGCGCGGACTCCCGTCACGATTCTTCACCTCCATCGGTGGCGACCTGTGTGCCGCCGGTCGACTGAACCCTGTGGGCCTCGACGACCCGCAACTGCTTTGCCGCCTCCGGGCGTTTCTTCCGCGCCTTCGCGAGTTCCCGCTGGGCCTGGGATTTCGTCATCTGCCCGTCCGCGCCTGGCACAGCGACCTCCTCGAGGTCACTCGCGGTGGCGATAGTATACTCCGGCTGGTCCATCGAAACCGTCCCCGAGAGCCCGCCCACGTCCGGGTCCTGTCCGCCGCGAACGACCTGCCTGTCGCCCGGCGAATCCGAACCGCTTTCGGGGATGTCGATTTCGCTGGCCAGGCCGGCGGCCTGCGCGTCGGCCGCCTGCCTGTCGACCTCCGACAACTGGAACCGCCCATCGCCACCCTGCCGAACCGGCGACTGGGCAGACGCACTCACGTTGACCAGCGACGCGCCCACCTCCGCTGGCAGCGCCGAGGTCGAATCCAGTCCCTCCGCCCCGAACCGGCCCAGTCGTGACAGGTCCGTCGCCCAGTTGTCCTGGGACCGGTCGACGACCGTACACTCGTACTCGAACGACCCCGACCTGACGTTCTTCGATTTCGTTCCCGAGGCGTAGCCACAGTAGACGCCCTCGTGGGTCATCTTCCGACCGGCAGTGTGGGGCTCGAACGCCGGGCTGTTCAGTTTCTCCGCGTCGCTCATCTTCCGGTACTTCGCCGGGGCGAACTGTTCGGTGGTCGTGTCTTCGAGCGAGAGTGCCGTCGACCCGCCGACGGTCACGCTCTCTATCGTGAACGTCGTATACCCCGACGGGGTCGCCTTGCCGAACTTCTCGACGTCGAACCCGAGCGGCACCACCGTCTGGCGCACGCCAACTTCTCCCATGGGGTGAGCGAGAACCTCGTTCTCGCCTGATTCGACGTCACGGAACGTGACCAGCTGCGGTCCGTCTGCCGGCAGCTGGGCCCTCCAGTTGACCGGCTTGCCCAGTTCCTGGGTCAGCTTCGGCAGAATCCGCGCCCGCGGCATCTCCTCTGACCCCTTCGGCGAGCCGAACGTAGCATTTATTTGAACTTTTTGTGAGACCCCCATAATATCGTACGACATTGTCCCCTGGATCCGGAACGGACCGGGGCCCATGAACGTCCCGTCGAGTTCGACCGACGCGTTTGCCACCGGCGTTTTCACGGTGAACGATGCGAGGAAGTCGACGACGAATTTGAAGGGGTTGAACTCGAACAGCGCGTCGAAGTCGAACTTGCCCTTCACACTGGCCGGACCGACCTCCGCTTTCCCGAAGACGCTCCACCCCACCTGGAAGGTGTTCGACGTGACCGCGAGGTACCCCTTCAGTTCCATCCGGAAGTTGTCCCCTTTCTCGCCCATCGAGGCCCTCATGCGGTCGAGTGCCGGGAAGTCAGAGGGCGGCTCGAACCGGGGATTCCAGCCGCCAACAGACATGACGAATCGCGGGTCATCTCCCCATCGCGTACGCATCGCCATGTCCCCGCTCAGCGTCCACATGACCAGTTTCGAATCGTAGAGTGTCGCATCCATCGCGGCCCGCTTGTTCGGGATATCGAGCACGCCAGAAACCGCCATGTTCAGCTTGATCTGCCCCTTCTTCTTGCTGGGCAGGGCGGTGGACACTTTCCCCAGCAGGACGACCTTCCAGGTGGGAATCGAGAGGACGACCCCCACGTCGATGGTGACCATCGACCCGCCGCCGTATCCCAGTTTCGCCAGTGGACCGACAGCGTGGACGCCGTCGGTCGGCGGAAAGATCGACCGCAGATCGCTGATGATGCGCTGTGCGTTCGCGACGGGGTCTTCCGGGAACATAATCGACCCCATCGACCCCGACCGGACGGCGTTCCCGAGCGGCTTCGACTTCACCGAACGGTTGACGCCGATGAGCCCGCCGACGCCGTTGAGCGTAAAGCCCATCCCCAGCTGGACCGGCGGGAACTCCCCGGAGATGATCAGCAGCAGGGAGAAGCCGTCCTTCCCGCCCGGTAACTCGGTCGTCAGCAGGCCGACCGCGTTGATCGTCAGCTTCCGAACCTTCAGTTGCAGGACGCCCGCGTACCGTTCGTTCTCGGGGTCGAACTCCAGATAGCCGCCCCCGCTTATCGGTCCAGCCTCGAACGAGATGCCGGCACCCGATGGCGGCTTGAATCCCATCTCCATGTCGACGAAGCCGAGATTGCCGTCCTTGTCCTCGGGGAAGGAGATGTCGGCCTCGACGCCCATCCGCCTGACCGTCGCCGTCACCGGACCGAGCGTGACCGTCGCCGAGGCAGCCCCCACGAGCGTGATTGTCCCCTCCACGACCTGCTCGTCGCCGGATCCCCCGCCACCGCCACCACTGGTGCTGTCACCGGCACCGAGGTTCAATTCAGGTGGCTCCGCCGCGAGGTAGATCTCGTTCAAGGTAACGGGCCCGAGCGAGGCTTTTGTCGGGATCGCGGCCTCTGTCGTGTCGGCCTGTTCGAGGTAGAGCCCGCGCTTGGATGACCAGGCCAGCGTCGCGTCGAAGTCATAGAAGAGGCCGTCCTCGGGCATCACCTTGCTCAGGAAGCCGTCGAAGTCCTTCGGGTGGACGCCGATCGTCCCCTTGGCCGGGAGTCCCACCGTGAAGACCATCTCTTCGCCGTCGTAGTCGACCTTCGTATACAGCGAGACCCGGCTGACTGCCAGACGGCTCCTCTCTGGATCGCCGATGAGCGTGGTGCGCGATGGCTTCCCTTCTGTGATCCTGTCGCCGTAGAGGATTTCCGCGGCCCCGTGGATTTCGCCGGGAACGTCCTTGGTTTGGTCGCCGATGGAGCGGAATTCGACCGGCGTCTCGGGCCGGATCACCGGCCCCCAGTGCTCGAAGGCGCCCATCCCTTCGGCGTGGAACCGCCACTGGCCCCCGAGTTCCCACGTGTCCCGAGCGACGGCCTTGCCGTAGGGCACGACCGCCAGCCCCGGAAGTTTGCCGTCGTCGGTGCCGGGCATGGGAACGATCTCGAGGCCCGTGCCGGCGAGCACGTGATCGCTGTTGTGGCGGGCGAGTGGCACGTCGAGTTGCTTGCGTGCGTTCCCGGCCGGATCGAGGTCCGTCGCCGGCTCGATCTTCGCCGGGAGATCCAGCTTGTAATCTGCGCCGGGGAGCGGGATCTCGAACTCCCGGAAGAAAACGGCGAGGTACTTGAGGATCACCATCGTCTTCAGTTCGTCGGTGCCCCAGCCGAACACCTCGGCGGGAAGCGACGCGGGATCCTGCATGATCCGCCCGATCTCCTCGAGTTTGACCTCGTCGTGTTTGTCCTCGCGCTCGACGACGAACCCCGCGACACGCGCGAGATAGAACATCACTGGCTGATGCTTTCTGAGGTATTTGACGATCAGCGTATCCAGGAACGCCTCCCCCAGCGCATCGGTGTCCACAGTGGCGGTATCGAGGTCGTCAATCGTCACGAGCATCTTGACGATGCCTATCACGCCCTGAAGTCCCTCGCCAATCAGCCTCGGTTCGGATAGGACCGCCTTGAGGAACGAATCGTATTTGGCCACCGCCTCTATGACAGCGACCACGCCGTTGGCAAACTCTACGCACCCCACTATCGAATCATACAGCGGCCCCTTCGAGGCGTGCTGGACCGCGTTCTCGACGCCGACGTCCTCGAGCAACTCGACCAGTGGCTTCGTGTTCCCCTTGTCGGCCTCTCTTACCGCCTTGGCTAAGGGCTCGAAGATGTAGGTCAACTCGCGGACTATCGCTTCGTTGGGGGCCAGCGCTGCCTTCTCTGATTTCTTCGACCCTTTGTCAGAACTCATCCGAACGATGCTCCGTTAGTGGGTGTGTATCTGCTCTCATGGCGATTCCCGTGTCTGTGTCCGCGTCCCGGGGCCCACGACCGCCGCCCCTGGCCTTGACACCGAAACCCCTCGGGCCCGCGATTCCGGCAGCCCACGTCCGGACT
>JBLGCL010000082.1:0-11633 GCA_047617305.1 Natronomonas sp.
TCGCCGCGGGGTTCGTGCCGCTCTTGCCGGCGCTGCTCGCAACCTTCCTGGGTATCCTGATCGGCGGGTTAGCGATCGGCCTGTTCGAGAGCGAGGGGAGCTACGCCGAAACCGGCGCTGCAGGCCTTCTCGTCGGCGGGGCGGCAGCACTCCTCAACAACCTCACCCTCACGATCGTCGGGATCGGAGCCCCTCTCGTCGTCACGGGTGCCGTTGGCGGACTGGTCGGCGCGATCCTCGGACTCTACTTCGGACGCGATCTCAAAACTGGACTCACGAAGGACCTCTAGTCGGCGAGTTGCCAGCCGTCCTCCCCGTTCGTCACGACGCCTTGGTCGGCCATCGTCGAGAGCGCCGAGGTGACGATCGGTTCCGGAACGTTCAGCCCGCGGGCCAACTCGCCGCTGTCGAGCGGACCGCTGGTGAGCGACAGCAGGATGTCGGCGTACAGTCGGTCGTCGTAGCGCGAGTCGTCGTCCATCCGGTCGGTCAGCCGGTCGAGCACCTTCGTCAGCCGGCCCTGGACCAGCCGCTGGGCAAGCGAGAGTTCGTTCTGCAACTCGTCCAGGCTGCGGAGTTCGCCCGCCAACTTCGAAAGGTCGTCCGCCTCGCGGAACTCCACGTCGAGCGAGAGGTGACGGAGCGCCGTCGCGTCCAGGTTCGAGTTCGCGGCGTAGGCGCTCTTCGTGCCGAACCCGTACGGGCCGACGTTCACCTCGAGACGGACGTTTCGAGCGATCCGGAAGTACTTCCGCCGCCGATCGTCCGTGTGGCTCTCGACGAGTCCCGCCTCCTCCAGCTTGCGGAGGTGGTCGATCACGGCCTTCGGACTAACTCCGAGCGACTCGCTGATCTCGGTCACGTAGCAGGGCTTCCGGGCGAGGAGGCGAAGGATTCGTCGCCGGTTCTCGTTGCCCAGCAGGTCGAGTAACGCGGCGGAGTCCATTCGGCCACTGGTAGGAGACGGTCACTCAAAAGCGTGCCGTGCCCGTTACGTTTTATTGACTGGAGTTGGCGGCGGACCAGTTGCCGAGTCAGGGGGGCTGCCCTGGTTACCGTCGTTGTCCTCACCCTGATCG
The DNA here is from genome assembly GCA_047617305.1 of Natronomonas sp. Lineage (GTDB taxonomy): Archaea > Halobacteriota > Halobacteria > Halobacteriales > Natrialbaceae > DATFIX01. Next base: position 1,080 of record JBLGCL010000082.1, read on the forward strand.
CCGTCCTTACCTTCGCCCTGGCCCCCGTCGTTGCCTTGTCCCTTGTCCCCGCCCTTACCTTCGCCCTGATTCCCGTCGTTTCCCTGGCCTTCCCCCTGATCGGAGCCGTTGCCCGCCTCTTTTCCTTCTCCCTGGCCCTGTCCTTTCCCGGGAGTCCCGTCTGGCGGTCCGGCACCGGGGGTGCCCACCCCGACAGTCCCGTTTCGAGCCAGTCGGGCGATTTCCGGCCCCGTCAAGTTCCGGGCTTCGCGGCCGAGTTTCGCCAGTCGAGACGCGTTCGCGCCGGTTCTTTCGGCGAATTGGACCGTCTGATTGATCGCCGCCTGGAGCGACTCGATCTGCCCCGTGAGGGCTCCCATCCGGGCGACGTAGGCGGCCCGGGTCATGTTCTCCCGGTTGGCGATCAGTGCCGCCTTCCGGGTTTGAAGGCGCTTGAGGCGCCGCTCGAGGACGTGGGTCCGGTTCTCGACCACTGACGTTCGGTTGCCCGGCGGGGTGGCGTTGAACGACGCCGCGAACATGCCGTTCTCGACGGAGCCGTTCGCTTCCGCAGCGGTCGCTCCCATGAACGAGGAGATCTGCGCTCCCATCGACGTCCCGTTCCCGGCGGAGGCGTTCGTCTGCGAGACACTCGACCCTGCCGAGACGCTGCCCCCCGAACCGCCGACGAGCATTCCCGCTCCCGCTACGAGGGCGACGACCGCCACCGTGACGACGAGTCGGGCCTTCATCTACCCCATTCTTCTCTCCCGTTACACAAAAAGAGGGAGTTTCGTTCGTTTCGTTCACGCCGCGAGTCCCGGAGTCACGGGACCCTTCGTTCATCGTTCAACACCGCAACGAGCCGTTTTAATGATTCGAAAGCGTTTAATCGGCTATTTCAGGTCGTAATACTACCCCCGCCTCCCGACGAGGACGGTTTCTTTTGGAAATTATCGAGTCGGCGGCGGCACCGCCGGAACGCTTATTCGTCGGCGAGATTTATTTGTTAACGTATAGCATGTTCGCGGAGTTCTCGAGCGGCTACTACTTCGGACGGCTCTACGTCGAGCCGTTCGACGGGGGCCGCCCCGCGATGCAGCGCGAGCAACACGAACGGGTCAACGAGCAACTGTACGCCACCGGCGAGGGCGTCGAACGGCTGGACGCCCCGCTCGTGATGAAACTCGGCAACCGCCACTTTCCGGTCCACGGGAACAAGGCGGTTCCGGGGAACACGCTCGCGCTCCCCGAAGGGATGCTCGAGGACGTCGACGTGGAGAACCCACCGACACTCCGGGAGGTCCTGCTGGCGAAGGCCGACCGGGCCGAGCAACTCCTCCAGCTGTCGGGGTATCGACCGCCCTCCGGAACCTAGAAGTGCGCCGCGTTCGCCCGTTCACCCGATGCTCGACGAGTTGCTCGGGCGGGCGGCCCTCAAGGATCGAATCGAGGAAGTCGAAGCCGAACGCGACCGACTGCAGGAGCAACTCGACGCCGAGGAACGGCGCCGCGCGGAGGCCGCCAGAAAGCGCCAGGACGCCGAGGAGCGGGTCAACCGCTTAGAGGATCGGATCGCACAATTAGAGGGGGAGATCGACCGACTCGAGGGCGACGAGCGACACCTCTCGTTCAGGCGGACCGCGGACCTCTCGGACGATCGTCTCGACGCGGTGCTCGACCGGCTGGAAAGCGTCGACGCCGGTCCCGAAGGTGCGCTCTCGGCCATGGTCGCGGACGACCCTCCAACGGCCGTCCGCGAAGCGTTCGGGGAACGGACGGCACTGGTCGAGCGTGCAGCCCCCTGTCTGGCCTACACCGACGACGCGGGCCTCGTTTCAGTCGCGTTCCGGCCGCCGATCGAACCGGACCCCTTCAGTTCCTGGGACGACGCGTTCCGGATCGATCGCTCGTGGTTCCGGCCGACGGGCCGGTTCGCGTTCGCGCTCGTCCGGGCCGATCGGTTCGCGATCGGGGAGTATCGAGGGGGCGAACGGCTGTCCGTCGAGGCGTTCGAGAGCGAGGTCCACGGCGAGCACTCCAAGGGCGGCTTCTCCCAGGACCGGTTCGAACGCCGTCGGGACGAACAGATCGACGCCCACCTCGACCGCTGTCGGTCGGCGATCGCCGACCGGGAGGCCGACCGCCTGATCGTGGTCGGCGACCGGGCCGCAGTCGACGAGTTCGCCGACGAGGCCGACGTCACGGCGACGGTCGACGCGACCGGCGATCCGGCGGAAGCGCTCTCGGACGCGTTCGACTCGTTCTTCACGACGCGGCTTTACTGCGTGTAGGACCGGACTCGGCGGTCCGTATTCCGGCACGCTCCCCGGAGTTTCGACGGCGGAAGTCGGGGCCAAACCCGGTCCCGACGGGCTCCCAGTGGAACGACACGGACGTTTGGCGGCTTCGGTCCAGTTATGTCGGCTCCCTGATGCCACCTGCCGATTTGGCTATCCTTATTGGGGCGGCTCCTCATCGTACTGGCATGCGAGTCGCGATTCTCGCCCACGAGAAATTCCCGGGGCGAGCAAAGACTGCTATCGGTATCCTACGGTACGCCGACTTCGACGTCGCGGCCGTCCTCGACCGCGATGCGGCCGGGACCCGCGTCCGGGACCACGCGGCCGACGTGCAGGACGCACCCATCGTCGCCGGGATGGACGACGTCGAGGGATCGGTCGACGCGCTGATCATCGGCATCTCACCCATCGGTGGCGACTTCGACGACTCCTGGCGACCGGACGTCAGGACGGCGATCCGCCGCGGCTGTGATGTCTACGCCGGTCTCCACTACTTCCTCTCCGAGGACGACGGGTTCGCCCGCCTCGCGGACGAGCACGACGTCGAACTCCGGGACGTCCGCGACCCGCCGGACGACCTCGACGTCAGCGCGGGCGAGGCGGCCGATGTCGACGCGAAAATCGTCCTGACGGTCGGCACCGACTGCGCCTCGGGCAAGATGACCGTGACGATGGAGCTCGTCGACGCGCTGATCGAGGAAGGATACGACGCCGCCGCGATCCCCACCGGCCAGACCGGGATCCTGATCGAGGGGTGGGGGATCCCCGTCGACCGGACGGTCAGCGACTTTGCGGCCGGGGCCGTGGAGCGAATGGTTCTCGAGAAGGGCGACGAACACGACTACCTCGTCGTCGAGGGACAGGGCAGTATCGTCCACCCGGCGTACTCGGGCGTGACCTGCAGCATCCTTCACGGATCGATGGCCGACGAACTGATTCTCTGCCACAACGCGGGTCGCGAAGTCATTCACGGGTACGAGTCCTTCGAGATGCCGTCGATCCAGGAGTACGTCGACCTTTACGAGGACCTCGCGGCTCCGGTCCACGAAACGACGGTCGTCGCCGGCGCCCTCAACACCCGGGAGCTCCCGGACGACGAGACGGCCCGCGAGGCGGTCGACGACTACGCCGACCGACTGGGCGCCCCATCGACAGATCCAATCCGTTTCGATTCGAAGCCCCTCGTGGAGGCAATCACGGAACGATGACCCTGGACACCCGGTTCGAACGCCTGCAACTCCCGCTCGAACACGACTTCACCATCTCCCGGGGCACGACCACCGAGGCCGATCTCGTCGTCGTCGAGATCGAGGACGAGTCCGGCACCGTCGGCGTCGGCGGCGCCGGCCCGTCGAGCCACTACGGCGAAACTGCCGACACGGTCGAGGCGGTCCTGCCGGAGCTGCTGACCGTGGTCGAGGACGTCGGCGATCCTCACCAGCTCGAACGGATCGAGCGGCGGATGCGCGAGACGGTCGAGCGTAACCCCGCGGCCCGGTGTGCGGTCAGCATCGCCCTGCACGACCTCGTCAGTAAGCGACTCGACGCCCCCCTCTATCGATACTGGGGACTCGATCCCGCCGAGGCGGTGTCGACCTCGTACACGATCGGGATCGACCCGACCGAGCGGATGCGCGAACGCGCCGCCGAGGCGGTCGGTGCGGGTCACGAGATCCTGAAGGTCAAACTCGGGACCGACCGCGACGAGGAGATCGTGGCGGCGATCCGCGAGGCTGCCCCCGGGGCGACGATCCGCGTCGACGCGAACGAGGCCTGGACGCCGCGCGAGGCCGTCCGAATGACGGAGGTCCTGGCCGACCACGGCGTGGAGTTCGTCGAACAGCCCGTCCCTGCCGAGGACCCCGAAGGCCTGAAGTTCGTCTACGAAAACGGGGCGCTCCCGATCGCGGCCGACGAGTCCTGTATCACGCTCGAGGACGTTCCCGCCATCGCGGACAAGGCCGACATCGCGAACCTGAAGCTGATGAAGTGTGGCGGCCTTCGCGAGGCGATGCGGATGATCCATACCGCTCACGCCCACGGCCTGGAGGTGATGCTCGGGTGTATGACCGAGAGCAACGCCTCGATCGCCGCGGGCGCGCACCTCGCTCCACTGCTCGACTACGCCGACCTCGACGGGTCGCTGTTGCTCGCCGAGGACCCGTACGACGGTCCCGTGAACGACGACGGGACGATAGAACTCACCGAAACGCCCGGCACCGGCGCCCGACCCTGAGACTCGGACGCCGAACCCGCCCTAGCTCTCCTCCTCGTCCTTGAGCTGCTCGAGTTCGGCCTCGACTTCGCTCTCGTCGACGTCAACCTCCTCCGACGGCTCGACGTCCGCCTCGACGTCGCTTTCGGACTCCTCGGCTTCCGCTTCCTCGTCCTCGGTCGCCGGCTCCCCCGTGTCCATCTCGCTCTTCAGCGTCTCCAGTTCGGCCTCGACCTGGCTGTCGGTGCCGAGTTCCTCGAGTTCGCGGTCGATCTGGTCCTTGTCCGAGACCGCGTCCTCGAACGCGCCGGTCTCCTGGAGTTCGTCCATCGCGGCGGCGCGGGCCTCCATGTCCTGCGTCCGCTCCTCGGCCCGTTCGATGGCCCGGCCGACGTCCTCCATCTCATCGCCGGCGCCCGTCATCGCCTCGGAGACGCGCGCGCTGGCCTCGGCGGCCTCGTAGCGGGCCTTCATCGTCTCCTTCTTCGTGCGGAACTCCTCGATGCGGTTCTGGAGCGTCTCCTTCTTCTCGATCAGTTGGTCCTGCGTGTTCTGGAGGTCGGCGATCTGGGTCTCGAGTTCCTCGATCTGGGTCATCTTCGCCTTCTTCTTCTCGAGGGCGCGGCGGGCCAGGTCCTCGCGGTCCTGCTTGACGGCCTCGCGGGCCTGTTCGTTGTGCTTCTCGACGTTCTCCTCGAGGCGCCGTTTCTGCATCTCGAGACGCTTCTTCTGGGTGGTCAGGTCGGCGATGCCCCGTTTCACGTCCTGGAGCTCGTCCCGAAGCTGCTCGTAGGAGTAATCCAGCGACTCCCCCGGGTCCTCCGCCCGATTGAGGAGGGAGTTGAGCTTCGAGCGGATGAGGTAGGACGTACGCGAGAGGATTCCCATACCTTTCAGTTGGGAAGGACAATATTAAAAGCGTGGTTGGTTGGCGTCCGGGGCGACGGTTCGTCGCGGGGCTTTTGGTGTCCTCCGGCCAACCCCGTCGTATGACTTCCGAGACGGTGCTGGTCCCCGGGGCGCGGGACGTCCGTGGGACTCTCGACGTGGCCGGCGATGGCGACGCTGCAGGCGTCGACGGTTCGGGCCCCCCGGCCGCGGTCGTCGCTTGTCCACCCCATCCGCAGTACGGCGGCAACCGCCGGGATCGCCGCCTGCGCACGGTGTGCGAGGCGCTCAACGAGGTCGGCGTCGATTGCCTCCGGTTCGACTACGGCGAGTGGGACGGCGGCTACGGCGAGCGCGAGGACGCCCGGAACGCCGTGCGCTGGGCGCGCGAGCGCTACGACCGCGTCGGCCTCTTCGGCTACAGCTTCGGCGGCGCGATGGCGATCCTCGCCGCGGCCGACGTGGACGTCCGGGCCGTCTCGGCACTCGCCCCCGCCGCGGGAGTCGCCCCGGACCTCGACGTCGTGGACGCCCTCGAACGCCTCCCCTGCCGGACGCAGGTCGTCTACGGGTCGCGCGACGAAACGGCCGAGTGGGAGCCGGTCGTCGAGAAGGCGCGGGACCTCGGCCACGACCTCGTCGAGTGTTCGGCCGACCACCACTTCGTCGGCCAGGGCGGGAAGGTCGGGGACGCCGTGTCCGGGTTTTTCGCGGAGGAACTCGGATAGGGATTACTCCTCCCAGATCTCGCCGAGGCGGGTTTCGACCCACGGTACGACGACACGTTCCAAAACCGCAGTCAGGTCGGTCGGGAAGTCCCGATCCTCGGCCTCAGATGTTCCGGCATCCGGGAACGGATGGAAATGATCCCGCGAATTGTAATCCTGGTCGTGGCGATCCCACCGGCAACGCTGCCGTTCGCCCAAGTACGACTCGACAGAGGAAACGTGAAAATCGCCGTTCGTGTAGGCCCGAACCTCGAGACGGGCCTCGTCGACAGCCTCGGGATAGTACTCGTTTTCCAGAACGACGACGAGCGATTCCTGCCTGTTCGCCGGGAAGAGCGAGGTCTCCTGCACTTCGGGTTGCCGTCCGAGGATCCGTGAGAGATACCGAAGCGTCTCCGCGTCGACCGTCTGCCTCGCGTCGCCCGGCCCGGTCACGCCTACGCGACCTCCGACCTCGATTCCGAATTCGAGTCGTCCGCCCGTGTCTGTCGGACGGCCTCGATCCGGCGGATGCGGCGTCTGACCGTTTCCCACTCGCTCAGGTCCAGCCACACGTCCTCGATTTCGTCGTAATCGGCGACGTCGAGGGCGTCGACGTCGCCCGGCCCGGCGGCGTCGTACCGGTCCCGGAACTCCCGTTCACGTTCGGCGAGGTCGGCAAGCCGCGCCCGTAACTCCGCATCCGACAACCCTTCGAGCCGGTGCCGCTTGCGCCACTCGAAGTACGACTCGTTCCGACGGTACGTGGCGGGGTCGTCGGCGACTCGTTCGACGACGCCGATCTCGGCGAGCCGTTCGAGGTGGCGCCGGGCGGTGTCGGGGGCACAGTCGGCTCGCTCCGCGACCGAGGCGACACGAGCCGGGTCGTGGAGTTGCAGTGCAATCCGATACACGCGCTCGTCGGCCGGTTCGGCGGCGAGATCGGCGCCGAATTCGTCGGCAAGGTCGAACCCCGGGGGCGGAGTGGAGTCTTCGTCCGACACGCTTGCTCGTTCGGCCTGTAGACGAATATATTTTTCTCGTGACGACCTATTTCGTCTACAGGCTCACGAGAGTTCCCGAACCATCCGGTGGCGCTTCACCGAATACCCTCGGACCTCGTAGAGTTCTCCGGCGCTCTCGTTCGCCGCGTTCACGTCGAGTGTGACTCGCGAACACCCTCGCTCGACGGCCCAGTCCTTGACCCGGTCCATCAGGTCCTCGGCTAGGCCTGCCCGGCGGTAGTCGGGTCGCACGTACACCCCCTCGACGTACACCTCGGGACCGCGGGCGAACACCGGCGGCGGAGACCGGTACTCCCCCTCGACGTAGCCCGCGAGCTCCTCGCCGGCGTCGGCGACGAACGTCGCCACGTCCTAGTCCTGTAGTCGCTCGCGCAGGTAGGCGAAGGCATGATCGCGGGCGTCAGCCGCGAGTTCGTTGTAGGAATCGACCTCGGCCATTTCCTCGGCGAAGGGTAACCACAGGTCGTCGATCAACTCGGCGACCTCGTTACGGCGGAGCGAACGGATTTCCATACCCTCGAATCACCCTGCGAACGTATTCCGGTTTCGGAGCGTGGGCGCCCGATGCGTGACGTCACACTCGGGTATGTCCCAACGCAGTACCACGTTTCTCCGACCCGATCTTGCGCGCTTCGAAACGGTTTTGAGGGGCCCTGCCGGACACACGGTATGCCGAAGGAAACCGAGTACGACCCCTCGCTCGGGAACAAGTTCGTTTTCGTCACGGGGGGCGTGATGTCGGGACTCGGGAAGGGGATCACGGCCGCCAGCACCGGCCGGCTCCTTGACAACGCCGGGTTCGACGTCACGGCCGTCAAGATCGACCCGTACCTGAACGTGGACGCCGGGACGATGAACCCCTTCCAGCACGGGGAGGTGTACGTCCTGAAGGACGGCGCCGAGGTGGACCTGGACCTGGGGAACTACGAGCGGTTCCTCGACATCGACATGACCGCGGACCACAACGTCACGACGGGCAAGGTCTACCGCAACGTCATCGAGAAGGAACGCGCCGGCGACTACCTGGGCAAGACCGTCCAGATCATCCCGCACATCACGGACGACATCAAGCGCCGGATCCGCGAGGCCGCCGAGGGGCACGACGTCTGCATCGTCGAGGTCGGCGGTACCGTCGGCGACATCGAGGGCATGGCCTTCCTCGAGGCGTTGCGGCAGTTCTCACAGGAGGAGGACGACGAGGACATCGTCTTCGCCCACGTCACGCTCGTGCCCTACTCGAAGAACGGCGAGCAGAAGACCAAGCCGACCCAGCACAGCGTCAAGGAACTGCGGTCGATCGGGCTCCAGCCGGACATCGTCGTCGGACGCTGCGAGGACCCGCTCGAGGAGAAGACCCGGGAGAAAATCGCGCTGTTCTGTGACGTGCCGACCGACGCGGTCTTCTCGAACCCCGACGTCGAGGAGATCTATCACGTCCCGCTGATGGTCGAGGAGGAGGGGCTCGACGAGTACGTCATGTCCCAGTTGAACCTCGACGACCGCGCGCTCCCCCCGGCCGAGCGCGACCAGTCCTGGCGGGAACTCGTCACCCGGGACACCGACGGTGAAGTCCGCGTCGCCCTCGTCGGGAAGTACGGCCTCGAGGACGCCTACATCTCGATCCACGAGTCCCTGAAACACGCCGGCCTCGAGGCGCGGGTGGACGTCGACACCACCTGGATCCACGCGGAGGAACTGGCGGACGGCCACGCGGGGGAACTCCACGACGCCGACGGGATCATCGTCCCCGGCGGCTTCGGCGCCCGCGGTACCGAGGGCAAGATCGAGGCCGCGCGGTACGCCCGCGAGAACGACGTCCCCTTCCTCGGGCTCTGCCTGGGCTTCCAGATGGCCGTCGTCGAGTTCGCCCGCAACGTCCTGGGGCTGGAGGACGCCCACTCGGCCGAGATGGATCCGGAAGCGTCCCACCCCGTCATCGACCTGCTGCCCGAGCAGTACGAGACCGAGGACATGGGCGGGACGATGCGCCTGGGGGCCCACGAGACCGAAATCGTGCCCGGAACGCTCGCGCACGACCTCTACGACGCCACGAGTTGTACGGAGCGCCACCGCCACCGCTACGAGGTCAACCCCGAGTACTTCGACGGCTTCGAGGACACCGACCTGGTCTTCTCCGGGAAGGCCGGCCATCGGATGGAGATCCTCGAACTTGAGACCCACCCCTTCTTCCTCGGGACGCAGTTCCACCCCGAGTTCCGGTCGCGCCCCGGGCGTGCCAGTCCGCCGTTCGTCGGCTTCGTCGAGGCGATGCTCGAACTGACCGGGCTGGATCGGGAGGTGCAGGCCTGATGGTCGACGCCGACGCGTTCGTCGACGAGGCCGTCGCCGAGATCGCCGCGGAGATCGGGGACGCCAACGCCATCATCGCGCTCTCCGGTGGCGTGGACTCGTCGGTCGCGGCCGCGCTCGCCTACGAGGCGGTCGGCGACCGCCTCACGCCGGTCTACGTCGACACTGGCCTGATGCGAAAGGGCGAGACCGAGGCCATCCGCGAGACGTTCGACTACATGGAGGGCCTCCGGATCGTCGAGGCCCAGGACCGGTTCCTCGATCGCCTCGAGGGCGTCACCGATCCCGAGGAGAAGCGCAAGGTCATCGGCGAGGGGTTCATCCGGGAGTTCGAGCGCGAGGCCCGTGCGGCGGACGCCGACTACCTCGTCCAGGGGACGATCTACCCCGACCGCATCGAGTCCGAGGGCGGGATCAAGTCCCACCACAACGTCGGGGGCCTGCCGGAGGTCATCGACTTCGAGGGGATCGTCGAACCCGTCCGCGACCTCTACAAGGACGAGGTGCGCGAGGTCGCCCGCGCGCTCGGCCTGGAGGCGGTCGTCTCCGAGCGGATGCCCTTCCCCGGCCCGGGCCTGGCCGTCCGCGTGATCGGCGAGGTCACCGAGGAGAAACTCGCGGTCGCCCGCGAGGCCACCCACGTCGTCGAGGACGAACTCGAGGCGTACGACCCGTGGCAGGCCCTCGCCGCGGTCATCGGGAAGGCGACGGGCGTGAAAGGCGACAACCGCGTCCACGGCTGGGTCGTCGCCGTTCGGTCGGTCGAGTCCCGCGACGGGATGACCGCCCGCGCCCAGGAGATCGACTGGGAGACCCTCCAGCGGATCCAGAGCCGGATCACCGGCCAGCTGGACAACGTCTCGCGGGTCCTCTACGACGTGACCCACAAGCCGCCGGCGACGATCGAGTACGAATAAGCCGGGGATCGACCGACGCCGGTCCCTCCCGCCGAAAGGTTCAGGACGGGTGACACACAACAGCATCGCCAAATGTCATCAGCGGACGTCGGGATGGAACGCGGGGTCCCGACCGGGGGAACGGACCGATGTCGCTGACGACTCGGTTGGCGTTCTCGATTCTGCCGGTGGTTCTCGCGCTGGTCGGGATCGGCATGGCTATCTCCACGT